>VAXU01000145.1 GCA_005885125.1 Actinomycetota bacterium
AATCGTGGAGCGGGTACTTCCGCCCGACCGACGAGACGGGAGAGAAGACACTGGACGTCGGCTCGAAAGCCGACAACGACAATGCCAGCGTCCACGCACTTCTCGCTCAGCTCAAGACGCAGTTCCGCCGGTATCCGACGTTCTTCGGCTTCTACGTGGGCAAGAGCGATCCGACCTTCGTCGCCGACAATGTGCGGCTCGACCGCGAGCTCACCGCTGCCCGCGTCTCACACCTGTTCGAGCTCTACGCCGGCGGCCACACGACCGCCCTGTGGCAAGCGCATGCCGTCGCTTGGCTGAGACTCGCTCTCGACCATCTCCACGCGCCCGCGACGTCCTAGTTCCTCAGCGCTCCCACTTCCAGTCCGCTATTTCCGGCATGTCGTCGCCGTACTTGCGGATGTACTCGTTGTGCTCGATCAGCTTGTTGCGGAGCTCCTGCTTCACATACGCCGCGTTGGCGCCGAGCTTCGGCAGCCTGTCGATCACGTCCTCGGCGAGGTGGAAGCGGTCGAGATCGTTCCGCACGACCATGTCGAACGGCGTCGTCGTCGTTCCCTCTTCCTTGTAGCCGCGGACGTGCAGATTCCGGTGGTTCCGCCGCCGGTAGGTGAGGCGGTGGATCAGCCACGGGTAGCCGTGGAACGCGAACACGACCGGCTTGTCGGTCGTGAAGATCATGTCGAAGTCGTCGTCGGAGAGGCCGTGCGGATGCTCCTTCTCCGGCTGCAGCCGCATGAGGTCGACGACGTTGACGACGCGCAGCTTGATGTTCGGGAAGTAGTTGCGGAGCAGGTCGACGGCCGCGAGCGTCTCGAGCGTCGGGATGTCGCCGCAGCACGCCATCACGGCGTCCGGCTCCCCGTCGCGGTCGTTGCTCGCCCACTCCCAGATGCCGATGCCGGCCGTGACGTGCCTGACCGCCTCGTCCATCGTGAGGTACTGGAGCGCCGGCTGCTTGCCCGCGATCACGACATTGATGCAGTTGTGCGCGCGCAGGCACTGGTCGCTGACGGCGAGCAGCGTGTTGGCATCCGGCGCCAGGTAGACGCGGATCACCTCAGCCTTCTTGTTCACGACATGGTCGATGAACCCGGGATCCTGGTGCGAGAACCCGTTGTGGTCCTGCCGCCACACGTGCGACGTCAGGAGGTAGTTCAGCGAGGCGACCGGGCGCCTCCACTCGAGATGGCGGATCGTCTTCAGCCACTTGGCGTGCTGGTTGAACATCGAGTCGACGACGTGAACGAATGCCTCGTAGGTGGTGAAGAAGCCGTGGCGTCCCGTGAGGAGGTAGCCCTCGAGCCAGCCCTGACAGGTGTGCTCGCTCAGGATCTCCATCACCCGGCCGTCGGGCGAGAGGTGATCGTCCTCGGGGATCGTGCTCTCGACCCACGTTCTGTCGGTCACCTCGAAGATCGCGCTCAGCCGGTTCGACGCCAGCTCGTCCGGAGCGAAGACGCGGAAGTTCTTCGAGTCCAGGTTCCGCTTCATGACGTCGCGGAGGAAGTCCCCGAGTACCTTCGTCGCCTCGCCGATCGTGGAGCCGGGCGTCGGGCAGTCGACCGCGTAGTCGCGGAAGTCCGGCAGCCGGAGGTCGCGCATGAGCGACCCGCCGTTGGCGTGTGGATTCGACCCGAGCCGGCGCGTCCCCTTCGGGGCAAGCTCCTTCAGCTCGGCGTGAAACGTCCCGTTCTCGTCGAAGAGCTCTTCCGGCCCGTAGCTCTTGAGCCAGTCCTCGAGCAATTTGAGGTGGCCGCTCTTGCCGACGTCCGCGAAGGGGACCTGGTGCGAGCGCCAGAAGTCCTCGACCTTCTTGCCGTCGATCTCCTTCGGGCCCGTCCACCCCTTGGGCGTGCGCAGGACGAGCATCGGCCACTGCGGGCGGGCGGTGTTGCCGTTCTCGCGCGCGTCGTGCTGGATCGCCTTGATCTCCAGGACGATCTGTTCGAGCGTCGCGGCCATCGCGGGATGGACCTCCACCGGGTCGCTGCCCTCGACGAAGTACGGCTTGTAGCCGTACCCGACGAGCAGGCTGATCAGCTCGTCCTTCGGCATCCGTGCGAGCAGCGTCGGATTGGCGATCTTGTAGCCGTTCAGGTGCAGGATCGGCAGGACGGCGCCGTCGCCTGTCGGATTCAGGAACTTGTTCGAGTGCCACGAGGTCGCGAGCGGGCCCGACTCGGCCTCGCCGTCGCCGACCACCGCGGCCACGATGAGGTCGGGATTGTCGAACGCCGCGCCGAACGCGTGCGAGAGCGCGTAGCCGAGCTCGCCGCCCTCGTGCATCGAGCCTGGGACCTCGGCGGCGGTGTGGCTCGGGATCCCGCCCGGGAACGAGAACTGCTTGAAGAGGCGGTGCATCCCCTCGTAGTCCTCGGAGACGTTCGGGTAGAGCTCGCTGTAGGAGCCCTCGAGGTAGGTGTTCGCGACGATCGCGGGCCCGCCGTGGCCGGGGCCGCAGATGTAGATCATGTTCAGGTCGTGCGCCCTGATCACGCGGTTCAGGTGCACGTAGATGAAGTTCAGCCCGGGCGTCGTCCCCCAGTGGCCGAGCAGGCGCGGCTTGACGTGCTCGAGGGAAAGCGGCTCCCGCAGGAGCGGGTTGTCGAGGAGGTAGATCTGACCGACGGCCAGATAGTTCGCCGCCCGCCAGTACTTGTCGATCTTCTCGAGCTCCTCCTGTGAAAGGACCCCAGCTTCCGCCTCACGAACCGCAACCATCTCGCCTCCGTTGTCTCCGGGAACGTGTCGTCGGCCCACCTCGAGCCGCTCCCATTATCCGACAAATGCGCTTGGTTGGCATAGTCCCCGTCCGCCCGTTAGCGTTCGGTGTGCCGTGAGCGTGGACATTGCCCTCGTCGACAGCGTGTCGCGGTTGGCCCTCTTCCGCGATCTCGGCCAGCCCGAGCTCGAGTTGCTGCTCCCGGGTCTGGAGGAGGTGTCCTTCGGCGAGGGCTCCTGGGTCGTGCGCCGGGGCCAGATGGACCCGGGCCTGTTCATCATCGTCGACGGAGAGGTCTCGGTCGTGCTGGAGGGCGAAGAGCTCGCGGCCCTGACGGCGGGAAGCTTCTTCGGCGAGATCTCGGCGCTGCTCGACGAGCCCGTGGTCGCGGACGTCATCGCACGCACGCCGCTGCGCTGCCTCTACGTCCCGCCGGACGGGGTGGAGGACTTTCTCCTCGCCAACCCGAAGGTGATGTACCGGATGCTCCAAACAGAAGCTCGGAGGCTTAAAACCACCGACGAGCTCCGCACCTGAGCCGACCCACGCCGTGAACGCCGAGACGCAGACCGTTGCCGCCGGTCCCGCGGCCGCCGCGATGACCGACTACCTCCCAATCGCGGAGCACGGGATCATCGGCGACCTGCACTCGATCGCCCTCGTCGGCACAGACGGCACGATCGACTGGTACTGCTGTCCGAGCTTCGACTCGCCGAGCGTGTTCGGGGCGATTCTCGACAAGGCGCGCGGCGGGTTCTACCGGATCGCGCCGACGGTCGACGACTGGACGCCGAAGCAGCTCTACCTGCCCGACACGAACGTGCTGATCACGCGCTTCCTCACGCCCGCAGGCGTCGGCGAGGTGGAGGACTTCATGCCGATCCAGTCGGGCGTCGCGGCCCATCGCCATCGCCTGATCAGGCGCGTCCTCGGCGTGCGCGGCGAGATGCGCTTCCGGCTCGACCTCCAGCCGCGCTTCAACTACGGGCGCGACAAGCACGACGTCGTCTTCCACGAGAACGGCGTCATCTTCAAGTCGCCCGACTTGACGCTCGCGATCGAGAGCGCCGTTCCACTCCATTATTCCGAGCCGGGCGCGTGCTGCGAGTTCACGCTCTTCGCCGGCGAAAGCGCGACGTTTGTGCTCGAGGCCGTGCCCGAGACGTACGTCCCACGCACGTATTCGGAGGCGGAGACGCGGGACGCGTTCGAGCAGACGGTCTCGTTCTGGGGACGGTGGCTGAGCCAGTCCCGCTACCAGGGCCGTTGGCGCGAGATGATCAATCGCTCGGCGCTGACGCTGAAGCTGATGACGTACCTCCCGACCGGCGCGATCGTCGCGGCGCCGACAACGAGCCTCCCCGAGCACATCGGCGGCGGGCGGAACTGGGACTACCGCTACACATGGATTCGCGACGCGGCGTTCTCGCTCTACGCGCTGCTGCGGCTCGGCTTCACCGAGGAGTCGGCCGCGTTCATGAGCTGGCTGACCGATCGGTTCCGCGAAACGCGACCGGCGGCTGCGGGGCCCCTCCAGCTCATGTACGGGATCGACGGCCGCGCGGAGCTCGAAGAGCTGATCCTCGACCACCTCGAGGGCTACCGCGGCTCAGCCCCGGTCCGAATCGGAAACGGGGCCGCCGACCAGCTCCAGCTCGACATCTACGGCGAGCTGATCGACTCGGTCTATCTGTTCAACAAGGACGCCAACCCGATCCACCACGACGCGTGGATGGACCTCACACGCGTCGTCGAGTGGGTGTGCGACAACTGGGACCAGGCCGACGAGGGGATCTGGGAAGTGCGCGGCGGCAGGCAGAACTTCACGTACTCGCGGCTGATGTCGTGGGTCGCCCTCGAGCGTGCGATCCGCATCGCAACCCAACGCGGCCTCCCGAGCGACCTCGCGAAATGGCAACGCGAGCGGGACTCGATCTACCACCAGATTATGACCAAGGGCTGGCACGCGGACCGGCGGGCGTTCGTCCAGCACTACGACACCAACGTCCTCGACGCGGGCGTCCTGATGATGCCGCTCGTGAAGTTCATCGCTCCGACCGACCCACGGTGGATCTCGACGCTCGACGCGATCGGGGACGAGCTCGTCAGCGACAGCCTCGTCTACCGCTACAACCTCCAGCTCTCGGAGGACGGGCTCGAGGGCGAGGAGGGAACCTTCTCGATCTGCACCTACTGGTATGTCGAGGCGCTGGCGATGGCCGGACGACTCGACGAGGCGCGCCTCGCCTTCGAGAAGATGCTCACGTATGCCAACCACCTGGGCCTGTACGCCGAGCAGATCGGGCTGAGCGGCGAGCAGCTCGGAAACTTCCCCCAGGCATTCACCCACCTGCAGCTGATCAGCGCCGGGACCTATCTCGACCGGTCCCTCGGGTAGCTCCTCGAGCCACAGCTCGGCCTTGAATCCCTTTTCCGGAGCCGTCATCCTTGGCCTGGCTGATACCGGCCCTTCGAGCGGAGGAGAGTGATGGGGACCAACACGCCGGTGCTGGAGGTACCGGGGCATGTTCTCGACTACCTAGGTGAACAGCCGACGCTGACGCTCGCGACGGCGTCGCCGGCCGGAGTCCCTCGGGCAACCACGCTTATCTACGTGAACGAGGGCCCCACGGTCTATGTGTGGACGCGGCCCGATACGGCGACCGCCCGGCATATGGAGCAGAACCCCGTCGTCTCCTTTGCGATCGACCAGTACGACGCGGACTGGCGTGGGACCAAGGGAATCCAGGCGACCGGCGAGGCACAGGTCGTGCTCAACCCCGCCGAGGTGAAGAGGGCCAAGGATCTCTTCCTCGCGAAGTTTCCGTCGCTCGCAGGCTCGCTGGCGGCGAACGTGTCCGTCTTCCGTCTCTCGCCGAGCGAGCTCCAGTTCATCGACAACACGACGTCGGAGAGCACGAACCGCGGCGGGATCGACTTTCATCGGGATCTCGTCTACAGCGTCTTCCGCGAGCTCCCCCAGCAGGATGCCGAGACGCTGGCCGCGCAGCTGAACACGATGGAGGTCGACGCCGGCACGGTGATCGTTCGCCAGGGAGCGCCGGCGGACAAGTTCTTCATCATCATCGACGGCGAGGTCGAGATCATCCGCGAGGACGACGGCCAGCAGCGAACGCTCGCCACCCTCTCCCGCGGTCAGTTCTTCGGCGAGATGGCGATCCTGCGCGACTCCCCGCGCATGGCCACCGCGCGCGCCTCCACCCCCGCGACGCTGTTCGCGATGGAACGTGACGCGTTCCGCAACCTCGTCGCTGGATCGATGGGCACGACGCGGGACTTCGACCGGGTCATCCAACAGCGGCTCGAGGAGATTCAGATGCCGCCCTCGGGATAAGTCGCGGCAATGGCGCAGGTGGCGCGCGAGCCCGAGCTCGCCCAGCAGGAATTCAACGGTGCTGACTTCCGGAACGCCCTCGGTGCGTTCGCGACGGGGGTCACCGTGATAACGACGCAGGGCGTCGACCATCCGTTCGGAATGACGGCGAATGCATTCTCGTCCGTGTCCCTCGACCCGCCGCTCGTGCTCATCTGCGTGATCAGCGGGACCCACGGCGCGGAGACGATCGAGCGCAACGGCGTGTTCGCAGTCAACATTCTCGGCGACGACCACGAGCCGATCTCCCGCTACTTCTCCTCCAAGGACCGCCCGCGCGGGGCAGAGGCCTTCGGCGAGATCCCGCACTTCTTCGCCGTGACCGGCTCGCCGATCCTCGAAGGCGCGGCCGGCTATCTCGACTGCCGCCTGCACGCCTCGCACGAGGCCGGCGATCATCTCGTCTTCATCGGCGAGGTGGTCGCGTTGGGCAGCAACCCGGACGCGAAGCCGTTGCTCTTCCACGGCGGGCGCTACTGCTTCGTGAAAGAGGACTGACGGTGGGAACTGCCGCAACCAACGATCGCTACGAGGACGCGCTCGCCCGGTACAACGGCGGCGACTTCCAGGCCGCCCGCGAGCTGGCGCTGCAGGGGCTGGCCGACGAGCCGAAGGACGTCAACCTGCTGCGGCTCGCCGGGAAATCGAGCGCGGAGCTGGATCTCGCCGATGCGACCGGCTACCTCGAGCAGGCTGTCGACATCGAGCCCGACAACGCCGACGCCTGGCGGGAGCTCGCCGAGGCGTTCCTCTACCAGAACCGGCTCTCCGAAGCCATGAGCGCGATCCAGCAGGCGATCGAGCTCCGCCCGGACGACGTGTCGGGCCTGATCGATCTCGGCCACGGCGCGCTCGCCTCGGGACGCGTCGACGAGGCGATCTCGCACCTCACACAGGCCGTCGAGCGCGATCCCGGGAGCACGATCGCGCGCCGCGCGCTGATCGACGTCTACCGCGCCACCGGGAGGCACGAGGAAGCCCTCAAAGCCGCTGAGAACCTCCTGCAGCTGCAGCCGGACGACGTGCTCGCCACCCTCGACGCGGCCGAGCTCAACCTCGCCCTCGGCCGGTCGGAGAACGCGGTCGTGGAGTATGCACGGCTCACCGCGATCGACGACGAGCCGGAGCACGAGGTCTATGCCTACCACGGGATGATCCAGGCCGAGATCCAGCGCGAGCAGTGGCGCCGCGCGCTCGACCTTGCGATCGAGGCGACACGCGTCGACCGGTACGGGCGCACGACCGACCTGCTCGCGTTCGTCGTCACGGAGGTCTTCGGAAAAGCCGATCGCCCCGCCCCGAGTCGGGCCGAGGTCGACGAAGCCCTCGCCGCATCCCAGGCCGAACACCGACGACTCCACACGGAGGACCATGGCTTCTAAGGTCGAGACACCCACGAAGACGACCGAGCCGGTCCAGTGGACCCGGTGTCCGTCATGCGACGCGTTCGTCTACCACAAGCGCCTGAAGCGGAACCTCGGCGTCTGCCCCGAGTGCAATTACCACTTCCGCCTGCCCATGCAGGAACGGCTCGCGACGTTGCTCGACGAAGGGAGCTTCGAGGACCTGAGCGGCGACATCGAACCGGTCGACCCACTCGCGTTCGCCGACTCGAAGCCGTACGCCGACCGGCTCGCCGAAGCATTCCGCAAGACCGGGAGCCGCGAGGGCGCGCTCTACGGCACGGCGACGATCGGCGGCAACCCGCTCGTCGTCGCGATCATGAACTTCGCGTTCATCGGCGGTAGCATGGGCGGCGGCGTCGGCGAGGCGATCACGCGCGGCGCCGAGCTGGCGCTCGAGCGGCGGCTTCCGTTCCTCGCGATCTCCGCCTCGGGCGGTGCGCGCATGCAGGAGGGCTGCGTATCGCTGATGCAACTCGCGAAGACGAGCCAGGCGGTCGCCCGGCTCCACGAGGAGGGCGTCCTCTTCGTGTCCTTCCTGAGCGATCCGACGTACGGCGGCGTCAGCGCGTCATTCGCCACGCTCGGCGACCTGCTGATCTCGGAGCCCGGCAGTTACATCGGCTTCGCCGGCCCGAAGGTGATCGAGCAGACAATCAGGCAGAAGCTGCCGGAGGGTTTCCAGACGGCCGGTTTCCTGATGGACCACGGTCAGCTCGACCTCGTCGAGCCGCGTGAGAACCTGCGCAACTCGCTGCGCAAGATCCTCGAGCTGCACACGGGCGCCGACGGTCCCGATGCCGCCGGCCTACCCGAGGCGACGGGCGCCGCGCCGATCACGGACCCCGAGCAGCTGCCCACACGCGACCCGTGGGAGATCGTGCAGCTCGCCCGCCACACGGACCGTCCGAACACGCTGGAGTACATCAGCCACGTCTTCGACGACTACCAGGAGTTCTTCGGCGACCGGCTCTTTGACGAGGACGCGGCGATCGTCGGCGGGCTCGCGAAGCTCGGCGACATCACCGTGATCGTGCTCGGCCACCAGAAGGGCCACACGACGAGCGAGATGATGGAACGCAACTTCGGCATGCCGAATCCCGAGGGGTATCGAAAGGCGCTGCGCCTGATGCGCTACGCCGCGAAGTTCGGCATCCCCATCGTCACCCTCGTCGACACGCCGGGCGCGTATCCCGGAATCGACGCCGAGGAGCGCGGACAGGCCGAGGCGATGATGGAGAACTCCTACTACTCCGTGATCAGCCCCGAGGGCTGCTCGACCATCCTCTTCAAGGACGCCGCGCAGGCGCCCCGTGCCGCCGCCGCGCTCCGCGTGACGGCGCCCGACCTCCTCCGACTCAAGATCATGGATGCGATCGTGCCGGAGCCCGAGGGCGGCGCGCACACGGACGCGCTCGTCGCGGCACAGAACCTGAAGACCGCGATCGTCACGAGCTTCCGCGATCTGCTCGGAACCGCGCCCGACCAGCTCGTGGAACGCCGCTACGCACGTTTCCGCATGTTCGGCACGGCCGATCAGCAGCCCGTCCTTCCGAAACTGGAGAGCACCGATGCCTGAGCCGCCCCCGAAGCGAAAGCCGCCTACGAATCAGGAGCTCATCCGCGCCGTCTGGGAAGAGGCGCGCGACCTCGTCAAGCGCCTCGAAGGGAGCACGGTGCAGCGGTTCTCCGTCGAGGCCGGCGACACGAAGATCGAGATCGAGCGCCGAGCCGGCGTCGTCGTCGCAGAGGCGGGCGGGGGCGGCGGTGGCGGCACGATGGCCGAAGAGCGAAAGGACGGCGACAGCGCCGCCCTCGACGCAGGGCATCCGATCAAGGCGCCCCTCGTCGGGACCTTCTACCGCTCGTCCCAGCCGGGCGCGCCGCCGTTCGTGAACGAAGGCGACACGGTCGACGCGGGGCAAACGGTCGGGATCGTCGAGGCGATGAAGCTGATGAACCAGGTTCAGGCCGACCAGGCCGGAAAGGTCAGCAAGATCCTGGCCGAGGACGGCGACTGGGTGGAGTTCGAACAGACCCTGATGCTGCTCGAGCCGGCGGGCTAGAGCGGTGTTCGAAAAAGTCCTGATCGCAAACCGAGGCGAGATCGCGCTCCGCGTCGCGCGCGCTTGCCGCGAGCTCGGCATCAAGTGCGTCGCCGTCTACTCGACGGCCGACGCCGAGTCCGCCGTCGTCCGCTTCGCCGACGAGTCCGTTCAGATCGGCCCGCCCGCGGTCGGGCGCAGCTACCTGCACATCCCGAGCCTGATCGGCGCGGCGCTGAAGACGGGCGCCGACGCGATCCATCCCGGGTACGGCTTCCTCTCGGAGGATCCGTACTTCGCCGAGATCTGCACGGACGAGGGCATCACGTTCATCGGGCCGCGTCCGGACGTGATGGAGAAGGTCGGCGACAAGGCGACTGCGCGCGAGCTGATGCAGAAGGCCGGCCTGCCCCTCCTGCCGGGGACGGTCGAGCCGGTGAACACGGTCGACGAGGCGCACGACATCGCCGGCGAGATCGGCTACCCCGTGATCATCAAGGCCGTCGCCGGCGGCGGCGGGCGCGGCATGAGCGTCGTCACGCAGGAGGAGGATCTGGCGCGGCTCTACCAGACGACGCGCGCAACCGCGCAAGCGGTGTTCAAGGACAGCGCCGTGTACATCGAGCGCTACCTGGAGACCTCCCGCCACACGGAGATCCAGCTCGTCTGCGACGCGCACGGAAGCGGCGTCTACTTCGGCGAGCGCGACTGCTCGGTCCAGCGGCGTCACCAGAAGCTGATCGAGGAGGCGCCGTCGATCCATCTGAACGAGGAGACCCGCCGTGAAGTCGGCGAGGCCGCCGTGCGCGGCGCGCTCTCGGTCGGCTACACGGGCGCGGGCACGATGGAGTTCCTGCTCGACCTCGATGGCAACCTCTTCTTCATGGAGATGAACGCCCGCATCCAGGTCGAGCATCCCGTCTCCGAGCTCGTCACGAGCACCGACCTGATCCAGGAGCAGATCCGCGTTGCCGCGGGGGAGAAGCTCTCGGTCACGCAGGACGACGTGCTGCCGCTCCACGGCCACGCGATCGAGTGCCGGATCAACGCCGAGGATCCCGACAAGGACTTCGCGCCTGCAGCCGGCAGGCTCGACACGTACGTGCCGCCGGGCGGCCCGTGGACTCGCGTCGACTCACATTGCTATCCCGGCTGGATGATCAGCCCGTTCTACGACTCGCTGATCGCGAAGCT
This sequence comes from Actinomycetota bacterium, assembly GCA_005885125.1. Lineage (GTDB taxonomy): Bacteria > Actinomycetota > Thermoleophilia > Gaiellales > Gaiellaceae > 3-1-20CM-4-69-9. The sequence goes on from VAXU01000145.1 coordinate 10,762, forward strand.
GATCGTCTGGGCGCCCAACCGCGACGCGGCGATCGACCGGATGATTCGCGCGCTCGGCGAGTTCGAGATCTCGGGGCGCGGCGTGAAGACGACGATCCCGTTCCACCTCCGGATCCTGGACCACCCGCAATTCCGCTCCGGCGACGTCACGACGGACTTCGTCGAGCACTTCATGTCCGAGGAAGCCGCGGCAGCCGCGGCCGCAAGCTAAAGGAGAGACGAATGGCCAAAGGACAGGACGAGGTTGCCGCCCTCAAGCGGATCATCGAGATCACGGGAGCGCTCAACTCGACGCTGAACGTCGACGAGCTGCTGGAGCTCATCATGTCGTCCGCGGCTGAGCTTCTTGGCGCCGAGACGAGCTCGCTCCTTCTCCTCGACGAGGAGTCCGGCGACCTCGTCATCCATATCGCGACCGGTGAACCCGGCGAGCGTGTCGAGCGGCGCCACGTCCCGTCCGGCAAGGGCATCGCGGGCGCGGTTCTGGAGAGCGGCGAGCCGACCGTGGTCGCGGATGCGAAGAACGACCCGCGCTTCTACGGCGTGATGGACGATGCGACCGGCTTCGAGACGCGCAACATGATCGCGCTGCCGCTCAAGGTCCGCGACCAGGCGATCGGCGTGGTCGAGGTGATCAACAAGCGCGATGGCGACTTCTCGGAGGAGGACAAGGCGCTCGCGGGTGCGCTGGCGAACCAGGCCGCGATCGCCATCGACAACGCGCGCCTCTACGCGAAGCTCGCGGACGCAGTCGTGACGTCCCGGATGTCGTACCGCCTGTAGCGCTACTCGCCGCCGGCTTCGTGGAGGCCGATCCGGCGATGGACGCGCCGGAGCGGCTCCGGCGCCCACCAGTTCCAGGCTCCGAGCATCTTCATCAGCGAGGGGACGAGCAGCGCGCGGACGATCGTCGCGTCGATCAGCACTGCGAAGGCGACACCGAGGCCGAGTTCCTTGATCAGCACGATCTTCGAGGTGACGAACGCGCCGATCGCGACCGCGAGCATCAGCGCCGCGGCGGTCACGATGCGGCCCGTCCGCTCGAGCCCGACTGCGATGGATTCGACCTCGTCGCCGGTCGCGTCGCGCACCTCCTTGATCCGGGTGAGCAGGAACACCGCGTAGTCGGTCGAGAGCGCGAACGCGATCGCGCCGATCAGGATCGGCTGTGTCGCGTTGAGCGCATGCTGGCTCGTGTAGCTCAGGAGGCCTTCGAACCGCCCGTCCTGGAAGACGAGCACTAGGAACCCGAGCGTGGCGCTGAGCGAGAGGACGCTGAGGATGAGGGTCTTCACGGGTAAGACGACCGATCCCGTCAGCAGGAACAGCAGGACGAGAGTCGTCACCGCGACGATCAGGAGAGCGTACGGGAGATGCGAGCGAAAGCTCGCCTGCTGGTCGATGTACGCCGCGGATTCGCCGCCGACGCGGATCGGAAACGGGGCCGGGTGGTCACGGATGTCGTGGACGAGCGTCTTCGTCGAGCCCGCGAGCGACCGGCTGCGCGGGTAGACGTCGATCCGCCAGGTCTCGGCGTCGACGGCGCGCGGCCGAGTGACCGCAACGGCGTTCGGCAACGAGCCCAGGCCGGCGGCGTAGCTCAGCACCTCCTTCGCCGCCGACCGCGGCGCCGTCACCGCGAGGTAGATCGGAGCAGTCTCGTTCTTCGGGAAGCCCATCTCGATCGCGTCCTGCGCCTGCCGTGCCGGCGCGCTGCGCGGGAGGACACCGGAGTCGACTCCTGTGAACTTCACTCCGAGGAAGGGAACGCCGAGTGCGATCAGGACCGCTGCCGCGACGGTCGCGACCGGCAACGGCCGACGCATCACGCCGTGCGCGAGCCGAAACCAGGGTCCTCCCCCCTCCGCGCGCGCCGTTCGCGCGATCGCGTCCTGCCATCTCGCCGGCGAGACGGCGTTCACGCGCGGGCCGAGCACTGCGATGATCGCCGTGAGGAAGACGAGCGCACTGACGGCCGAGAGCAGCGAGACGAAGACTCCGCCGAATGCCATGGAGTACAGGAAGCGTTGGGGAAACGCGAAGAGCGACGCCATCGCAGCGGCGACCGTGAGTGCGCTGAACGCCACCGTGCGTCCGGCCGTCGTGAGCGTTCGCCGAAGGGCCGCGGCGCCGGGACCACTCCGCGCGAGCTCTTCGCGGTAGCGCCAGACCACGAAGAGGCTGTAGTCGATCGCGAGCCCGATGCCGAGACCGGTGACGAGATTGAGCGCGTAGCTCGAGAGCGGCGTGATCAGGTCGACGAGGCGCAGCGCGAAGAACGCGCCGATGACCGCCGCGATGCCGGTCGCAAAGGGCAGCAAAGCGGCCACGAGCCCACGGAAGAACAGGAGCGAGAGGACGAGGAGGATCGGGATGCCGAACTGCTCGGCGCGGGCGAGATCCTTCGAGATCTGGTCGTCGACCTCGATGCTGGCGATCGCGGAACCTCCGAGCGTGACGCCGTCGATTCCCTTCAGGTCGTGCTCGATGCGCTTCGCGGCGTCCTTCTCGGCGTCGCCCGAGATCGGCTTGAACGACGCGACGAGGTAGGTCGACCGGCCGTCGTTGGAGATGAGCGAGCGGTTGTGCGTCGTGAAGGCTGTCGAGACGTTGGCGATCGTCCGTTCGCTCGCGATTGCTCGCCGCACTTCCTCCACCTTCGCCCGTCCCGCCGCACTCTCCACGGGGACGCCTGTGCGAACGAGTGCGACGAGGCCGACGTCCGGGTTCGCCCCGGACGCACGCTCGAGCTGCTCCCGGGCGGCGACGCTCTCCGAGCCGGGATCCTCGAAGTCACGGCCGTTCGAGGAGAGCAGGCCGAAGACGGGCCCGCCGAGGGCTCCCGAAACCGCGATGAAGAGAACGGCAGCGATCAGAGCCGACCGGCGCCGGCGATGAATGAGATCTGCAAGCCGCGAGAGCACTCGGCGTTTCGAGTATTCCACGCTCCACCGAAGCGCGCTGATTGACAACCACCGGCCGGTTGTTGTATTGCCTGCTTCGCTGGAGGCCGCATTTTCGATTCCCCTAGGAGGACACGATGGAAGCCACAAGTAACCGCTACGACGTCGCGATCCTGGGGGGCGGGCTCGCGGGCCTGACGCTCGCGCTCCAGCTCAAGCGCCAGCGACCCGAGACATCGATCTTCGTCGCCGAGAAGCGGCCCGGACCAGCGCCCGAGGCGGCGTTCAAGGTCGGCGAGTCCACCGTGGAGATCAGCGCGGACTACTTCGCGCGCGTCTGCGACATGAAGGACCACATCGAGCAGGACGAGCTGTTCAAGGCGGGACTTCGCTTTTTCTTTCCCGCCGGCGACAACAGCGACATCACGCAGCGCGTCGAATGGGGGGATTCCGCGTTCGCGCCCGTCCCGACGTATCAGCTCGATCGCGGGCGCTTCGAGAACGAGCTCGCGCGCAGGAACGTCGAGGCGGGCATCGACCTCGTCCAGGGCGCGTTCGTCGACGAGGTCGAGCTCGACGGCGATCAGCACTCCGTGACGATCGTGCAGGGCGGGCCCGGCGGCGACCGGAGCACCATCACGGCGCGCTGGGTCGTCGACGCGGCAGGCCGCTCGTTCATCCTCCGCAACAAGCTCGGGCTCGCGAAGGACGTCGAGCACGACATCAACTCCGCCTGGTGGCGCGTCGGCAACGGCCTCGTCGACCACGAGGAGTGGGGCGCGCACGACGAGACGTGGATGGCGCGAATGGAGCGTCCGGGCATCCGCCGGTACAGCACGACACACCTCGTCGGCGAGGGCTACTGGGTGTGGCTGATCCCGCTCGCCTCGAACTCGCACAGCATCGGCATCCCCAACTCGCAAAGGCCATGGAAGAGCGGAAGGACGACATCCAGGACTTCCTCAAGATCGAGAAGTTCTCACACGGGTGCGAGCGCGTCTTCTCGCCGCAGCGCTGGGCCATGGTCGGGGAAGCAGGCGTGTTCATCGACCCGCTCTACTCGCCGGGCTCGGACTACATCGCGATGGCGAACACGTACGTCGGCGATCTGATCAAGCGAGATCTCGGCGGCGAGGACATCACCGCGCGCGCCGAGGGATACAACCGCGGCTTCCTCTTCCTGTTCGACCTCGCGCTCACGCACGTGTGGACGAACCACTACCAGTACTTCGGCGACGCGGAGGTGTTCGCCGCGAAGGTGACGTACGACTACGTCGTCTACTGGGGCGTCAACGCTCCGCGCATGTACTACGACAAGCTGACCGACCTCGAGTTCACGCAGGCGACGCTGCCGCAGGTGCAGCGCTCCGCGCAGCTCGCCGTGCGCGTCCAGCAGCTCTTCCGAGACTGGCACGCGGCGGGCCAGCCACCGAACCCGACGGGAATCCACGCCGTGACGAGCAAGTTCCCGGGCATGTGGGACCGCCTCAAGGAGCTGAAGGCCGGGCTCGACGACGAGACGCTGCTGTCGCGGTACACGACGAATGTCGACATCCTCGAGGGGATGGCGGTGATGCTCTTCCACAAGGCGGCGAAGCGGCTTCCCGACGGGCCGCCGGATCCCGAGCGGAAGATCAATCCGCACGCGATCAGCCTGCACCCCGAACGCTGGGAGGCGGACGGTCTGTTCGACGACAACGGCCTCACGCTCGCCGAGGCGCGTCAACAGTCGCAGGGATTCGAGGTGATGCTGCTGGACGAGCTGGCCGTGACGGCGTAGGCGTCAGAGAGCCACATCGGCACCGGGGAGAAAGGGGAGATTCAATGCGACGAGTACTTCTGCTTTCGTTCGCGCTGGCAGCACTACTGATACCGACGGGCCCCGCGAGCGCGGATCCAGATCAGGACGTCGTCGCCGGCACGGGTCAGATCGTCGCCGGCCCGATCGACGTCTTCGTGCACATCAACGCGCAGAGCGGACCGTCCGGGGAGAATCCACGCGGGCACCTCGTGCTCAGGGCAGTCCCGCCCGCGGTTCCGTTTCCGATCGACATCGAGGGACGGATCACGTGCATGCGCGTCCAGGGCAACGCAGCGACGGTCGGTTTCGAGGTCACGAAGTCCAAGGATCCGGCGATCATCCAGGTGGGCAACGGCGGCTACTTCTCCTTCGTGGACAACGGCGAGCCCGGCACGAACGACAAGTTCGAGGGATTCCCGATCGGGTTTCCTCCGACCTTCTGCATTCCTCCGTTCGCGTCCAGGACTGTGACGAACGGGAATTACATCGTGCACGACGCGAGCCCGTAACAGGGAACGACCTCGGATTCTTCGTCGCGGGCGCCGTCCACGAAGACGGCGCCCGCCTCGTCATGGCCAACCGGAGCTCAGCAGGTCACGTTCTTGTTCCAGAAGCTCAACACGCCCGTCGGGTTTCGCCGGTAGATCCAGGCGTTGAGCTGGAAATGCGACGGCTGCTGCGGCGTCGCAGGCAGCGGGCCTTCCATGTGTCCGATAGGTGTGTCGGGTGGACGCTGACCTACGTCGGGCACGAAGTACCCGACGCCGAGAAGCTGTTTGCTCCCGTGCGCAGGGTTGAGGTCGTAGTAGAGCGCCTGCGGTCGCAGGAGATCCACCGTCCGCCGATTGAGATCGGTGACCTTGATGAAGAGAGTGCCGAGAGCCCCGGAGCCGTCGCTCGAGGCAATGCACCCGGGCAGCTGGAAGTAACCCCGCGCGAGCGCCACGTTCGGGTCGACGTACATCTCGGTCGCGCGACGGATGGCGTCGAGCCGCTGGAGCTGGAGGCTCCCGATCGAGTTCGCCCCGCAACCGGCCAGGACGAGTGTGAGCATCGCCGCACCGAGCGCGAGGACGCAGCGACGGCCCGTCACACTCTCACCGCCGCCGCCGCGTCCGACCCAGCCGGTGGACGCTCCGAGCCGGCCTCGAGGCGAAGCACGGTCGAGCCGATGCGGATCTCGTCCCCCGGCCGTGCGACGGTCGGCGCGAGGATGCGATAGCCGTTGAGAAACGTCCCGTTCGTCGACGCCAGGTCCTCGACGAGCACCCGCGCGGAGTCGAGCTCGGAAACGCTGGCGTGCCGCCGCGAGATCTCCGAATCGCCGTCGAGCCGACCCGGTTCCGGCTCCGAACGTCCGACGACGACTTCTTCGAGGACAGGGATGCGCTTGCCCGTTGCCGTCCCGGTCTCGACGACGAGCGCGAGACCGTTGCCGACAGCCACCGCCTGTGGGCGTTCCGTCATGCTCATCCGCGCCATGTCCTCCTGAAGCAGCTGGGAGACGCGCTCGGTTCCCGGCGAGGCTCCGTACGGCAACGCTTGTACGACCGACGGCGCCGCGACGGGCCAGCTCACGGTCGGCCGAACGGTGAGCTGCTCGGCCTTCGGTTCGGCCGCCGCAGCGGGCGACTGCCTGGCCAACGTCACCGCGGCCACGAGTGCGCCGGCCAGCGAAACGCCGGCCGAGACCAGCATCACGACGTCGAAGCTGTGCGCGAAGCCGTCGGGCCGGGTCCTGCCGGCGGACACCCAGGAGTTCACGACGGCAGACGAGACTGCGACGGTGACGGCGAGCCCGATCGTTCCGCCGACCTGCCGCGTGGCGTTGATGACCGCCGAGCCGATGCCTGCATGGCGCACGGGCACACCGGCAAGCGCCGCGGAGGTCAGGGACGTGAGCACGAAGGCGAAACCGATGCCGGACAACACGAACGCGGGCAGGAGGTCGTAGAAGTTCGAGCCGTATCCGCACCGCGAGAGTAAGACGAGCGAATCCGCGAGCAGGAGCATCCCCGCGGTGATGATCCAGCGGGGGCCGATACCTTTGCTCAAAAGCCGTCCAATCGGTGGAGAGACGACCATGATCAGCAAGGTCATCGGCAGGAGGGCGAGTCCGGTCTTCAGCGCGGAATAGCCCATGACCGACTGCAGCAAGAGGGAGCCGAAGAACAGCTCACCGAACAGAATGAAGCCCGCGAACACGGCGACCGTGTTTGCGCCCGCGAAGGTGGCGCTCCGAAACAGCGAGAGCGGCAGCATCGGTCTCGCCTGGATGCGCTCGAACAGAACGAAGCCGACCAGCCCGGCCACGCCGATCGCCAGCAAGCCGATTGTCCGCACATCGCCCCAGCCGTAGTCGTTGCCCTTGAGAAGCCCGAACGTCAGCGCGAACAGCCCGAGCAGTGAGATCGCGACTCCGGGAAGATCGAGTGCCCGTTCCTTGCTGGGATCGCGTGACTCCTTCACCCACGCGAGCGTCGCAGCGAAGCAAAGCACGCCGATCGGGACGTTGATGTAGAACACCCACCGCCAGCTCGCTTGGTCGACGAGGACGCCCCCGACGAGCGGACCGAGCGCGACTCCGATGCCGAGCACGCCCGACCACAGGCCCAGGGCGAGCCCGCGCTCCTCGGGCGCGAACGTTGCGGTGAGAATCGAGAGGCTGCAAGGGGTGATGAGCGCAGCGCCGATTCCTTGCACCGCGCGCAGCGCGATGAGAACGCCGATGCTGCGGGCGCTCCCGCAGATCACGGACGCGACAACGAAGAGCACCATGCCGATCAGGAACATGCGGCGGCGGCCGTACAGGTCGCCGAGCTTGCCCGCCGTGAGCAGGAATGCCGAGAAGGTCAGCGCATAGGCGTTGACCACCCACTGCAGCTCGGAGACCGTGACGTGGAGGTAGCCGAAGTCGCTGCGGATCACCGGGAGCGCGACGTTGACGACAGTCGCGTCGAGCGTCGTCATCAGCGCGCCCGCGGCGACCACCGCCACCGTCAGACGCTTCCGCGTCTCCCGGCCGTCGGGTTGCTCCGAAGGGGAACCGGCACCGGGCGGTTCGATCGAGCGTCCCTTCCGCCCGTCGACGGTCGCGGCCATCAGTACTTGATCACTCCAAAGGCATGAAAGAACGTCGTCGGCGCGCCGATCCGGCCGGTACCGATGATCGTCTGGGTGCCCGAAGCGCCTGCGTACTCCCCGTCCGAGGCGACGACCTTCTCCGTCGCCTCGAGCCGATACGAGAGGTCGGGCTTGACAGACGCGCGACCGGTGTAGTGGACCGTAATGCTCCCGCTGGGGAAGTAGAGCTGCGCAATGCCGTCGACGCTGCCGCCCGGGCCAACCTGGGCATGCTGGATCGCGGCGCCGTCACCACCCGGCGGACCCGAGATCCGAGCGACTTCGACCTGGCTGCTGCCGGGCGCGCCCACCTGGCCGACCTGCTCGATGACCGCGACCACGCCGTGGATGTCGAGCCGGTGGGTCTTCGCGCCCCCGCCCCAGAACAGCGCCGCCGCGCCCGCCGCGGCGGCCACGCCGAAACCGAGGACCACCAGCACGACGGTCGCGACGAGCGCTCTGCGTTCGACCCTTCGGCCTCCCGATCGGCCTCCCGGGCGGCGAGGTGGCGGGGACGTCGACGGTCCGGAGCCGGCCGCCGCCACGGTCGAGACCTCACGCGGTTCGATCGGAGCGCGCGTCTCGGTCACGGCCGGGGCCGGAAACCCGAGCACGAGTACCGTCCCACCCAGACGGAGCGTCGCCGTTTCGCCGATCAGCGTCGGTTCGTCGATGCGCCGGCCGTCCACGAACGTCCCCGCCGACGACCCGAGGTCCTCGACGACGACCCCATGGGCCGTCGGTCGCAGCACAGCATGACGACGTGACAGTTCCGGGTCCTCGATCGTGACGTCGGCGGCCCCCCGGCCGATGACTGACTCCCCCCTCAGCTCGAATCGCCGTCCCGCCGCCGGGCCGGTCACCACGCGCAGGGACGGCGTCACACCCAGGTCCGTGTCGCCCTTCAATACTTGATCGTCCCCCACACGTGAAAGGTGTTGGTGGGCGCGCCGAGGCGGTTCACCCCTGTTGTCGTCAACGTGCCCGAGGCGCCTGAGTACGCCCCGGCGGAGCCGATGACCTTCTCTCTCGCCGTGACGTGGTACGAGCCATCCGGCTGAAGGACGGCGCGGCCGGCGTAGTGGGTCGTGAAGCTCCCATTCTTGAAGTAGATATGTGCGATTCCGTCGATTCGTGAAGCGTCGACCGTGCTGCCGGGACCGACCGTCGCGCGCAGTATCACGGCGCCGTCTCCCCCCGGCGGGCCGGAGACCTGCGCCGCAGCGACCTGGCTGCTCCCCGGAGTGCCCGGCCGGCCGACCTGATCGACGACCCTGGCCACGCCGTGGATGTCGAGCCGGTGGGTCTTCGCGCCCCCGTCCGTGAACAGCCCCGCTGCCGCCGCCGCGGCCGCCCCGCCGCCCAGGAGGGCGACCACGACGCCGGCGGCGGCGACGGTTCGCCGTCCGATTCGCCGCCCGCCCGAGCGAGGAGATGCCGCGGAGGTGGACGCTCCCGAACCGGCCCGGACCACCGTCGTCTCCTCGCGCGGCAGAATCACAGCCCGCGGCTGAGTCCCAGCCGGGAACCCGAGCTCGAGCTCCGTCCCGCCCAGGCGAAGGGTCGCCGTCTCGCCGACGAGGGTTGGACCCTCGATCCGCCGGCCGTTCACGAACGTCCCGTTCGACGACCCGAGATCCTCGACGACGACCCCGTGCGCCGTCGGTCGCAACACAGCGTGACGGCGGGACAGTTCCGGGTCCTCGATCGTCACGTCGGCACCCTCTCGGCCCACGACCGTCTCCCCCCTCAGCTCGAATCGTCGCCCCGCCTCGGGGCCGGTCACCACTCGCAGGAACGCCGTCGCGGCCGAGGTCACTTGTGCGCGCCTTTCTTCTTCGTCGTTGGCGGCGGCGGGAGCGAGACGGGCGCTGCGCCGGGCTGAATCCCGAACTTCTGGCCGAGCTGCTGGACCAGACCCGGATTCTTGCTGAACACCTTGAAGAACTGCTCGAGACCGGACGGAACCGCGAGCAGCAACACGTTGGCGACCCCGCTCGTGACCTCGTAGGCGTGTTGCAAACCGCGTGGCAGGAAGACGAGGTCGCCTGCGCCTGCTTGGAACGCCTTACCGCCGGTGCTGAAGACCATCGTCCCCGACAGCAGGTAGAAGATCTCGGCCTCGTGGTTGTGTATGTGAGCAGGCGGCTCGCTCCCGTGGTGGAGGTCGATCTGGAGCAACGCGAATGCGCCTCCGGTCCCTTGTGTGTCGGCCTTGATGGTGTAGCGGCTGTCGCGGAGGATCACGCTCAGACCGCCGTCGGCAAGCGTGACGAACGGGAACAGCGTGTGCGCCGGCGGCGCCGTCGCCGACTGCGGGGGCGCGGCCTGA
>VAXU01000146.1 GCA_005885125.1 Actinomycetota bacterium
GCTTCTGCTCAGCCGCCGTCTCCACCACCCCACGCTCGGCGAACGCGATCGCCGCGGTCAGGGTCCCGCCCCACGGGCGGAAGTCCTTCGCCGTGAACTCCTCGCCGAGGTAGCTGCGAATGTAGTCGTTGAGCCGCTTGCCGCTCAGGTTGTAGAGATCGCCTTCCCACTCGTAGCGGAACAGGCGCCGGCCGCCGGGCAGCGCGAGCAGCTCCTTGATCGCCTCTGCGAGCTCCTGGTCGACGAGTGTCGTCCGGACGATCACGCTGTGCTTCGTGCGGAAGTGGAAGCCGATCCGGTTCGCGCGGACACGCACGTGGCGCTTCGTGAGGGTCGTGATCCCGAACGTCTTGGATTTCCTCGCGTACCGCTCGCTGCCGACTCGGAACCAGGCCCGGTTGACGAGGCGGGTTGCGATCGCGCTCACACGCTCCCAGTCGAGCACATCGCGATCCATGTGCTCCGTCATCGCCGCCCGCAGGTCGGGCAGGCGCTCCGCGAACTTGATCAGGCTGTCGTACTTCGCCTGCTCCTGCTGCGCACGGAAGTCGGCGTGGTACAGGTACTGCACGCGGCCGGCCTTGTCGACGCCGGTCGCCTGCAGCTTCGCCGTCGAGCTCGGCGAGATCCACACGTCCCGCCACGCCGGCGGGATGACGAGCGACTGGATCCGCGCGAGCTTTTCCTCGTCCGTGATCCTGTTGCCGCGCGCGTCGTTGTAGCGGAAGCGCCCTCGCGATCCCTCGCGGCGCCAACCCCCCTTCCGTGTCATGCCCGGGGTACTCTCCGCGGCCGTGGAGGCCAAAACGATCGTCGTGCTCGAAGGGGACGAAACCGGGCAGGAGCTCCTCGAGGAGGCCCTCCGCGTGCTCGCGCCCGACGTGACGGGGCTCGAGCTCGAATTCCCGCGCTACGACCTCTCGCTGGCAGCACGCCGAGCCACGCAGAACGCCGTCGTCTACGAGGCCGCGGCGGCGATCCGTGAGCACGGACTCGGCCTCAAGGCGGCCACGATCACGCCCGAGGGACGCGACGAGGTCGGCTCGCCGAACCGGATCCTGCGCGAGGAGATCGGCGGGCGAGTGATCGTCCGCACGGGTCGGCGGATTCCCGGCGTCGTTCCGCTCGGCGGCGTGCATGCGCCGATCTCGATCGTCCGGATGGCGGTCGGTGACGCCTACGGAGCGAAGGAGTGGCGTGAAGGCGAAGGCGACGACGAGGTCGCGTTTCGCACCGAACGGATCGAGCGGCGCATTTGCCGAGCGGTGGCGGAGTTCTCGTTCCGGCAAGCGGAGCGAACCGGCTCGAAGGTGTTCGGCGGGCCGAAGTACACCGTCAGCCCGACGTACGAAGGGATGCTGAAGGAGGAGATGGACGCGGCGGCGGAGCGGCATCCGGACGTGCCGTACGAGCCGCAGCTGATCGACGCGACGTTTGCGCTGCTGATCGCGGCGGCCGGGGATCCGCTCGTCATTCCCGCACTCAACCGCGACGGCGACATTCTCTCCGACCTCGTCTTGCCGCTGTTCGGCTCGATCGCGGGGTCGGAATCGCTGCTCGTGGCGTTCGACGACGACTACGAGACGCGCGCGCTGATGGCGGAGGCGGCGCACGGGACCGCGCCGTCGCTGCGGGGAAAGAACGTCGCGAACCCGATGGCGATGATCCTCGCCGGCGCCGCCCTCCTCGTCCATGACGGCGAGCGCGCCCAGCAAGTCGGACGTGCGATTCGCGAGTCGTGTCTCGAAGCGGTGTCGGCCGGTGTCCGCACGGCCGACCTCGGCGGTCACGCCGGCACGACGGAGTTCACCGACGAGGTGATCAGGCGCGTGCGCGCGAAACTCGAAGTGTGGTCCACGCTGTAACGGGCTCGAGCGCCCCCGCGTCCCAGGCCTCGAGAAATGCGTGCGCCATCGCTGGATCGAACTGCGTGCCGGCGCAGCGCTCGATCTCGCGCAGAGCGCACTCGACCGGGAGCGGGCCCCGGTACGGCCGGGCCGACGTCATCGCGTCGAACGCATCCGCGACAGCGAGAATGCGGGCACCTTCCGGGATGTCAGGCCCGCGACGTCCCGTCGGGTAGCCGCCGCCGTCCCAGCGCTCGTGGTGGTAGAGGACGAACGGGAGCGCGTCGCGCGCGGGGCCGAGCCGGCCGATCAGCTTCGCCCCCGCCGCCGGATGCGTCCGGATTTCCGCCAGCTCGCGCGAATCGAGTGGGCCCGGCTTGCGCAGAATCGCCTCGGACACGGCGGCCTTCCCGATGTCGTGGAGCGGGCCGCCGACGTAGATCGCGTACAGGCTGGCGTCGTCCCAGGCGAGCCAGGCGGCCAGGCGGGCGGCGAGGTCGGTCACTCGTGCGGCGTGGGCCGCCAGCGCCGGATCCGGCGCTGCCAGCGCTGAGGGGAAGGCGGCCTCCATCGGACCGCAGACTTTCCAGGCCGCCCGGGGTTGTCCTTCACCTCCAGATCTTCGTGATCGGCGCCGCCCGCGCTGAATTCCCAAGCAGCGGCAGCTTCCACGCCGCCTCGATCGTCCGCAGAAGTCCGTAATGGCCGGTCGCGGAGCCGAAGCGGGCGTTCCGGCGCACGGCCGTCCCGAGGGCGAGCGCTGCGACATGACCACCCCCGCGAACGTTCGAGCTTCCCTCGTCGAAGACGACGAAAACGACGGTGCGGGCCAACTTCAGGAGGGGCGGCAACGTCGAGCGCAGCCAACTGTCGCCGACGGCCACCGAGCAGTCGTGCATCGAGTGGCAAAGGTCGGGAACGACGAGCGCGAAATCCGGGAGCGTTCCCGCCTGCACATCTGCAGGCAAGCCGGCGAGCGGAACAACCCGGTTCAATCGGGTCGGCGCGTCCACGACGTCGCGGAAATAGAGGAACGGCGCGTGCTTCTTGGCGTATCGGCCGGCAGACGCTCCCGTGAACCCGGGCCGCGGCAGCCCTTCCGCGTACAGCCTCCACGTCTTGCCGGCGGCCTCGAGCGTGTCAGCAAGGTTTCGCGCGCTCACGACGCAGTCTGTGCAATCGGTCGTGATTCCCTGCGTCGAGCCGGAGACGAGAGCAAGGTAGTTTGGCAGGCTCGGATGCGTGACGCCGTAGTAGCGCGTCAGCTGACCGTATCGCTTCGCCATCGAGTTGAACGTCGGCGCGTCGCGACTTCCGAGCACGGACTGCACTTCCTTGTTCTCGAACACGATCACCACGACATGGCGGAACGCAGGAACCGCTGGACGGGCCTGGGCACCGCCGAGAGCAACAAGCGACAGAAGAAGGGCGACGACCTTCACGCGCTGTCAACCGCCTCGGCGCGCCGGCGCCAGAAATGGATGCCTCCCACCGCGAGCACGATCACGGCCCCGATCGCGATCCCGCCGTACACGCCGTAGCGCGCGATCGCATCCGCCACCGCCTTGCCTGCGTAGAACGCGAGTAGTCCGATGCCGATCGCCCAGACGATTCCCCCCGCAGCGTTCCACAAGAGGAATCGCCACCAGGTCATGCGAGTGATGCCCGCCATCCAGGCACCCGTGACCCGGAGTCCGCCGAAGAAGCGGGCAAAGAAGACCGCCTTGCCGCCGTGCCGGTCGAAAAACCGCTCCGCAGGTGGCAGGAGCCGATCGGAGATGCGGCCGAGCCAATCCCAGTGATACAGGAGGCGACGGCCGCCCTCGCGTCCTGCCCAGTAGCCGATGTTGTCGCCGATGATCGCCGCGACTGCGGCGACGACGATCACGCCGACGATCGAGAGATGTCCTTTCGACGCATACACCCCCGCCGCGATCAACGCCGTTTCTCCCGGCAGCCACAGGCCCGCCGATTCCAGACACACGACCCCGAAGAGGAAGAAGAGCCCGTAGTGCTCGATCAGATGTGTCACGCCGCCGTCCAGCGTACCCACGGCTTAGACTCGCGCCGTGCGAATCGGGGTCCCTCGCGAGACGCAGCCCGGTGAACGCCGGGTCGCGCTCGTGCCAGACGTGGTCGCCCGGCTCGCCGGCTCCGGCTTCGAGGCACTCGTCGAGCGGGGCGCCGGCGCCCGTGCGTCGTTCCAGGATGCCGAATTCGAAACGGCAGGTGCGAGGCTGGTGGACGACGCGTTCGACGCCGAAGCGGTCGTCAAGGTCCGGAAACCGACGGAAGACGAGATCGCTCGGCTCCGTGAGGGCCAGGTACTCGTCGGGTTTCTCGAGCCGTTGACAGACCCTGACGGCATCGCGCAACTGGCGTCCCGCGGCGTCAACGCGTTCGCGATGGAGTCGATCCCGCGCATCACGCGCGCCCAGCCGATGGACGCACTCTCGTCGCAGAGCACCGTCGGCGGCTACAAGGCGGCCCTGCTCGCCGCGGAGCGGCTGCCGAAGTTCTTCCCGATGCTGATGACCGCCGCCGGCACGGTGCCTCCCGCGAAGGTGCTCGTGCTCGGCGCAGGGGTCGCGGGGCTCCAGGCGATCGCGACGGCGCGGCGTCTCGGCGCCGTGGTGACCGGCTTCGACGTGCGCGCGGTCGTCAAGGAGCAGATCGAAAGCCTCGGTGCGACGTTTCTCGACCTGGGCGTGCACGGCGAGGAGACGGCCGGAGGGTACGCTCGAGAGCTCTCGGAGGAGGAGCAACGCAGGCAGCAGGAAGCTCTCGCCGATCGGATTCCCGACTATGACGTCGTGATCACGACTGCACTCGTACCCGGGCGCCCGGCGCCTCTACTGATCCCCGCAGCGGCGGTCCGCGCCATGCGTCCCGGCTCCGTGATCGTGGATCTCGCGGCCGAGGCCGGTGGAAACTGCGAGCTGACGGAGCCCGACGCAGAGGTCGAACGCGACGGGGTCGTGATCGTCGGGTTCACGAACCTGCCGTCGACGATGCCTGCCCACGCATCGCAGCTCTACGCGCGCAACGTCGCGGCCTTGCTGCAGCACCTGGCTCCGGACGGTGAGCTCGTGCTCGACTGGGACGACGAGATCACAGCCACAGCGTGCGTGACCCGTGTCAAGGAGACGGTCTAGTGCACACCTCCCAGATCATCGTCGAGCTCACCGTGCTCGTGCTCGCGATCTTCGTCGGGTTCGAGGTGATCTCCAAGGTTCCGACGATGCTGCACACCCCGCTGATGTCGGGGACGAACGCGATCCACGGCATCGTCCTGGTCGGTGCGATCGTCGTCGCGGGTCTGCCGCACCAGTCGACATGGATCCGCATCGTCGCGCTCGCAGCAGTCGCGCTCGGGACGATGAACGTCGTCGGGGGCTTCGTCGTCACGGACCGGATGCTTGGGATGTTTAGGCGCAGAGCGCCCGTCCGCGATAGCGGACCGGTGAAGGGGGTTCGGGGGAACCGGGAGGTTTCCCCGACTAATCCCGAGGTGCCCGATGAGCCGGAGTGACGCGATCGGGCTCGCGTACCTGGTCACGATCATCGCGTTCATCCTCGCGCTTCGGTTCCTCTCCTCCCCCACGACCGCGCCGCTCGGGAACCGGATCGGCGCGCTCGGAATGGCGATCGCGATCGGGGCGACGTTCGCGCAGGCCGGCCTGCACAACTACTGGTCGATCCTGATCGTGATGCTCGTCTCAGCGCCAATCGGCGCCTACGCGGCGCGCGCCGTGAAGATGACCGCGATGCCGCAGATGGTGGCGCTCTTCAACGGCGTCGGCGGTGGAGCAGCAGCTCTCGTCGCGTTGTCCGACTTTCACCAGGTCGCGCCCGAGCCGGGCCGGATCAAAGCCGATGTCGGAATCTCGATCATGTTGTCCGCGCTGATCGGCAGCGTGTCGTTCGCCGGCAGCCTGGTCGCCTTCGGAAAGTTGCAGGAGTTGATCAGCGGGCGTCCGATCGTCTATCCGGGGCAGAAGCTCGTGAACGGCGCGCTGCTCACGGCTCTACTCGTGCTGGCGATCGTCGTCCTGGCGGGACAGCAGAGGCAAACGCTCGTGATCGCACTCCTGTGCGGCGCCCTCCTGTTCGGCGTTCTGTTCGTCCTGCCGATCGGCGGCGCCGACATGCCGGTGGTGATCTCGCTGTTGAACGCGTTCACCGGCCTTGCCGCCGCGGCGACCGGATTCGTCCTGCACAACAACGTCCTGATCGTGAGCGGAATGCTGGTCGGCGCGTCCGGAACGCTGCTGACGATGCTGATGGGCCGGGCGATGAACCGCTCGCTGGCGAACGTGTTGTTCGGTGCCTTCGGACAGGTCGTCGCGGGGACCGCAGGAGCAGCGGCCGGAGTCGACGGCGCGAGCGTCCGCTCGGCGACGGCGGAAGACGTCGCGGTCATGCTGGCGTACGCGAAGAAGGTCGTCGTCGTCCCCGGGTACGGGCTCGCCGTCGCGCAGGCGCAGCACGACGTGCGCACGCTCGCCGACCTGCTCGAGCAGCGCGGCGTGGAGGTCACATATGCGATCCATCCGGTGGCCGGCCGGATGCCGGGGCACATGAACGTGCTGCTCGCCGAGGCCAACGTCCCCTATCCGCAGCTGAAGGAGATGGACGAGGCCAATCCCGAGTTCCCACGCACCGATGTCGCGCTCGTCATCGGCGCGAACGACGTCGTGAATCCGGATGCGCGGAGCAACGCCGGCAGCCCGATCTACGGGATGCCGATCCTGAACGTCGACGAGTCGAAGCAGGTCGTGGTGCTGAAGCGAAGCATGAACCCGGGGTTCGCCGGCATCGACAACCCGCTCTTCCTCAATCCGCGCACGGTGATGCTGTTCGGCGACGCGAAGGACTCGGTCGAGAAGCTGATCGGCTCCGTCAAGAACGTGTGACTGCGGTTGGAGGACGCCCCGGCCGCCGACGGCGCCTCTCGTCACGATTTCGCCACAGACAGGCGCGTTTTCCCTCGATAGGATCGCAGTGGGTGGTGGGAAGGGGCCGCCTCGCGCGCGTGTACCTAGAGACGTGCGCGTGGTGTCCGCGGGCTGACTCTACGATTGCGGCGTGATCGCGAACGTGTTGTTCTGGGCCAGCCTCGGCGCGCTTGCATGGACGCAGGCGGGGTATCCCCTCGCCGCCGCCGTCCTCGCACGCGTGCGGGGCAGGCCCGTGCGGAAGCGGGACGAGGAGCCGCCGGTGACGCTGATCGTCGCTGCGCACGACGAAGAGGGCGTGATCGAGCGACGCCTCGAGAATCTGCTCGCGCTCGACTACCCGCGCGACAGGCTCGAGATTGTCGTCGCATCCGACGCGTCGACGGACCGCACGGACGAACTGGTCGAACGCGTCGCAGCGCGCGACTCCCGCGTCCGGCTACTTCGATGCCCGCGCGGCGGCAAGGTCGCAGCGCAGAACGGTGCAGTCCGCTCGACGAACGGCGGGATCCTCGCCTTCTCCGACGCGAACGCCCAGTGGAAGCCGGACGCCCTGCGCAAGCTCGTGCGCAACTTCGCCGACCCCGATGTCGCCTACGTGTGCGGCGGCCATTTCTACGAGGCGGCCGACGGCACGAACCGCGAAGGGACGTACTGGCGCTTCGAGGCCTGGCTCCGCCGTAACGAGTCGGCGCTTGGATCGATCACGGGCGGGATCGGCCCGATCTACGCGGTGCGCCGTTCCGACTACGTCGAGGTGGACCCACGCTTCGGCCACGACCTCGCACTCCCGTACCTGATGGTGCAGCGCGGGCGGCGTGCCGTGTTCGAGCCGGAAGCGGTCGCGTGGGAGAAGCCGTCGCGCGACCTCGGTGACGAGTACCGCCGCAAGGTGCGGATGTTCGAGCACTGCTGGCTGATCGTGCTCCGCGGGCGCATGCTGCGCGGCCTCGGCCCCACGTATCTGGTCGAGGTCCTCTCACACCGGCACTTGCGCTACGCGAGCGGCCTGCTCCATCTCTTTCTGCTCGGCTCGTCGATCGCGCTCGTGCGGCAAGGCCTCGTGTACCAGATCGCGCTGGGAGCCCAACTCGTGGTGCTCCTCGCCGCGGCGCTCGGCGTCGGCATCGCACGGTACTACGTGCTCGTCACGTGGGCGACCGTCGTCTCGCTCGTTCGCTATCTCCGCTTCGGCGTGCCCGCGGTCTGGGCGAAGGCCGAAGGCACGCGGTGAACCGCGCACTCGACGTCACCGCGGCGGGAGTCGGTCTTGCACTCGTCAGTCCCGCGCTCGCGGCTGCCGCCGTCGCGATCAAGCTCTCGGACGGCGGCCCGGTCTTCTACCGCCAGCAGCGCGTCGGCCTGAACGGCAACGAATTCGAGCTCCTGAAGCTGCGCACGATGGAGGTCGGTGCCGAGACCCGTGGCGCAGGTCTCGCCGTCAACGAGGGCGACCCGCGCATCACTCGCGCCGGCCGCATCCTTCGCCGCTTGTCGATCGACGAGTTGCCGCAGCTCTGGAACGTCGTGCGCGGCGAGATGAGCCTGATCGGCCCCCGCCCGACGCTCGCCTACCAGGTGGAGCGGTACACCCCTCGCCAGCGCCGCCGGCTCGACGTCAAGCCCGGCATCACCGGCTGGGCGCAGATCCACGGGCGGGCGCGCATCCCCTGGGAGGACCGCATCGAGCTGGACGTCTGGTACGTGGAGCACCGATCGCCCTGGCTCGACCTCAAGATCCTCGCGCGCACGCCGCTCGCCCTCTTTGCGGGAACGTACAAGGGTGAGACCGGCGGTTGGTGCGGATGATCTTCTTCTCGGGCGAGCACGTGCGCGAGGCGGTCTCACCGGAACGCGCGCTCGCTGCTGTGCGTGACGCCTTCGTCTCCTATGCACGCGGCGAATGGACGATGCCGCCCAAGGTCTACGTGCCGGCGTACCCGGCCGGCGACTTCCGCGCGATGCCCGCGCTCGGCGGCGGGCACGCGCTGCTGAAGTGGGTGACGTCGTTCCCGGGCAACCCCGCCCACGGGCTGCCGACCGTGACGGGCCTCGTGCTCCTCTCCGATGCGACAAACGGCACGTTGAAGGCGGCGCTCGACGCCGGCGCCGTCACCGCGCTCCGCACCGGTGCGGCGGCGGTACTCGCGGCCGAGACGCTCGGTCGCCAGAACGGCGGCGCGGCTGCCGTGATCGGCGCGGGCGTCAACGGGCAAGCGGCAGCGCGAACGTTCGTCGCCCGCGGCCGGCGCGTCCTCTTGTACGACCTCGACGCGAACCGCGCCCGCGACGTCGCCGAGCGGGTCGGCGCGGAGGTCGCCGAGTCGCCCGACGAGGCGCTCGCAGCGGATGCCGTCGTCACGGTGACGCCGGGCCGCGAAGTCGTGTTCGGCGAAGGCTCGCTTCGTCCGGGGCAGCACGTCAGCCTCATGGGCGCCGACGGGCCGGGAAAGCAGGAGATCGCGGTCGGAGAGCTCGCGCGTGTGCGTGTCTTCTGCGACGACTGGGAACAGGCCTCACACAACGGCGACCTGGCTCACGCGGTCGAGGCAGGCACTGTGACGCGTGACGACGTCGTTCAGCTTGGGGACGTGCTCGTAGACACCGCCAAGGGGCGTCAGTCAGACGACGACATCACGGTCTTCGACTCAACCGGCCTTGCGATCCAGGACCTCGCGATTGCACTCGCGGCGCTCGAGGGCGCGGACGAGCTCGATCTTGCGACGGTCGATATTGGTTAAGCGCGAGCCAGGCAGACCGATTACGGCGTCAAGTCAATGAAGCAGGCATCGTGTGGCGACGTCGCCTGCGGTTTCAGCTCTGGCAAGCCTGGCGTGTTTTGGGCGAAACTGCTGATGGTCGGGCCGAATGATGTTGGCCCGAAGATGTCCTTGAAATCGTGGTTGAACTGGGCCGGACAACCGGCCTGCGGCGGCAGTCCGCCGTCTGCTTGTGCTTCAGCGGCAATGCCGACTGCCAGTGCTCCGGCCAGCGCGCCGACGAGAAAGATTCGCTTCGCTTGCATGGCTCTCTCCCCTCATGATGGTCACGCGCCCCACGCGCGTGCGGGCACCCGCGAAGTCTCCGACGATCCTCGAAGACTGTCAAGGCAATTCGCCGTCTCTACGCTTCAGAATGTTCTGTTCGTACACGCCTGCGAGCAAGCCTCCCACAACGGAGATCTCGTGCACGCGGTCGAGGCCGGTGTCCTCACCCGTGACGACGTGTCGCAGCTCGGTGACGTCCTAATCGGTAGAGCCGAGGGCCGGACGTCCGACGGCGACATGACGGTTTTCGACTCGACTGGCCTCGCGATCCAGGACCTCGCGATTGCGCTCGCGGCAATGGAGCGCGCCGGTGAGCTGGATCCCCCGACTATTGACCTCTAGCTCTGGATCGCGCGAGGAAGGAGACACCATCTCGGGAGTCGTTGCCGATCTCGCCGCAAACGCATACGCGGAGACGGTCGACGCGACGACCTACATCCAGGTGTTCGGTACGCCGAGCAACGCGGTCGTCGAGATGTTGCGACGGCAGGCTGGAGCCGGCGTGCCACTGAGCGTCAAGCCCCGCCGCCTGGGTGGATTCACACGTGCGTAGGCTCGGATCGGTCCTGCCCCTCGACGCGAAATGCGACGAGTCGAACTAGGCGGACGTGGTGGCCGCGCGGGTTGGTTCATGCACTACTTCGAGCTTGATTCCGTCGGGGTCGTAGAAGAACGCGGCGTAGTAGCCGGCGACGTAGTGCGGGAACTCCTTCGGTGCGCTCTCGGTCTCGACGTCCTGCGTCAGAACCCATTCCCAGGATTGATCGACCGCGTCTCGCGTCGACGCCTCGAAGGCGACGTAGTGGACGCCCACCGCGTACCGATCATACGGGACCGGATGCGCTTCCGACTGTTTCTCGCGGAGTCCGAGCCAGGTCTTCGCCGCCTGCAGGTACCAGATCGTCTCGCCCCGCTCGCCTTCGAGCTCGAGCACGCCGCCCCAGCCCAGACCACGCAGAAGCTCGGAGTAGAAACTCTTGCTGCGATCAACGTCGGAGACGACGAGGTCGAGGTGGTGAATCCCTCGCGACTGCACGGGGGCGATGCTACTCCGCACCGCCCACATCGCCCGGAGTTTGACGCATGACCGCCTGCCAGCGAAAGTGACCGCGTGATCGACGCACCGCTGATGCGGCACGCGGTCCTCGGACCCGGCGGCGTGGGCGCGCTCGTCGGCGCGGCGCTTGCCCGCGCGGGACACGACGTCGTTCTGCTCCTTCGACCGCAGTCGATCGCCGCGTACCCTGGGCACATACGGGTTGAGAGCGCCGTCCTCGG
>VAXU01000147.1 GCA_005885125.1 Actinomycetota bacterium
TGCAGCTTCTTTCAACACGTAACCGGAGGCGCCGGCTCCGAACGCCTCCCGCACGTAACTCGGATCGTCCTGCATCGACAGGACGAGTACCTTGGCGTCCGGCGCTTCCTTCAATAGGTTCGGCAGGACGTCGATCCCGCTCTGGCCCGGCATCACGACGTCGAGGAGGATGACGTCGGGCTTCAACGCCCGGGCGCGAAAGATTGCGTCCTTCGCATTGCCCGCTTCGCCGACGACCTCGATGTCGTCCTCGCGGTCCAGGAGCAGCTTGATTCCCGACCGCACAACCGCGTGATCGTCGACCACGATCGCGCGAATCACGAGAGCGGTACCTCAACGGCGAGCGTCGTTCCGGATCCTGGGGACGATTCGACGTTGATCCGGCCCTCCAGGAGGTCGATCCGCTCGCGCATCCCGAGCAGGCCGAGACCCTGCTCACCCGACTGTCCCGGATCGAACCCCTCCCCGTCGTCTTCGATGACGGCCGTCACCTTCCCCCCGCGCCGAACGAGCAGGATGCTGACCTTGCGCGCATGCGCGTGCTTCACGACGTTCGTCAGCGCCTCCTGAAGAATGCGGTAGAGCGTCGTCTCCAACTCCTCGGACAACCGCTCATCGCCCAGACGAGCCTCGAACTGGACGTCGATTCCCGTTGACTCCGAGAACGTCTCGACCAGCCGCTCCAGGGCGGCCACGAGTCCGAAATCGTCGAGCACCCTCGGCCGCAGCTCCACGGCCAGGCGGCGGACGTCCTGCAGCGTCGCGACGACGAGCTCGCGGAGCTCGCCCGCCGCTGCGCCCATCTCCTCGGGTCCACTTGCCTCTTCGACCGACTTGAGCCCGAGCAGGATCGAGGTCAGCGCTTGACCGGTCTCGTCGTGCAGCTCGCGGGCGAGCCGCTGACGCTCGATCTCTTGGCCGGAGACGACTCGGCGAAGCGAATCGCGAGCTACGCGCTTGGAGAGGTCGACTGCGATCGCAGCGCGGGCACCGAACTGCTCGGCGATACGAAGGTCCGCGTCGTCGAAGCGCGCGTCCGGTCCGAGCTTGTCGTGGGCGATGATCACGCCGATTCCTTCGTCGCGGGCGAGCAAAGGCACGAAGAGGCCGCTTCTCGCCCCAATCTGGCGCGTCGCCTCCTGATGCATCTCGGGATCCTCCAGGACGGAATCGATGCGCTCGCTCCGCCTGCGGTCAAGCACGCGGCCCGCCTTCGAACCGTCGCGCGGGAGCATGAGGCCGAGCATCTCGGCGAATCCTTCCCCGGCCGCAGCCTCTACGCGCAGCTCGTCGCCGACTGGACGCGCGATCGCGACGACCCGCGCGCCGATGAGCTCTCGGAGACGATTCGCAACGAGGTCGAGCAGACGCGTGAGATCGAGCTCACCGACGAGGGCGTTGCCGATCTCGTTCAGCGATTCGAGCTGCCGTGACCACGCAGTCGCCGACTCGTACAAGCGCGCATTCTCGATCGCAACGGCGGCCTGCGCTGCCAGCAGGGTGACGAGCTCCTCGTCGTCCTCAGCGAAGTCCTCTGCTCCTTCCTTCTCGGTGAGGTACAGGTTTCCGTACGCCACGCCTCGAAGAAGGATCGGGACACCGAGGAAGCTCCGCATGGGTGGATGTCCCGGCGGGAACCCGACCGAGCGTGGATCTTCCTGCAAGTCGCGCAATCGAAGAGGCTGTGCATCGCGGATCAGCACGCCCAGGATCCCGCGGCCGTGCGGCGGATCGCCGATCTGGGCACGCGTCGCTTCGTCGAGACCCGTGGTGATGAAGCGCTCGAGCGCGGTGCCCGAACGATCAATCACGCCGAGCGCCGCATACCGCGCGCCCGTGAGCGCGACGGCAGCCTCGACGATGCGCTGAAGGACGGCATCGAGCGAGAGCTCGGAACTGATCGCAAGTCCGGTCTCTAGCAGCGTGCGGAGGCGAGCCGATTCACGCGCCGTGGCCATCCCGCTCGAATCGTAAGCTCGGGGGGTGCGGACTGTCACGCGCGCCAGGACGATCCGGCACGCCCTCGCGCTGCGAGCGGTGCGGCGGCCCGGCCTGATCGCGCTTGCTGCGGTCGCCGGACCGGGGGTTCTCGCCGGTCTGTCCGACGACGACCCGGCCGGAATCACGACCTACTCGATCCTCGGAGCTGATTTCGGCTACAAGCTCCTTTGGGTCCTGCTTCTGTCGACGGTCGCGCTCGCCGTCTTCCACGAGCTCGGGGCGCGGATGGGGTGCGTGACGGGTCGCGGAATCGCAGGCCTGATCCGGGATCGCTATGGCCATCGAACAGCGGTGTCCGCGGCCGCAGTATTGCTCGTCGCAAACGTGGGCACCACGTGCGCTGAGTTCGCCGGCGTCGCCGCCGCGTCGGAGCTCGCAGGCATCAGCCGCTACGCCAGCGTGCCGGTCGCGGCCGCTCTCGTCTCGACGCTCGTCGTGCGGGGCGGGTTCAAGCGCGTGGAGCACATATTCCTGCTGCTCGCCACGGTGTTCGTCACCTACTTCGCATCCGGGATCCTGGCCCATCCCCACTGGTCGGCAGCGGCCCACGGCCTCGTCGTTCCATCGCTCCCGTTACGGCGTCACGCGCTGCTGGTGGCGACCGCGACCGTCGGCACGACGCTTGCGCCATGGGGGCTCGCGTTCATCCAGTCCTACGCGGTGGACAAGCGGCTCCGGCCCCAGGACCTCGCTCTCGAGCGTGTGGACGTTCTCGCCGGGGCCGTCATGACGGGAGTGATCGGCTTCTTCATCGTCATCGCCTGTGCAGCGACGTTGCACGCGCATCACAGGTCGGTCAATGACGCCGCCGACGCGGCAGCTGCACTACGGCCGCTCGCGGGCGACCTCGCGTCGACGCTCTTCGCGATCGGGTTACTCGGCGCGGCACTGCTCGCCGCCGCGATCCTTCCTCTGTCGACCGCTTACTCCGTCAGCGAGGCGCTTGGGCGCGAAGCACGGATCGAAGCACCGGTCCGGAGCGAGCCCGTCTTTTACGGCACGTATGGTTTCGTTGTCGTCGTCGGCGCACTCGTGGTGCTTGCCCCCGGTGCCCCGCTCGTCCCCATCCTCTTTCTGACCCAGGCGATCAACGCCGTGCTGCTGATCCCGCTGCTGGGTTTCGTCGCGCTCTTGGCCCGGGACCGTTCGCTGCTCGGCGAGCACGCCGCCGGCGCCTTGGGCACGGCTGTAACCGTGGCGCTCGCGTTGCTAATCACGGCCACCACGGTCGGGCTCGGCGTGCTCTTGATTCGGTAGGGCCTCGGGCGAAGACCGTATCGACCTGCGGGGAAACCGCAGCAAATCGGCGGGCGGCGACGGATGGCGGTCCCTGAGGGCTCGCGCACACTGCGGTGCAAAGGGAACGACGCGAAAGGAGTCGCAAGATGTTCACCAATCGGAAGTTCTTCGAATACGGCGGCATCGCCGCCAGCATCATCCTCGTCGCATTCGGTATCGCGGCGATCGTGCTCGGCGTCAACGGCCGCAGCACGGTTCAGTCGAGCCTCAAGCAGGAGGCGATCGTCGGCAGCCCCGACATGACGCCGAGTGCAATCAAGGCCGAGGCCAAGCAGGCCGGTCTTTCCGCCTCGATCACGCTGCCGAGCGAGAACATCGCCGGCAAGACGGTCGACAACGGCGGCCGGGCGCGGGCATTCGCGAAGTACATGCGGATCCACACGCTCGAGGCGACCAAGGGCTACACGTACGCACAGATGGGGCGCTTCATCGCGAAGGACGGAGCGCCGGCCGCCGGGCTGGCCCCGGGCGGAGGGACGAACGACCCGAAGTACGCGGTCGTCGACCCGAAGACGAAGCAGCCCGTCGCGAACGGCATCCGTGACATCTGGGTGACCGAGACCGCGCTGACGACGGCACTGAACACGTCGTACATGGCGGAGCAGCTCGCGAACTTCGGGATCGTCGTCGGCGTCGCGCTACTGCTCAGCGGCATCGGGTTCGGTGTCCTGACGCTCGGCGGCGCGCTGCGGAGGCAGCCGAAGGAGGTTCCAGCACGCGCAGGAGTCGAGGTTGCAACAAGCTGAGCGGCGACTCCGCTCGCGATGAAAGGGCGGCCGAAAGGCCGCCCTTCTCGTTCCGTATTAGCCCGCAGGCGAATCCGCGCACGGCCCGATGTCCCGCGGAGCCGCAAGCGGAAGACTCGAAAACATGAACCGGGTCGAAACACCGAACTGCATGCTCCGCCTCGTCGCTCGGGCTGAAGCCGAGCCGTGTTCGCGAGAGCGCTGCACGTTCTGGGAGCCGGGGGGCGCCGTCGTCGAGGCGGGCTGCTTGATCAACCGCCTCGGCGTCGACGTCCGCCGGGTCGATCTGGCGACATATCTGCTCGAGGTGCGCGAGCGGCTGGAGCAAGCGCGATCGCTGTCCGAGGCAGTGGCGGCGCACCGTGAGTTCTCGCGGCGCGTGGGCCTCGAGCTCTAACGAAGGAGACACGATGAGTACAGCGCTCATGGAGGCCGCCGCCCCGTCGACGGCGGTGACGGAAACGATGCGCGCCGTGGTCGTGCTCAGCTTTGACGAGGCTGCGCAGGTGCGAGAAGTCGCCAAGCCCGTGGCCGGCTCGGGCGAGATCGTCGTGAGGATCGAGGCATCCGGCCTCTGCCACACCGACATCCATGCGGCTCACGGCGATTGGCCCGTGAAGCCGAAGCTCCCGTTCATCCCCGGTCACGAAGGCGTCGGAATCGTCGAGACGATCGGCGAGGGCGTGACCGAAGTCGCGGTCGGCGATCGAGTCGCGATCCCGTGGTTGGGCTACGCATGCGGGACGTGCGACTACTGCGTGTCGGGCTGGGAGACGCTCTGCGAGTCCCAGCAGAACACGGGCTACACGATCGACGGCGGCTTGGCCGAGTACGCGAAGGCGTTTGCCCGGCACGTCGTCAAGGTTCCCGACGGGATCGATCCGTTCGACGCCGCGCCCCTTACCTGCGCGGGCGTCACGACATACAAAGCGGTCAAGGTCGCCGGCGCGAAGTCGGCCGATCTCGTTGCCGTCTGGGGTATCGGCGGTCTCGGCCACCTGGCGTTGCAGTACGCCCGGATTGCAGGTGCGAGCGTCGTCGCAGTCGATCTGGTCGGCGAGAAGCTCGAGCTTGCCCGTGAGCTCGGTGCGGAATACACGGTCAACGCCGCCGAGCGCGATCCCGTCGCCGTGATCAAGGAGCTCGGCGGAGCCGACGCGGCGGTCGTGCTCGCGGTCTCCCCGAAGGCGTTCGAGCAGGCGTTCGCGTCGCTGCGCCGCGGCGGCACGATGTCGCTCGTCGCGCTGCCGGCAGAGAACCGAATGGAGCTGCCGATCTTCGAGACGGTTCTCAACGGGATCACCGTCGTCGGCTCGATCGTCGGCACGCGGCTCGACCTCCGCGAGGTCTTCGAGCTGCACGCGGCCGGCAAGACCCGAGTGGTCCGCGAGGAGCGTCCACTCGAACAGGTGGAGACAGCAATGGAGGACGTCCTGCACGGCGACGTGCCCGCACGGATCGTCTTCCGTCCGTGACCAAACCCAAGGAGGTTTTCCGATGAAGCCGATTTTGCTCGCGACAGACGGATCGCCGACGGCCGAAGAAGCGACTGAAAAGGCGATCGAGCTCGCAAACCTGCTCGGTGCGCCGCTCGTCGTCGTCACTGCGTGGGACATCCCATACAGCACGCTCGGCTACGCGGCTGTTCCCGTTGTTCCTGACCTCGGCAAGCTTGCGAAGGAACAGGCCGACAAGGTCGCTGCGGCGGCCGCGACTCGAGCCCGCAGCGCAGGCGTGGAGGTTCAGGCCTTGACTCTTCGTGGATTTCCCGTCGAAGAGATCTGCCGAGCGGCTGAGAAGCACGAACCGCAGCTCCTCGTCATCGGCTCGCACGGCTGGAGCCCGATCAAGCGCCTGATCTTCGGCAGTGTGTCGACAGGCGTGCTGCATCACGCCAAGTGCCCCGTGCTCATCGTGCCGGCGGGCGCACCAGACGAGGCGCCGGAACAGAAGCACGAGCAAGCCAAGGCGGAGGTGTGACATGAGCACGCACACCCTCAAGGACTTCCGCTTCAAGGTCCAGGCATCACCACTACCGCAGCGGCGCGTCCGCCTCAGCTCCGACGGGAAATCGCCCCTCGAGGCGGCGACACCGCCCGAGTTTCGCGGCGGCACCCCTGACGTGTGGTCACCCGAGGACCTCTTGGTCGCAGCGGTCGCGTCGTGCTACGCGCTGACGCTCGATGCTCTGATGGAGCAGCGGGAGCTCGTCTTGCGGCACCTCGAGGTCGAAGGCGTCGGCCACGTGACGAAGCGTGCCGAGGGCCGCGTCGGGTTCGTCGTCATCGAGCTGCGTGTCGCTCTAACGGTTGACGCGGGCTTCGAGCGGCGTGCCGAGCACACGGCCCGTGATGCCCATCGAGTCTGCCTCGTGGCACACGCGCTGGATGTCCCGGTCGAGCTCGAGCTGGCCGTGGGGACCGCGGAGCAGGTGCGTCCTACCGTAACTACGCGACGAGGAAACGCGCTCGTCACCTAACCGAAGGGAGGAACCATGTTCAAGAACATCATCTGGGCAACTGACGGTTCGGAGGCCGCTGAGCGCGCGCTTCCGACTGCGATCGAACTTGCAAAGGACAGCGGTGCGAAGCTCATCGTCGTCCATGCCGACGAGCACATGGCTGGACGAGGCGGCGGCTATTCCATGCTCGCCGACGAAGAGGGCCTGCGCGCCCGGTTTCGGGCGAAAGTGGCCGAGCTCGGCGACGCCGGGGTAGACGCCGACCTCCGGATCATGACCGGCACGAAAACGGACCCGGCCGACCTCGTGGCTGAGGCGGCCCGTAAGATCGGGGCGGACCTCATCGTTGTCGGCACCCGTGGGCACGGTCGTGTGACGGGGATGCTGCTCGGAAGTGTCACGCAGCGGCTGTTGCACGTCTCACCCTGTCCGGTGCTCGCAGTGCCGGTCTACGCGCAGGCGTTGGCCGAACCCGAGAAGACACCGGTCCGAGCCACGTGATCCAGACCGCGGAGAGTGACCCGGGAGCCCTCGCACGCGCGAGGGCTCCCTCGTCGGCGGCTTCGGCCGCGGTGCTCATGCCAGCGCCAGCTGGCCGAAAGACGCACTCACGGACAACAGGTCGGCGGCGTACGACACGCCCCTGTCAATCGTCTCGTGGAGAGCGGGCACCGGTTTCGCCGGTGGCGCGGTCGTTGCGCGAACGTCCCTCGCCTGACCGACTCGGCCTCTTCGCGGCACGCGTCCTGTTCTCGACGCGCCTCGGCATGCCCGCCCACCTTCTCGCATTTTGGACGCGTGCGCTCGATTCGGCCGAGAGAGCTGTCGAGTCGGCCACGGCGATGGGAGCCCTCTCGGACACAGAGCTTCGCGAACGTCGACACCACCTCGTCGACGAACGACGCTGGTTACGGCGCCTCGGCAACGATGGATCCGCAGAAACCCGAAGCTCCGATCCACTGCTACCCCGATGGCGCGCACACCTTTCTGGCTGAAACTGGTTTCCGTGACAGCTAGCGCGCCTGAGCCGATTCTCGTCGCGGAGAGCGTCCGGAAGGTCTACCGCTCGGGTGGCGAGGAAGTCGTCGCCCTCCACGGTCTCGACCTGACGGTTCCACATGGCGAGCTCCTCGCCGTTATGGGGCCGTCGGGATCCGGCAAGACGACATTGCTGAACTGCGTCTCCGGGCTGGACGAGATCGACGCCGGACGAGTGCTCGTCGACGGCCTCAGCATCCACGAGCTCTCCGACAAGGAACGCACGAACCACCGCGCCAGGGAGATGGGGTTCATCTTCCAGGCGTTCAACCTCATCCCGGTTTTCACGATCACCGAGAACGTCGAGCTTCCACTCCTCCTCGCAGGCGTGCACGAGCGCGACGCCCGAGTGTGTGCACGCGAGACCCCCACGCGCGTCGGGCTCGGCCATCGACTCGATCGGCGCCCGCCCGAGTTGTCCGGCTGACCGACTGACGAGAAAGGAACGACCCTGCACGGGTGGATGGACGCAGCTGGTTGGGTCTTGCTGGTGACGCCTAGAGACTCTTCAAGAACTGGACGAGGTCGCCTCGGCGACGCCGGGCAGCTCTTCGAGGAGAGATCCGAGCACGTAGTCGGCGCCGGCACTACGCAACTCGTCCTTGCTCGAGTGGCCGCTGGCGACGCCGACGCCGATCGCGCCTGCGGCGTGGGCGGCAGCGATGTCTTTGGGAGTGTCACCGAGGACGAGCACGCGCTGCGGGTCGAGCGCCGCGCCGAGAATCTCGCCGGCACGCTCGATCGCCTTGCGCGTCAGCTCGCCGCGGTCGGCCGAGTCTGAGCCGTAGCCGCCGAACGAGAAGAACCTGTTCAGGTTTGCGCGCGCGAGCTTGATGTGCGCCGCAGCTTCGACCGCTCCGGTCGTGATCCCAAGCAGAAAGCCGGCCTTGCAGAGCCGCGGAAGCAGCTCATCGACGCCGACGAGAACCTTGTAACCGGGCGAAGCCGCCACCTCCTCCGGCAGCCTCATCAGATAGTGCGAGATCACCTTCGCCAGCTCCTCCGGGGAGGGCTCATGGCCGATCACGCTCGTGAACGTGAGCCTGCCAACGACCGGATCGGTCATCCCCGCCTCGGTGAACTTCCCGATCTCAGCGGGAATCCCGTACAGCTCGTTGAACGCCCACCGCCAGCTGCTCGCACCGGCGCCGCCGGTCGTGATCAAAAGGCCGTCGACGTCGAACAGGATCGCCTGTGGTCGTTCCATCCGATTCCTCCTATGCGGTGCGGCTTGGGATGTTGCGTCTAGTAACCGCTGAAGCGACT
>VAXU01000148.1 GCA_005885125.1 Actinomycetota bacterium
CGTGGACTACTACGCCGGCAACTGCCACAAATGGCTGTGCGCTCCGAAGGGTGCGGGGTTTCTGTACGTCCGACGCGAGCTACAGCCCGAGGTGCCGACGCTCGTGGTCAGCTGGGGCCACGGCGACGACGGGACGTTCCTGACCCGCCACCAAAAGCAGGGGACGCGCGACCCGGCCGCGTACCTGACGGTGCCGGCCGCGATCGACTGGCTCGCTGCGCACGACTGGGACGCCGTGCGCGAACGGTGCCGCGCGTTGGCAGCGCGCGCTCCGCAGCGCCTCGGGCTCGAACCGCTCGGCCCGTCCGGCCTGCAGATGGTCTCGATGCGACTGCCCGACGGCGTGCCCGAGGACCTACAGGAGCGTCTCTACGACGAGTACAGCATCGAGATCCCGGTCTTCGACGGCCTGATCCGTCCGTCGTTCCAGGGCTACAACGACGACGCCGATCTCGAGGCGCTCGCGACCGCCTTGCAGGAGCTCCTTACTCGTGCGGGAGCTTGACGCCGAGCACGGTCAGCAGGACGAGCAGGCCCACGAACGCGAATGCAGCAACGAGGACGAGCCGGGGCCGTCGACTCTTCCGCAACGACTCCCAGCCGACGCGTCCCCAGAACACCGCGAGTCCCGCAGCGGCGGCGAGGCCGAGGACGAGTACCGGCGCGAGCAGGATCGCGCGCTGAAACGAAAGATTCGTCAGCCAGACCGTCACGACGACGATCGCCGTGACTGCGACCGATGCCGTCAGGTACCGGAGACTCACGGTGCGAGCCTATCGGCGGGGTATCCTCGGCGGGTGGCCACCGAGGCGAACTACGTGTCCGGCGAGGACTACATCGTCGAGTACCTCGGCTGCCGGTTCGGCTTCAACTCGTCGGATTTCGAGGAACGTGTGACGGCCGCGGCCGTGAAGCTCGGTCTCGTCGCCGACAACGAGCTGGACGATGACGAGACCGCCGACCTCGTCGAGCTCGTCGAGCGAGACTGGATCGACAGCCCGCGTTCGGGCCTCGGTCAGTACGTCGTCCGCCACTGGGAACGCGTGTCCGTGATCGGCGGGGAGTCACTCGTGTACTGGCTCAAGAAGCTCGTCTTCCGCGGCGCGTGGCTCGACCACCGCGTCAAGGAGGGCCTCCTGGAGGTCGCGTGGGACGACGCCGCAGCCGACTTCGGCTACCGCGACCCGGGCGGAGGCCGAGCGCTGCTCGAGCTCGCGCCCGTGCCGTCCTGGCACGACGTGCAATTCCGCGGGTGACACGTGCCACGATCATCGCGGCGTATCTCGCCGCGCTGCTCGCCGTCGACACGCAGGTCACGCTGCACGAGCAGTTCGCGCTCGGCGCGCTGACCTGGATCGCGCTCGTCCTCGCCGCCCGCACCTTGCCGGTGGAGCGGCGCGCGCAGGTCGCGGTCGTGATCTGCGCGGCGACGCTCGCAGAGCTGACCGGATCGATCCTCTGGGGCGTCTACACCTACAGGCTCCACAATCTGCCGACGTTCGTCCCGCCCGCGCACGGGCTGGTCTTCATCGCAGGGTTGTCGCTGAGCGACTCGTTGCGGCGGCACGCGCGACTGCTTGTCGTCGCGGCTGCACTCGGCGCGACGACGTGGGGCGTGCTCGGCCTGACCGTGTTGCCGCGCACCGACGCCGCCGGTGCGCTCGGCGTCCCGCTGCTGCTCGCGTTCCTCTGGCGTTCGCGGGCGCGTGCCGCGTACGCCGGCGTCTTCCTCGTCGTCGCCTGCCTGGAGCTCTACGGCACCGCGATCGGCACGTGGCGCTGGGCCGCCGAGCTGCCGGGGCTCGGGATCCCGGACGGCAACCCCCCGAGCGGCGTCGCCTCCGGCTACGTCTGGTTCGACGTGATGGCGTTGCTGTTCGCGCCCCGGCTCCTGGCGCTGCTGCCGCGGCTCCGCCCACTTAGGCCACGTCCTGTGCCCGGCACGAGCCAGGTCTAGAGGGGCGCGGTCCCGAGGCGCCTCGGGACCGCTGCAGGAGGATCAGGGCTGCGGCCCCCCAAGATCCTCCTACGACTCACATTCTCCCTGCCTGAGCCATCGCGCACTCCCCCGGGCGGGTGAAGTGAAGCGCCCAGATGAACCACCTGAAAGGGGACGAGTCAACCACCCACGGTGGGCGATAGTGATGGCGTACCACCTGTCCTCATGGCCCCTCAACTGCGGTGGGGCCGGACATTTCGAGAGGGGCGGAACCTATGCGGCGGGTTCCGCCCCTCGTGCTTTCGACGATCCGTCGTCAGGGAGAGCGAAGCCGAACCGAGCTCGGTCGGCTTCGGCCGGTCCCAGCGCGATCTGGCGGATCGCGTTGACGGGAACGATCACCTGCTCGGGATCCCGGTCGTCCTCGGGATGCACCGCGAGCGTCACGAACCCGTAGCCCGGCTCAGCCGACAGACCCTGGAGCGTCAGCCTCTGGCCGTCCGCGAGCTCGACCTCGACCTCGGTCCGGTCGGCGCCGTGCGACGCGGTGTACCGCTCGATCTGCTTGTGAATCCGCGTCACGAAGTCGTCGAGCGACGGCTCTGCGACGCCGGGAATCCAGAGCTCGGGCACGGCGGCAGCCTACTCCGTAGGATCGCCCGGTCCGAGCAGGCGGATCCGTATGGAGAGTTGGTCGATGACGGGGTCGATCTTCGGTTCGTGCAACTGCGACTGGGGCTGTCCGTGCAACTTCGACGTCGCCCCGAGCTATGGACACTGCGACGGTGTGTACGTGTTCTCGGTGCGCGAAGGACGCTACGGCGAGGCGTCGCTCGCCGGGCTCCAGTTTGCATGGGCCGCTCATTCGCCGGGCCCGATCCACGAGGGAGAACTGACCGCGGTCTTGATCATCGACGAGCGCGCGACGCCTGCTCAGCGTGACGCGCTCGAACAGCTCTGGCGCAGCGGTGCGGCCGGGCTCCCATTCGACATCTTCCACTCCGTCACGTCGACGTGGTTGGACACCATCTACGCGCCTTTCGAATCGAAGCTCGCCGGCATCAACAGCGGCGTGAAGATCGGGGCCAACGGCACGATCTACGACCTCGAGCAGTCGCGCGTGAAAAACCCTGTCACCGGCGACGAGGAGGAGATCTACCTCGACAAGCCGACCGGATTCACTGCCAAGCGCAGTGAGCTCGGCATGGCAACGCGGGCAGCGTTCTCCTGCGACGGGCTGTCCTGGGACACGAGCGGGAAGCACGCGGAGTACGGCGATTTCGAGTACGTGGGAGGCGGCTAATCAGTCCGCGCGAAAGGGCTCCAGTCAGCCCGCTCCCAGAGCCGCTCGCCGCACACCATGCAGCGCGGCAGCACTTGGTGAACGGTCACGCGATTCCCACAGGCGGTACAGGAAAACTGGCCCTTCGCCAAAGTTCCGGCGGGCCAGAACTCCACGTACTCGTCCTCGCCGGCGATTGCTGATGAGACCCTGAGCTGCGACTCCTGCATGTCATCCCTTTCTGAGTGGACCCTGGATTGCGAGCCGCAGCATCCTCCTTGTAGGTCGGCATGAAAGGTCTGTCAACAGGCCGGCAACCGCCTCTACATTCATTTCCGCGAAAGGGCAGCAGTACCGTCCCTCGTGCTGGCGCACCGCACGGATTTGGGGGATTGAAGGACATGCAGGGGCCGGTTCGAACCGACGAGGGTGCCCAGGACCTGAGTTCGCTGTGTTCTCCCCTGCGGCAACTCAGGACGGCGGCGCCTTGCCGCAGTGAGCGTCGCCTTCCTGGGCATCTTGCCCCCTGCTTGTCCGGGCGCGCGTAGGACAAGGATGGGGCGAAGGCGCGTTGGCGGCGGCCTCCTAGCTAGAAGAGCTGATCGTCCGCTGCGGCAGCGCCGACGTGCGCACGGCCTAGCTCCGTCACGACCCGGCCGCGCGGCGTTCGCTGGAGGAAGCCGAGCTGCAGGAGGTAGGGCTCGTAGACGTCCTCGATCGTGTCCGGCTCCTCGCCGAGCGCCACGGCGAGGGTCGAGAGTCCGACGGGCCCACCACTGAACTTGTGGACGACCGCGGCGAGCAGCGAGCGGTCGATCCGCTCGAGGCCCTGCTGGTCGACCTCGAGGAGCGCGAGCGCTTCGCGCGCGACACCGGTCGTGATCGCTCCGTCGTGTTTCACCTGCGCGACGTCGCGCACGCGCCTGAGGATCCGGTTCGCGATTCGGGGCGTCCCGCGCGAGCGCCGCGCGATCTCGTCGGCCGCGTCGTCCGCGATCTCGACCTCGAGGATCCGCGCGCTGCGCCGCACGATCGTGCCGAGTTCATGCGGCTCGTAATAGTCGAGGCGGAACGTCATCCCGAACCGGTCGCGGAGCGGAGTCGTCAGGAGGCCCGTACGCGTCGTCGCGCCGACGAGCGTGAACTCCGGCAGGTCGAGCGTCAGCGTCCGGGCCGCGGGTCCCTGCCCGACGACGATGTCGAGCCGGAAGTCCTCGAGCGCCGGATACAGGATCTCCTCGATCGCGCGGTTCAGCCGGTGGATCTCGTCGACGAACAGCACGTCGTGCCGTTCGAGCCCGGTGAGGATCGCGGCCATGTCGCCCTTCCGCTCGAGCGCAGGGCCGGCGATGCAGCGAATCCCGACCCCGAGCTCCTCACGGACGATGTAGGCGAGGCTCGTCTTCCCGAGACCCGGCGGCCCGACGAGCAGCACGTGATCGAGCGCTTCGTCGCGCGCCTTCGCAGCCTGCAGCGCGATCGCGAGCTGTTCCTTGACGCGTTCCTGCCCGACGAAGTCGGCGAGTCGGCGCGGGCGGAGCGTCTGCTCGAGCTCTTCCTCCTCGACGGCAACGGCAGCCGTCATCACCTGCGGCACAGCGCTCATGCTGCCCTCTTCAACGCCTGCCGGACCCGCTCCTCCGGCGGTGCGTCGGGATCGGTCTGTGCAAGCGCCTGCTCGGCCTCTGCGGCCGACCAGCCGAGCTCGACGAGCGCTTCCCTCGCAACGACGTGCGGCGCGCTCCCTCCCCCGGTCGCAGCCACGGGCACCCCGTCTGCAAGCTTTTCCTTGAGCTCGAGCACGATGCGCTCGGCGGTCTTCTTGCCGATCCCCGGGATCGCCTGAAAGCGGGCCGTATCCTCGAGGGCGATCGCGCGCCGCAACTCCGCAGCCGGCGAGCCGGAGACGATCGCAAGCGCGACCTTCGGCCCCACGCCGTTGACCGACAGGAGCTGGACGAACAGCTCGCGCTCAGAAGCGTCGGCGAATCCGTACAGCTGCAGCGCGTCCTCGCGCACGTGCATGTACGTGTGCAGCGACACCTCGTCCGCGCCGTCGGCCTTCCGCACCGCCGTCGGCGTCGCCGCGACCAGGTAGCCGACACCGCCGACGTCGAGAACCAGACCGTCGCGCGTGTTCGCGACCGCACGGCCGCGCAGCCGTGCGATCAACCGGCCACCACTCTCAAGAGCGGCGGCGCGAGCGCGTGGCAAATCGCAACCGCGAGCGCGTCCGCGGCATGCGACGACGACGGCGCTTCCTTCAACCCCAGGATCGCCTTCACCATCTTCTGCACCTGGACCTTCTCGGCCCGGCCGTAGCCGCACACCGTCTGTTTGACGCGCGTCGGGGAGTACTCAACGCACCCGACGCCGGCGCGCGCGCACGCCACCATGACGGCGCCGCGCGCCTGCCCGACGGAGAGTGCGGTGCGGGCGTCGGCGCCGACGAACGACTCCTCGAGCGCGACGGCATCCGGCGCGTGCCGGGCGATGAGGTCGTCCACCCCCTCGAAGATTGTCTTGAGACGCAGTTCCGGGCGCTCGGCCGCGCGTGTTCTCCACCACCCGTGGTCGATGGCCCTGAGGCGCCCGTCGCTTTCGTGGACGATGCCGTACCCGCACGCTGCCGTACCCGGATCGATGCCGACGACTTTCACGACAGAAGGCTAAGGGAGGGTTCGGACGCTTCTCGCTGCGTTATCGCTCCAACGTCTCGACGGTTCATTTCAGACGGACGCACGGGCCAAGCCCGCGCGTCCTGAATGTCGGCACCGCAAGCGGCGCCTCAGTCGATGCCGACGACTTTCACGGCGACAGGTTATGGAGGCTGTCGGACAGTCCTCCTTGAATCCGTGAGGTAAGGATCAGACGTTCGGTCTGACCCGCTCTTTAAGAGGCGACCGCCTCCAGCACCTGCTCGGGGATGTCGAAGTTCGCGAACACGTCCTGCACGTCGTCGCTCTCCTCGAGCTGGTCGATCAGGCGCAGCACCTTCTTCGCCTCCGACTCGTCGGCGACCTCGATCGTCGTCTTCGGCACCATCGTCAGCTCCGCGGAGTCGACCGTGAAACCTGCGTCCTCGAGCGCTTCGCGCACGGTGGCGAGGTTCTCCGGCGCCGACACGATCTCGAAAATCGAGCCGTCGCGGGAGACGTCGTCCGCCCCGCCCTCCGCCGCCGCGAGCATCAGCTCGTCCTCGTCGACGCCGTCGGCCGAAACGACCACGATCCCGCGCCGCTCGAACAGCCACGAGACCGCGCCGGACCCGCCGAGATTGCCGTCGTTCTTGTCGAACGCGTGCCGCACGTCCGACGCGGTGCGGTTGCGGTTGTCCGTCAGCGCCTCGACGATCACGGCGACGCCGCTCGGCCCGTAGCCCTCGTAGACCACCGTCTCGAACGCCTGCGCGTCGGAGTCTGCCCCAGAGCCGCGCGCGATCGCGCGCTCGATGTTGTCCTTCGGCATGGAGTAGGAGCGCGCTTTCTCGATCGCGTTCTGCAGCGCCAGGTTGCCGGCGGGATCGGGCCCTCCCTCCTTCGCGGCGACGATGATCGCGCGGGAGAGCTTGGAGAAGAGCTTGCCGCGCTTCGCGTCGGCCGCGCCCTTCTTGTGCTTGATCGACGACCACTTGCTATGCCCGGACACTGATCGCCTCCCTCACGGCATCGAGGAACAGCTCGTGCACGCGCGTATCTTCCGTCAACTCGGGGTGGAACGACGCGACCAGGAAGCGACCCTGCCGCAGGAGGACCGGCTCACCCTCGTGCTCTGCCAGGACCTCGACGTCCGGCCCTGCCTCGCGCACGCGCGGCGCACGGATGAAGACGCCGCGAAGCGGCTCGTCATCCCCTCTGAGCCGGAGATCCGCCTCGAAGCTCGCCACCTGGCGGCCGTAGGCGTTCCGGTCGACTTCGAGGTCGATCATGCCGAGATGCTCGCGGTCGAGGACGATCATGCCCGCGCACGTACCGAGCACGGGCCCGGCGAACGAGCGCAGCGCCTCGTCGAGCCCGTACAGGCGCATCAGCCGCATGAACGTGGTCGACTCGCCGCCCGGAACGACGAGCCCGTCGAGCCCGTCGAGCTGCTCCGGCTTGCGTACTTCGACGACGTCCGCGCCGAGCCGGCGCAGCATCGCCGCGTGCTCGCGGACGTTTCCCTGGACGGCGAGAACTCCGATCTTCATGCCCGAAATGCTAGTCACGACGCGGCCTTGACCTGATTCGGCGAGGCTTCTAGGGTCGGGCCCGTGCTGAAGCGAACGCTGCTCGTCTTGGCAGTGGTCATCGGCCTTTCTGCGCTCGCCGCCGTCGGCGCGCCTGCGGCCTCGGCGCCCTCCTTCGCGTCCGAGCAACTCGTCGGTGCGCCCGCGGACGACAACTGGGAGCCGACAGTCGCCGCCGATCCGTACGCGCCCTGGGTCTACCAGGCCGTCACGGCGATCAACGACCAGTGCGCGTCGCACGACTGTTCGATCTACAGCATCCTCGTGCGCGCCTCGAGCGACGGCGGCGTCACGTGGGGCCCGCTCGTCCCCGTCTGCGGGATCGTCTGCAAGAACGTCCCCTGGCAGTTCGATCCCCAGCTCGCGCTGGCGGACGACGGAACCGTCTACGCCGCCTGGCTCAACACGTTCAAACCGGGGACCGTGCTGGCGAAGTCGTACGACCATGGCCAGACGTGGACGATCCCGGTGACGATGAACGGAAAGCTCACGTACAACGACAAGCCGGTCCTCGCGATCTCCCCGTCCGGGAAGGACGTGTACGTCGCCTTCAACGACAAGGCCGACGCGTACGCGGTCGCGTCTCACGACTACGGCGCGACGTTCTCACCGCCGGTCAAGACGAATGCCGAAACGTACTCCTACCTCGCCTACGGCGGCACGGTGGCGCCGAACGGCAACGTCTACTTCGGCGAGACGGGCGAAGGAAAGTTCGCGCTTGGGCCCGAGCCGGTGGCGCTCGTCAGCTCGTCCGACGGCGGAAGCACGTGGAAGACCACGATCCTGGACACGAGCCAGGAAGCGCCGCCGTGCGCTTTCAAGGGGTGCTATCGCGACTTCTTCAGCTCGCAGGCGACCGTCGCCGCGGATTCCAGTGGCAAGCTCGTCTTCGCCTACCTCCTGAGTGGGGTGGCGGATGCGCCCAAGAGCCTCTACATCCGAACATCCGTTGACGGAGTCGCCTGGAGCGCGCCCGCGCTCGTGAACGACGCCGGCGATAGCAACATGCCCGCGATCGCGGCGGGACCGAAGCCGGGTGACTTCCGGCTGGTCTGGCAGGACGACCGCAACGGCGCGAACGGCTGGAACACGTGGTTCGCCCGCTCGGCGAACGGCGGCCGGACCTGGTCGCCGCCGGTGCGCCTGTCGGATCTCGGCTCGGGCGCGCCGTACAAGACGTCCGCGGGCTACACGTTCCCGTTCGGCGACTACCTCGGGCTCGCCGTCGACTCTGGCGGCACGAACCACGTCATCTGGGGCGAAGGAAACGGGATCTACACCGGCCACGACACCGGCGGCTCCTGGTTCACCCGCGGCGGCTAGCGCCTACGAACAGACATGTCCCCTCCCGCCGCGCGGTGCCAGGCACCGCGACGAAAGTGTGACAACCCGTCCACAGACCGCGCCGGCGCGCTCGCCCACCAGCGGCGGGCCTCGAGCAGCCTTCCGCGCAAAGCCCGGCGGCCCAGCGTGTCCGAACGGCCACGTTTCGTGCCGACGCGCGGTGCCAGGCACCGCGACGAAGGTGTGACGGCCTGTCCACAGACCGCGCGGGTATGCCGCAAGATCGGAAAAGCGGGTCAGACCCGAAGGGCCTGACCCTTACCAGCCGCGCGTTTCGAGCAGCTCTTCGGGGCGGAGATCGGCGGCGCTCAGCCCGGCCATCGCATCGCCGAGACCCTGTGAGACGCGCGCCAGCACGTGCGCGTCCTCGAAGTGCGTCGTCGCCTCGACGATCGCCTTCGCGCGCGTCGACGGATCGGACGACTTGAAGATCCCGGAGCCGACGAACACGCCGTCGGCGCCGAGCTGCATGCACAGCGCTGCGTCCGCGGGTGTCGCGATTCCCCCGGCCGTGAAGGTAACGACCGGCAGCTTTCCGTTCTCGGCGACCCACTTGACGAGCTCGAACGGCGCGCGCAACTCCTTCGCCTCCGCGTAGAGCTCTTCCTCGCGCAAGGTCTGCAGCTTGCGGATGTGGCCGAAGACCGCGCGCATGTGCGTGACCGCGTTGACGATGTCTCCGGTCCCCGCCTCGCCTTTCGTGCGGATCATCGCCGCGCCTTCCGCGATGCGCCGGAGCGCCTCGCCGAGGTTTGTGCAGCCGCAGACGAACGGGACGGTGAACTTCCACTTGTCGATGTGATGCGCGGTGTCGGCCGGCGTCAGGACCTCGGACTCATCGATGTAGTCCACTTCGAGCGCCTCGAGGATTTGCGCCTCGACGAAGTGACCGATCCGTGCCTTGGCCATGACGGGAATCGTCACGGCCTCCTGGATCTCGCGGATCTTGTCCGGATCGGCCATGCGCGCGACGCCACCGTCGCGGCGGATGTCGGCCGGCACACGCTCGAGCGCCATCACGGAGACGGCGCCGGCGTCCTCGGCGATCCGCGCCTGCTCGGCATCCGTCACGTCCATGATCACCCCGCCCTTGAGCATCTCGGCGAGGCCACTCTTCACGCGCATCGTGCCGATCTCTGGCATCGAGTGGATTCTAGCCAGCTACTTCAGGCAGCCGAGGACGCGGTTCAGCTCGTCCTTCGGCGGCGTGATCGTCCACAGGAGGACGGCGTTCTTCTGCGACAACATGACGTCGTCGATGTGAGGCCGAAGCTTCTTCGAGACGAACCGCCGGTAGGCCGCCTCGACGTTGCCGGCCTCCGACGAGTTCTGCGACGCGTTCGTGCTGACCGCATAGCCCAGTTTCCGCAGGCACGGCGCCGTCTGCTTCACGGAGTAATGGGAGTGCACGGGGTTCCCGCAGCCGGCCAGGACCATGGCGACAGCGAGCGGCGCTCCGCAGCGAACCCACATCGGGCCCGACTGTAGCCGCCGTGGAAGAAGTCGGCCCGCTTGCGCGTCCTGTTGTTACCCGACCCGAAGGGAGCGGAGATGCACTATTCGATCCAGCAAGAGTTCGCACGCGCCCGCCACGCCGATCTGCTCAGGGAAGCCGAGCAGGCTCGGCTCGCTGCGGTTGCGCGCGAAGGCCGAGGCGAAGGCGCTCCGCGGTTCGGACGCTTGTCCGGACTGCTCGACCGGCTCCAGCATCAGCGGCTCCGGCGCCCCGCGCCGGCCGTCTAGGTAGGCAAGAACACGCGGCGCATCGCCCGCGCGGCCGTCTCGGCGGCCGCGCGCGCCTGCTCGACCCGAGGGTCGTCACGGGTCGCGGAGAGGTTGACCTCCACGAGCCGCGCGGCGGCCTGTGCAACCGCGGAGGCCAGCGCGATCGCCGCGTCCACGTCCGGCTGCACCTTCGGGTCGACGTTCTTCCTCGCCTCGACCGCGACCAGGACGACGTCGCAGGCCGTCTCGGCGATCGCGAGCGGCGTCTGGGCGGAACGGTCGAGGGCCGCGCCGAGCTCGTGGTCCCGGCGCTCGGCGGGGATCTCGTGTGCGCGTTCGAGCGTCTGCAGCCACTCCGTGTAGGTGTCCGCGTCGGCCTGGGCGAGCCCGGCGAGCCGAGCACTCAAGGCCGACGCCTGCGCACCGACGCCGCCGGCCTCGGGCCACCAGTCGGCCGACTGGCCCGCGGCCATGCTGACGAGCTGGGCAGCCATCGCGCCGGTGATCGCCGCGGCCGACCCGCCTCCCGGTGCCGGGCCGCGCTCGCCGAGCTGCTCCAACCAGCCCTGGACCGTCAGGTCGAGAAACCGCACGAATCGGAATTCTTACGCCTGGAAGCGCCGGCGGAGCGCCTCGACGAGCTGCGGGTCGGGCTCGACGCCCTCGTCCCGCAGCGCAGCCTCGAGATCCGCGATCAAACGGCTCCGGAACTCGGCGTCCGCTTCGGCGCGGCGCACCAGCTCGTCGAGGCCGAGCCGCGCGAGCGGGAGCTCCTGCGCAGCGCGCACCCAGCCCTCGGGGGCAGGGGGAAGGCGCCGTAGGAGCTCACCGATCCGTGTCTCGTCGTACCGGCTCATGTCCACTAGACGGCGCTCGGCGCCGGTTTCTTCCCTTCGAGGACTTTCCGCAGCCCGGCCAGGCAGCGGGAGATCCGGCTGGCGATCGTGCCGGCCGGGAGGTCGAGCGCGGCGCCGATGGTGGCGTAGCTCTCGTCTTTGCAGAAGAAGCGGTCCAGCACCTCCCGGCAGTGCTCGGGCGCCTCGCGCAGGGCTTCACGCACCGCGAACGCCTCGTCGAGCTCGGCGATCGTCTCGTCGGCGCCCGCCGGCTCGATGTCCTCGGCCGGGGTCTCTCGGGCCGCCGCGCGCAGCCGGTCGATGCAGAGCCTCCGCGTCAGCTGGCCGAGCCAGGGGCGAATCGCCTCGTCGTCGCGCAGCTTGTCCAGCCGCTGGTACGCGCGCGCGAACACCTCCTGGAACACGTCCTCGGCGTCGTGGTGGGGAAGCCGGAAGGCCTGAATCGAGATGGCGTACACATACCGGGAGAACCGCTCCACGAGCTCGTGCCACGCGGCAGGATCGCCGGCGCGGCAGCGGGCGACGAGGGCGGCATCCGTGAGCTCCGACGGCATCAGCGTGCTTGTATGAAAGCGCACTGGCGGCCGACGCGAAAGCGGGCCCGGGGGCCCGCCTTCGCGTCGCGATCCGAACCGGCTCAGACTGCCAGCCCGGAGTGGCGGCGCCGCGAGACCGCGAGACCGCCCATCAGCACGAGCGCGATGCCGAAAGCCGAACCGGCGCCGATGCTCGCGTCCTTCCAGTGGAACCCATCGCTCTTGACCGTGACGAACTGCGGCGTCCGGATCTCGACCGCTCCCGGCCCGCGGATGCCTGCACGGTTGTCAGGACCGTTCGAAGCCGACTGAGACAGGCTCTGGTCGGCCCGGACGTGGCGCTGGATCTCGGCCAGGTCCGGAGTCACCGAGGTCGACTCGACGCCGCGGATGCCCGACCGATCGTCAGGCCGTCCGGCGAGCTGCTGGTACTTCTTGTTCATCGCCTCGGACCTGAGCTCGAGTGCCCACTGACCTTGGGGCTGCTGGTACTGCACGTTCATCGCCTCGGACCTCAGGGACAGGGCCCTCAGTGCCGCCGGCGAGTAGGTCTGGTTCATCGCCGAACGCGCTTCCTGCGCCTTCTGCGTGTGGTAGCTGGCTTGTGCGCCCGAAACGACGATGGCCGCCGTCGCGAACGAGAGGATCAGGCTTTTCAAGAGATTCTTCCGTCTCCGGTACTTCATTTTTTCCCCGCTCCTTTTGACCCCGCTGTGCTGACCACCACAGGACGGAGCGGAGGCGCGCCATCTTCCCTCCGTCTCGGCGACGCCGGTCAACCGGGCTCGGCTCGGGTGTTTGCGATCGGTTAAGCGGCGGGTTGGGGCTTGAAATCGCCCCGAAATTGCTGTTACTTAGGGGCTGGCCACCCCATCAGGACGCCTATTGAGCCTGCGGCATGTGAGTGGCATCGATCCACACCCCTCGGGGAGAGGAGCAGTGTGAAAACGGGACTTTTCCTGGCCGTTCTGGCGATGGCTGCGGTCGGCGCGATGGCGCTCGCCGGCGCCGGTTCGGCGGCAAAACCTAGTTCTTCTGGCGTCACAGCAGTACCCCGCGCCGCGAGCAATCACTTCGGCGCACGGCTCGTGCGGCAGGTCGGAGCCCGGAACTACGCCGGGCCCAACTGTCCGGGTCGTGGCTGGAACTGCACGACCGCGACACGGGTGCTTCAGATCGCGACCGGCGGCGGCCAGAACGTCGCCACATGCACCGGCGGGACCCTCGTGATCTTGGCGCCTAACACGACT
This sequence comes from Actinomycetota bacterium, assembly GCA_005885125.1. GTDB lineage: Bacteria > Actinomycetota > Thermoleophilia > Gaiellales > Gaiellaceae > 3-1-20CM-4-69-9. The sequence continues at coordinate 13,162 of VAXU01000148.1, forward strand.
TGCACATTCACGCAGAGCGGCTCCGTCAATACCGCGACGTGCACCGAGCGGAGCACCGATCCAGCGGCTGTCCAGGACTGCATGATCACGCAGACTGGGACTCAGAACTACGCATTTGTCAACCAGTCGATCAACCAGAGCGACACCTCGCCGGCGAGCCCTCAGAGCGGGCTACAGACGGCGGAGGTGGCTCAGGGCCCGGCGGCCGGCGGTAGCACATCGGCGAACGAGCTCCACCTGAATCAGGCCGCGAATCAGAGCCTGAAGCTCGGCAATCCGCAGACGCAGGACGCACACCAGGCCGCCGTCGTCTCGCAGACCGCGACCGGAACCGGTTACAACCTGTCGCAGGTCAACCAGACGCAGCTCCAGAAGGCGTCTGGCGGGACCACCCAATTGCAGAACGCGACATACGACCAGTCGGCCGACTGCGACTTCGGTTTCCCGCACGCGCCGAACGAGTGCGCAACCGTCTCGCAGTTTGGCGATACCGGGACGAATCAGAACCATTTCGTCCAATCGATCAACCAAGACGCGAACACGGCTGCTGCGAATGCGACCCAGACCCAGGGGAACTCCGAGGGGGGCATCATGGGCCGCGTGCACCAGGAGACGACCCTCGGGGGTACCGGCACCTCCTCGAACGGCGTGAACGAGAACAAGAATCAGCACGAGTCGGCGCCGGCCGGAGCAATCCAGACGCAGAACGACCCGGTCTCCTGCTGCGGCTTCGCCAGCCAGCTCGGCGGAACGGGCAACACGGAGAACATCGGCCAGTCGTCGTCATTGGCTGCGACGCAACCCGACGCCGACCAGTTCTCCTTCCTTCAGGGGACGAGCCACTCGCCTGACGGATCGTGCGTGATCACCCAGAAGGCGAAGATCAACATCGACACGACGAGCAACTCGGACACGGAGAGCCCGTGTCCGTTCCTCACGCTCACCACGTTCTGCACGAGCGTTGGTGGCGATGCTTCGACGCAGCAAGTGATAGGTCCCGGCTGCGAGGCGGTTCCGGCGGACCTGAATCCGCCGCCCGAGTGCTTCGAGTGCACCTTCGATGGGCCGCTCCTGGCTTTCCTGCCGCGCGGCTAACGACTGGCTAGAAGAACTCGGGGAGCAGGGCCGGCCAAGCCGGCCCTGCTCCCACACCAGGTGGGCTCGTGCTCGGGGCGGCTCGGGAACGCCGGCCCCATTTGCCGCCCGGGCAGCCATCCCTCTTTCGAGTCCGAAGGCCCCGCCGGGCTTGCAATCGGATCGATATTGCGGTTACTTAGAGAAGGGCCACTGCGGAGGACGCCCAGGACTTGGCGATGCGAGTGGTAGAGAGGGTTCAGTTTCCGGGGAAGGGGAGTTTGTTGTGAGAAAAGCGTCTTTTCTGGCCGTTCTGGCGGTGACTGCGGTCGGCGCGATGTCGCTCGCAGGTGCCGGTTCGGCCGCAAAACCTCAGGGCGTCTCGGCCACGCCTCGCATCGCGAGTACTCATCTTGCTGCGGGTGTCATCCGGCAGATCGGCGCTCGGAACTACGCCGGGCCGAACTGCCCGGGCGTGGGCTGGAACTGCACGACAGCGACACGCGTGCTTCAGGTTGCCACGGATGACGGCGGCCAGAACGTCGCTCAGTGCACGGACGCGACGCCGATCAGCACAGCTGACACTCAGATGTGCACAATCTCGCAAACGGGCGCGAGCAACACTGCCCGTTGTATCGAGCACCTGAATGCGCCAGTTGCGACGCAGACCTGCGGTATCACCCAGACCGGCGCGAGAAACAAGGCGGTCGTCGAGCAGATGATCGTCTCGACGCACACATCGGCCGCGACCGGCAACCAGATTGCGACAGTGACGCAGGGTGGTGCCGGCGGCGCCGCGTCGTTGAACGATCTGCAGCTGAGTCAGAGCGTCCAGCAGAACACGGGCGGCAACGACGACGATTCGACGTCGTCCGACCTCCAGACGCAGGACGCGTTCCAGACCGCGACGGTCGTCCAGACCGCCTCGGGGTCCGGCAAGAACACGTCATCGATCGACCAGTCCGAGCGGCAGCATGCACACGGTGCGCCGATGCAGGAGCAGAACTTCACATCGGGCTCGACTGACTGCGCACCTGCCGTCAGCGGATCGGCACCGAACGTCTGCGCAAACGTCGCTCAGCACGCGGTCAACGGGACGAAAGATCCACCAGGACACCTCCTTCGGCGGCTCTGGAAGCTCGACCAGCAACGCAAATCAGAGCAAGCACCAGGAGGCATCTGCACCCGCCGGAGCGTTTCAGGAGCAGACCGACCCCGTGTCGTGCTGCGGCTTCGCAAGCCAACTCGGTGGGTCGAACAACAAAGAGACGATCCACCAGTCAGGCGATCTGAACGCAAGCGAAGGGCTTGGCGCGTTCCAGTCGCTCGAGCTCTTTGGCACGAGCAACTCGCCGCTGGGTATGTGCACGTTCGATCAGCATGTGAGCCTGAACAACGGCTCCCAGAGCAACACGGGCACGCTCTCTCCGTGTTTCTTCGGGCGGGCCACCATGGAGTGCGCGAGCGGCGTCGGGGATGCGCCCATCATCGGCGACGTAATCGGGCAGCAAGTGCTGACCGAACCGTGCTTCTTCGTTCTCCCGCCGACAGGCGGCGGCGACTAACCAGTATGTGACCTAAGGGAGCAGGGCCGGCGCTCAGCCGGCCCTGCTGCCCACCAGCGTCAGCTCCCGCTCCACCTCAGCCGCTAGGCCGATCGCACCCATCGGGATGCACGCCTCTCGCGCCCGTTCGAGCTGCTCGCGCGCGCCGTCGAGGTCGCCGAGCTCGCGCAGCGCTCGTCCGTAGCTGATCCGCGCGACGCTGAGGTCGATTCGGAGGTCGAGTTGCTCGAGCAACTCGAGGGCTTCGTCGTAGCGGTCGCCTACGAGTGCGGGCTCGCCCCTGGCCGCGGCAAGCGAGCCTTCCGCGAGCAGGACGAACGCGCGCATCTGCGGCTGGTCCTCCGGGACGCCCCGCGCCGCGAACTCCACGAGCTCGGCGGCGTCCTCGACACGTCCTTGCCGGAGCAGCGCCTCGGTCAGGAAGCGATAGATGTCGCCGACGAGCCAGCTGCCCTCGCCGAGCGCAAGCGGCAGCGCCTCGCGCAGGCGCTCTTCCGCAAGTGGTGCGTCGTCGCGCGCGAGCCCGTACTGAGCGAGGGCAACGAGGTTCTGGATCTGGATGTACGTGTCGCCCGTGCGCTCGAGCCAGCCCTTGGCCTGCTCGCCGAGCCGCTCCGCATCCTCGAGGTCGCCGCGGAGGAACTTGATCAGGCCGAGGAGGAACGTCGCGAGCGCCTCCATCCGGCTGCTGCCGAGCTCGGCGGCCAGCAACGAGCAGCGCTCGAGCTGCTCCTCCGCGGCCGCGAGCTCGCCCTTGTTGTAGAGGAGGAACCCTGCCCGGAGATGCCCCTGCACGCGTAGCGGGCGATCCTCGATCTCCTCCGCGATGCTGACTGCTCGGCCGAGCTCCTCCAACGCCTCGTCGGCCCCTCCTGTGTCGCCCTTGACCGAGGCGAGCGAGAACGCGGCGCGAATCTGGCGCCGTCGGTCGCCCACCTGCACCGCCAGCTTGTGGGCCTCGTCCAGGCGCTTCTGAGCCTCCGTGGCCCGCCCCTGCCGGTGGTCGACCAGCGCGAGAGTCAGCAACGCCTCGCAGCGCAGATCAAGGCGGCCCGCGGCCTGCGCCTGGTCGGCGATCGGCTCCAGGAGCTCGAGCGCGTCCTGGGCCTTCCCGAGGACGATCAGGACGGTCGCGCGGCGCAAGCGCAGCTCGAGCGCCGCCTCGCTGTCGGACTCGACGATCTCGAGCGCTCGTGCGTAGAAACGGTCCGCTTCGCGCATGCCCTCGCGCGCTTCCGCCCGCTCGCCGGCATGCGACAGCGCACGCACGGCCCGCTCGATCGGCGGCTCGATCGTCGCCCTCGCGATCTCGCGAGTAAGACGGCACGCCTGTTCCAGGTGGTACGCAACGATCTCGACGAACTCGTCGAGGGCGGGAAGGTCTTCCACCCAGTCGCCGAAACGGAGATGGAGCTGCGCGCGGCGGCCCTTCGGCATCCGGCCGTACGCGACGTCGCGAATGATGATGTGCTTGAAGCCGTACTCGCGCTCGCCTGCGACCGACGACTGCTCGTGCTCCCGGACGAGATCGCGCCGCTCCAGCACGTCGATGCGCTGCAGGAGCTCGACGTCGGCCGTCGTTGCCGTCTCGTCCTGCAAATGCGCGACCGCCCCGGGCCAGAACGTGCTGCCGACGACCGAAGCATGTTGCGCGACGCGCCGCTCCGGATGCATCAGCTGGTCGAGACGCGACCCGATCAGGGACTGGAGACTCGTCGGCACGGGCACGGCCTGCCCCTCTTTGAGATGCCAACCGGTCGAGTCGACGACGCCTTGATCCGAGAGCATCTGGATCGACCTCGGTCGTCAGCGGCTCGAGCTCGATCGCGACCCGCCGCTCGCGCTCTCGCAGCAACTCGGGCATCGACTCAACGAGCTCCGGGCGAGCCGAGGCAACGACGAGTAACGGTGTGTCGGCTTCGTCCTCGACGAGGAAGCGAATGAACTCGATCAGCGTCGGCTCGGCCCAATGCAGATCCTCGAAGACGAGCAGCAACGGGCGCTTCTTGGCGAGCAGCTGCAGGATGCGGCGCAGACCCCAGTGGAGCTCGGCCTGCGTAATCTCGGTGGCCGAGTACGTGCCGCGCGGCGTGGTCGAGACGCCGAGGATGTTGGAGGCCGCGGCCGCCATCGTGCGCAGCTCGTCGAGATTCCCTCGTCCGATCTCCTCGAGGAGCGCCCCGAGCTTGGTCGAGATCTCCGCCGTTTCCTCGCTCTGGAGGATGCCGGCGGAGCCCTTCATGATCTCGGCCACCGCCCAGTAGGTGATCCCCTCCCCGTACGGAAGACAGCGGCCCCAGAGCATCGTGCCGACGTCCGCGGTTCGGGCACCGACCTCCTCGAGCAGGCGGCTCTTGCCGATGCCGGGCGACCCCACCACGGTCGCCGTCCCGGGCAGCCGTTCGCCCATCACCTGCTCCCACAGCCCGAGCAGCTTCGCGAGCTCCTCCTCCCGGCCGACGAGCGTGCCGCGCCGCGTCTCTCGCCGCGTCGGTGCCTCGCGCGCATTGACGACTTCCCAGATCGGGACCGGTTCCGTCTTCCCCTTCGCCACGACGGGCTCAGCCTCGCGGTACTCGATTGCGTGCTTCGTCCGCTGGTAGGTCAGCTCGCCGACGACGATGCCGTTGATCGGCGCACCGCCCTGGATTCGCGCGGCGGTGTTCATCACGTCACCGGCGGCTTCGCCGATCTCCTCGCCGGGGTTCGAGCCGATCACGACGATCGCTTCGCCCGTGTTGATGCCGGTTCGGATGTTGAGGTTCAGCCAGTCGTCGGTCGCGTTCAGCTCCTCGATCGCCTTCGTGACCGCGATGGCGGCGCGGACCGCGCGCTCCTCGTCGTCCTCGTGCGACGTCGGCGCGCCGAAGAGTGCGACGACGGCGTCGCCGATGAACTTCGCGACGCTGCCCCCGTGGAGCTCGAGCTCGCGCCGAGCCTCGACGTAGTAGGGAGCGAGCCGCGCGCGGACGTCTTCGGGATCGAGCGCCTCCGCGGACGCGGTGGAGCCGACGATGTCCGTGAAGACGGCCGTGACGAGCCGCCGCTCCTCGACCCGGGTCTCGACCGGCGCCGGGGCGGGCGCGGGTGCCGCGGCCGGTGCCGTCGCCATCGGCGAGCCGCACGCCAGGCAGAACTTCGCGACGTCCGGATTTTCCTGGCCGCAACTGATACAGAAGGGCACGGAACGAGTGTAGGTTCAGTTTGGGCGTTTGACGAGTTTGCTACCGCGCTGCGGTGTTAACGATCGTCAGCTCGATCGCCTCGAGCGCCCGGTCGAGGTCGGCGCGGCCGTGAAGGGCCGTGACCGAGAACCGCAGCCGGGCGGTCCGGCGAGGCACAGTCGGCGGCCGGATGCAGGTAACGAGACCGAGCGCTTGGAGCCGGCTGCGAAAGCGGGCGGCGTTCTCCAGGAGCGTCGCGCGCAGGCCGTCCGCGTCGCGGATGACCTCGAGCGCGGCATCGACGGCGCCGATCACCGCCGGCGGGAGCGAGGTCGTGAAGACGAAGCTGCGGGCCGCGTTCGTGAGGTAGTCGATCCAGAGCGACGAGCCCGCGACGTAGGCGCCGTACGCGCCGAACGCCTTGCCGAACGTGCCCAGATGGAGGTCGACCTGCTCCGCGACACCAAGCTTGTGCGCGTATCCCTCCCCACGGGGCCCGAAGACGCCGTCGGCGTGCGCCTCGTCGACGAGGAGCGCGGCGCCGTAGCGCTCCTTCAACTCGACGATCTCCGCGAGCGGCGCGACGTCGCCGCTCATGCTGAACACGGTCTCGGTCACGATCAGCTTCCGCCGCGCGCCCGCCTGCTCGGCGCGCCGCAGCATCGCCTCTAGCTGGTCGAGGTCGCGATGCTCGTAGCGATGGATCGCCGCGCGGCTCAACCGGCAGCCGTCGATGATGCTCGCGTGGTTCAGGCTGTCGCTCAACACCGCATCCTCCGGACCGACCAGGCAACTGATCGCCCCGACGTTCGCGAGATAGCCGCTGCCGAAGACGAGTGCGGCCTCCGTTCCCTGGAAGTCCGCGAGTTTCTCCTCCAGCGCGGCGTACCTCCCGTCCGTGCCGACGATCAGTCGCGACGCGGTCGCGCCGCTTCTCCGGCGCGCCGCGCGTGCCGCCGCGTCGACGACCGTGGGATGACACGAGAGTCCGAGGTAGTCGTTGGACGACAGATCGAGGAGCCGGCGGCCGCCCTCGGCGACAACCCAGCAGCCGTCGCGCTCGAGCGGCCGCAGCGTTCGGAGAAGTCCCGCGTCGTCTCTCCGCGCGAGCTCGTCGGCGAGAAACGCGTCCCAGGCGGTGGTTACAACGCGCACTCTTCGATCTCGAAGCCGAGGTCGGAGATCATCCGGTAGTCGGCCTCGGCCGCCTGCCCCGGCGTCGTCAGGTAGTCGCCGATGAAGATTGCGTTCGCCGGGTAGAGCGCGAGCGGCTGCAGCGAGCCGAGGTTGAGCTCGCGTCCGCCGGCGACGCGAATCTCCTTCGACGGACACACGAGGCGCAGCAGCGCGAGGATCTTCAGGCAGCGGCGCGCGTTCAGCTCGTGCGTCCCCTCGAGCGGCGTGCCGTCGACGGCATGCAGGAAGTTGACCGGGATCGAGTCGGCGTCCAACTCGCGCAACGCGAACGCGACGTCCACGAGTTGTTCGTCCCGCTCCCCCATGCCGGCGATGAAACCCGAGCACGGTGAGATGCCCGCGCGCTTCACGGCCTCGACGGTGGCGACGCGGTCGTCGTATGTATGGGTGGTCGTGATGTTGCCGTGATGGTCGCGGCTCGTGTTGAGGTTGTGGTTGTAGCGGTCGACGCCCGCCTCCTTGAGCGCGCGCGCCTCGTCGTCGGACAGCAGCCCCAGACACGCGCAGACCTTCAGCGGCAGCTCCTCCTTGATCTCGCGAACCGCCGCGGTCACCTCCCTGAGCTCACGCCGGCTCGGACGGCGCCCGCTCGCGACGATGCAGTACGTGCCGGCCCTGCGCGCCCATGCTTCGCGCGCGCCGTCGACGAGCACGTCGCGGGAGAGCAGCTGGTACTTCGCAACCGGTGCGGTCGAGACGATCGACTGCGAGCAGTAGCCGCAGTCCTCCGGGCAGATTCCGCTCTTCGCGTTCACGAGCATGTTCAGCTTCACCTTGCGCCCGAAGTACGCGCGCCGCACGCGGAACGCGGCGTGGAGCAGCTGCAAAACCTGGTCGTCGTCGGCGCTCAGAACTGACAGGGCCTCGCCGCGGCTGAGCAACTCGCCCGCGAGAGCCTTGTCTGCCAGCGTTTCCCAGCGACCGGCGACTTCGACCGTCGCGAGCTCAGACATGTACGACCTCCCTGGAGCGAATCGCGGCGCCGGCGAGGGCGCCGACGTCGACGTTGGCCTCGACGAGCATGCGCAGGCGCTCGCCCGTGAGCTCGCCCTCGAGCAGCGGCGTGTGGCCGAGGACGGGAACGCCTGTGAGCCGCTCGATCAGCCGCGCGTTGTCCGGCGAGCTCTCGTCGGCTGCGCCGTTCAGGACGACGCCGAGGGGCTCGACCCCCAGCCGGCGCGCGGCGAGCACGGACAGCGCGGTGTGATTGACGGTGCCGAGACCGGGACGGGCGACGACGAGCACCGGCAGGCCGAGCGCAGCGGCGAGGTCGGCGATCGTCCAGTCCTCGCCCACCGGGACGAGGAAGCCGCCGGCGCCCTCCACGACCACCGCCTCGTACCGCTCGGCGATTGCCCGCACGCGTGCGACGGCTTGGACGCGGTCGACCGCGCGGCCCTCGAGCTCGGCGGCGACGAGCGGCGCCAGCGGCGCGGCGAAGCTGTACGGCGCGATCTTCTCGGCGGGCTCCGAAACGCCGGTCCAGCGCTTGAGGAGCATCGCGTCCCCGTCCGGATCGTCCGCGCGCGCGCCGCTCTGGATCGGCTTGACGACGCCGACCGAGTGTCCGCGGGCGCAAAGCG
>VAXU01000149.1 GCA_005885125.1 Actinomycetota bacterium
GAAGCCGAAGCCGAGATCGTCGATCGAGCGCGCGATCCGCGCCGGCTCCTGCTCGAGCGTGAAGCCGAGCGCTTCCAGCACGTCGGCCGAGCCGGACGCCGACGAGACCGCGCGGTTTCCGTGCTTGGCGACCGCCGCTCCGGCGGCGGCGGCAACGAGGGCGGCCGCGGTCGAGATGTTGATCGTGCGAGCGCCGTCGCCGCCGGTTCCGGCGGTGTCGACGAGGTCCTCGCGCTGCGGCCGCACCGCCAGCACGTGATCGCGCATCGCCTCCGCGCAGCCCGCGATCTCGTCCGGCGTCTCTCCCTTCAGACGCAGCGCGATCAGGAAGCCGCCGATCTGTGCGGGTGTCGTCTCACCGCTCATGATCGCGCCCATCACCTCGCGCGCCTCCTCCCGCGAGAGGTCGCGGCCGTCGAGCAGTTGCTGCAACGCCTTCTGGATCACCTGCGCTCCAGGAAGTTTCGCGCGATCTGCCCGCCTTGGGGCGTGAGCACGGACTCGGGATGGAACTGGACGCCGTCCACCGGCAGCTCCCGGTGGCGAACCGCCATCACCTCGCCGTCCTCCGCCCGCGCGGACACCTCGAGCTCGTCCGGCACGCGCGTCGCGGCCAGCGAGTGGTAGCGGCCGACCTCGAGCTCGTCCGGCAGGCCGGCAAACAGGCCGCGGCCGTCGTGGCGCACGCTGCAGGCCTTCCCGTGGACGAGCTCGCGGGCGGGGCCGACCGCGCCGCCGAAGACCTCGACGATCGCCTGGTGGCCGAGGCAGACGCCGAGCGTCGGCGTCGACGGCGCGAGTCGCCGGACGATCTCCTCGGTGTTTCCCGCGGCTCCCGGGAGCCCGGGCCCCGGTGAGACGACGAGCTGCGACGGCGCGAGCCGCTGTGCCTCGTCCGCGTCGACGGCGTCGTTGCGGCGCACGATCACCTCTGCGCCGAGCTCGCCGAACAGGTGCGCGAGGTTGTACGTGAACGAGTCGTAGTTGTCGATCAACAGGATCACGGTTGTTCGTTTTCTGCCAGCTCGATCGCGGTTTCCACGGCCGCCAGCTTGCGGAGGCACTCCTCGTGCTCGGCGGCGGGGTCGGAGTCGGCAACGATGCCCGCGCCCGCCTGCAGGTGCGCGACGCCGTCGCGGAGCACGATCGTCCTGATCGCGATGCACGTGTCGAGCGTGTCGTCCGGCAGCGCGTAACCGACGGCGCCCGCGTACGCGCCGCGGCGCCGGCCTTCTAGCTCGGAGATGATCTGCATCGCCCGCACTTTCGGCGCTCCGGAGACCGTGCCCGCCGGGAAGCACGCGCGCAGGAGATCGAAGTGCGACACGCCGTCCCGCAGGTCGCCCTCGACCTGGGAAACGAGGTGGGTCACGTGCGAGTAGCGCTCCGGCTCGAGGAAGCGCTGGACGCGCACGGTCCCCGGGACGCACACGCGCGAGAGGTCGTTCCGCCCGAGGTCGACGAGCATCACGTGCTCGGCCCGATCCTTCTCGGACGTGAGCAGCCGCTCGGCATCGCCGGGCCCGCGCTCGGTTGTTCCCGCGATCGGATTCAGGCTCGCGCGCCTGCCTTCGGCCTTGACGAGCGTCTCGGGCGACGAGCCGATCAACGCGAGGCCGTCGAGCTCGAGCAGGAACAGGTAGGGCGACGGGTTTACCCGCCGCAGGGCGCGGTACAGCTCGAGTGCCGACGCGGACGTCGGGCGTTCTGCGCGTTGCGAGACGACGATCTGGAACGCGTCGCCGGCGCGGATGTATTCCTTCGCGCGCCGCACGTTCGCCTCGTAGGTCTTCCGATCCGGGAACCTGCTCGTCGCCCCCCGCTGCACGTCTGCATGCGGAATCGGCGGCTCCGGCACGTCGAGCATTCCTGCCACCTCGCCGGCGTCGCCTCGCAGGACCTCTGCGATTCCGAGCGCATGGTCGAACCGGACGAGGACGTCCGCGACGAGGAACCGGCTGAGCGGGAGGCCCGTGCTCTCCTCCGGCAACGGCACGGTCGGCTCCAGTTCCGCCGCGTAGTCGTAGGCGAGATACCCGACGACCGGCTCGCCGCTCGACTCCGCGTCCTCGAACGAGCTCAACTGCGCGCCACAGCCGACGAGCGAGTGCCGGCCCAGACGTCCGCGCTCGACCGATTCCAGCAGAAACGCCGCGGGTGCGTGAGGGCGCAGGCGGAGGTACGCCCCGAGGGGTGTGATCAGGTCGGTTGCGATGTCGCGGGTCGTGTGCATGCAGACGAAAAGACCTCCAATCCGGAGGTCAGGTCGAGCGGAACGGGCTGGGCGCCAGAGTCAGTCCCGGCGCAGGCTCCCGCCCCGCTCGCAGCGCCAGGACCACCAGGTGCGAGTGGCAGGAGTCATCGGTCGTCTCAGGGTAGGCGCAGCGCGCGTCGAGGTCAAACGGCCGCAGCCGAGGGCCGAAGGCGGTTGGTACGCTCGAAATGTGACCCGCTCTGTGATCGTGTCTGCGGTGCGCACGCCGTTCGGGAAGCTTGGCGGCGGGCTTGCGCACCAATCATGGGCCAGGTGTTGCAGGGCGGCGCGGGCCAGGCGCCGGCGAGGCAGGCGTCGATCGGCGCAGGCCTTCCGATCGAGGTGGGCTCGTACACGGTCAACAAGGTCTGCGCGTCGTCCATTCGCGCGGTCGAGATGGCCGATCAGATGATCCGCGCAGGGGACCACGAGGTGATCGTGGCCGGCGGCATGGAGTCGATGACGAACGCGCCCTATGCCCTGAAGAAGGCGCGGTTCGGCTACCGGCTCGGAGACGGGACGCTGATCGACCTGATGACGCACGACGGCCTCGTCTCGACATTCGACCAGCGGCACATGGTCGAACAGGCGTCGTTCGTGTCCCGGGAGCTCGGCATCGCGCGCGAGGACCAGGATCGTTGGGCGCTCCGTTCGCATGAGCGCGCGATTCAGGCGATCGACGAGGGCAGGTTCCGGGAGGAGATCGTCCCCGTCGGCGAGCTGACGACCGACGAAGGGCCGCGGCGCGACAACTCGTCGTCACGAGCGAAGAGTTTGCACGCAAGCGAGGGCTCGAGCCGCTCGCGACGATCGTCGGCCAGGCATATGTCGCGGGTGAGTTCGCGTATCTCGCACGCATGCCGGCCACTGCGGGGAAGCAGGCACTCGCGAAGGCCGGCAAGAAGATCGGCGACGTCGAGCGCGTCGAGCTGAACGAGGCATTCGCGTCCGTCGTTCTCAACAGCGCCAAGATGCTCGACGTCGACCCCGAGCTGGTGAACGTGAACGGCGGCGCGATCGCGCTCGGCCATCCGATCGGCGCGTCCGGCGCCCGGATTCTCGGGACGATGATCTATGAGCTGCGCCGGAACGGCGGCGGCCTCGGCCTGGCCGCGATCTGCTCTGGAGGCGGCCAGGGGGACGCGCTCCTGATCGAGGTCTAGGAGGGACCTCCGGCAGGCCGACCGGTGTAGTAGGGGCGTCGACCGAAGGAGGACGCCCATGCTTCGTCGTTTGCTCTGGTGCGGGATTGCCACGCTCGCCCTGGCTCCTACCGCGTTCGCCAGCGGCGGGACTGAAGGAGTCAGTCAAGGATGGGACGGCGTCGCAGCGCCCAACGGGAACGTCCGCTACGTGACGCTGCCCGCCGGGAACGGCACGGCGCTCGCCGTCATCAGCACGCACAGCGGACGGGTCCTGCGTTTCGCTTCGCTCCCCGGGAGCTGGGGCGTTCCGTCGGTCACGATCGATGGATCGAGCGGCGGCGGGCTCAGCCCTGACGGACGGACGCTTGTGCTCGGCGATGTTTGGCAGCAGCAGGTGTATCCCCGGCGGGAGAGCTCGTTCCTCATCATCGACACCAAGACGTTGAAGACGCAGACGTTTGCGAGGCTGAAGGGCGACTTTGCGTACGACGCGATGTCACCCGACGCAAAGACTCTGTACCTGATCCAGCACGTGTCGACTTCGGATCTCTCGAGATACGTCGTCCGTGCGTACGACCTGGAGGCTGGCGTGCTCAAGCAGGGCGCGATCGCCGACAAGACACAGCGCGGCTGGGTCATGGCGGGCTATCCCCTGACTCGCGTGACGAGCCCGGACGGCCGGATGGTGTACACGTTCTACCAGCGGAACGGCGGTTATCCGTTCATCCATGCGCTCGACACGGTGAGCGCGACCGCACATTGCCTCGGCGTCCCGTGGCGCGGGAGCCAGGACGGGCTCTGGAAGCTCCGGCTGTCACTGCGCGACGGCGGTCAGCGACTCGCGCTCGGCTGGCCGCGCGGTGCGACATTCATCTCGTTCGATACGCACACGTTCCGGCTCTCCCGCCCTGCAACCGCGGGCGCGGGTTTCCCGTGGTGGGTCGTTGCGATCGGCGCAGCCACGCTTGTGGCGGCGTTGGTCGGGCGCGGTGCGCTTGCACGCCGCATGAAGTCGAAGGGTCTCCTCCCCCGGACGGGCCCGGAATCCGCATAGCGGCCTGGACCGGCGGGGACGCCCGCCGGTCCAAGGGCTTCCCTGTAGCCTCCCGGTTGGCTACGCCGTGGAGGACGAGGGCATCAAGCTCGCCGTGCGCGCGCTCTGGGTCACGCTCCTCGGAGTGGCGATCGCGGATGCGGTGCGCAACGACCGCAGGCACGGTGAAGTCTTCGGCTTCGTTCCGTACGAATTCCGGGTGCCGACGATCGCGCGCGCGCGGGCGCACGTGTGGAGTCCGGCGTCGCGGCGGATTCTGACCCCGACGACCTTCGGCCTTGGGTGGAGCGTGAACCTCGGCCGCCTGGCTCGGCTGACGCACCTACTCTGAGCGCTCGAGGTTAGGCTCGCCGCGTGCTGTTCGAGCACGTGCTGGTCGTCGGCGCGGGGCAGATGGGCGGCGGCATCGCGCAGGTCGTCGCCGGGTCGGGCCGCCGCGTGTTCCTCCACGACGCCGAACCGGGCGCGGTCGAGCGCGGGCTCGAAACGATGCGCAAGAGCCTGACGAAGCTCGCCGAGAAGGGGGGTGCCGATCCCGACGACGTGCTCGCCCGGATCGAGCCGGTCGGCGACCTCGTCCCAGCCGACCTCTTGGTCGAGGCTGTGATCGAGGACGCAGACGTCAAGCAGGAGATCTTCCGGCGAGCCGATGCGGTCCTGCCGCCCGAGGCTGTACTGGCCTCCAATACGTCGTCGATCCCAATCGTCTCGCTCGCCGCTGCGACGCAGCGCCCGGACAAGGTGATCGGGATGCATTTCTTCAACCCGGTGCCGGTGCTTCAGCTCGTCGAGGTGATCCGAGCACGCGACACGTCGGACGAGACGGCTGCCGCGATCACGGAGCTCGCGCGCGAGCTCGGCAAGACGCCCGCGGTCGCGAACGACTTCCCGGGGTTCGTCTCGAACCGGATTCTGATGCCCTTCATCAACGAAGCGGTGTGGGCCCTGGAGGAGGGCGTCGCCGAGGCTGAGGCGATCGACACCATCGCCCGGCTCGGGTTCGCCCACCCGATGGGGCCGCTCGCCCTCGCAGACCTGATCGGACTCGACACTTGCGTGGCGATCATGGAGGTCCTCCAGGAGGGCCTCGGCGACGACCGCTATGCGCCGGCATCCCTCCTTCGGGAGCATGTGGAGGCCGGGCGGCTGGGGCGGAAGACCGGCCGCGGTTTCTACAACTACGGCTGAATTCGCCTGCCGCCTCGGGCGCAGGTTTTGCCACCTGGCCGAGTCTCCTTCAGCGGAGGCTCAAGTGACATGAGTCGACTGCCGAAACCCTTCAGCAGGTACGGGCAAGGGAGGTCTCCGGTCTTGCGCATCCTGCTGGTTGACGACGACCCCGCGCTTCGGACATTGCTGAGAACGACGTTCGAGGTGGCCGACGTCGGCGTCGTCGAGGCCGAGAATGCGTACGCCGCCCGGCGTCAGATCGAACGTGCGAGACCGAGCGTGATCGTCCTCGACGTGAACATGCCGGGCAAGAGCGGGCTCGAGCTCTGCAGGGAGCTGAAAGACGATCCGAGCACGCGCGACATCCCGATCGTTCTGCTGACGGGTTCCGAGGGCGGGACGACCGCCGCCGCGAAGCAGGTCGGCGCCGACGCATTCGTGCGCAAGCCGTTCAGCCCGCTCGAGCTGCTCGCCGTCGCCGAACGGCTCGCAGGCGGGCTCTACGGTGTTCCTTTTCGAGCGACGAAGAAGCACGCGAAACGCCCCGAGGCCGAATTGCTGCTCTACGCGCGCGACCTCCGCCACATGCTCGAGCTCGAGCGACGCGCACTCGCAACGAGTGCAGAGCTATGCAACGGCGCTCGCCGAACGCGTGGGCAACACGGACGTGTCGAAGGATCCGAGCTCGGCGTACGGCTTTCTGCTGCATGACGTCGGCAAGATCGGGATCCCGGACGGCATCCTCCAGAAGCCGGGACCGCTCAGCCCTGCCGAGCGACGCCGCATGCAGACGCACACCGTGCTCGGCGAAGCGATGCTCTCAGGTGTCGCGTTCCTTCAAGGAGAAGGACTCAAGATCGTTCGCTCCCACCACGAACGCTGGGACGGGCGTGGCTACCCCGACGAGCTTGCGCGGGACGAGATACCCGTCGGTGCGCGCATCTTCGCGGTTGCCGACGCGCTCGATGCGATGACCAGCCACCGGCCGTATCGCCGGGCGATGAGCTGGGAGTCGGCCAGGGCCGAGATCCTCGACCAGTCCGGGCGGCAGTTTGACCCGATGATCGTGGAGGCGTTCGTGGCGATCGAGCCCGAGCTCTTCGAGATCCGTCGCGAGCTCGCAGCCGCCTAAGAGGCTCAATCTGACCCCGCGGGCGCCGCGCGTATCATCGCGTTCGGTGGACTTCCAGCTGACGCAGGACCAGCGCGAGATCCAGGCGCTCGCACGGGAGGTCGCGCAGGCCGAGATCGAGCCGCACGTGGCCGAGTGGGACAGCGAGCACCGCTTTCCACGCGAGCTCTATCCAAAGCTCGCGCAACTCGGGCTGATGGGTGTCTGCATTCCCGAGGAGTACGGGGGCGCCGGGGCAGACTTTCTGTCCTATGTCCTCGTGCTCGAGGAGCTGTCGCGTGCCGACGCCGGCGTGGGCGTGACCGTCGCCGTGCACACGAGCGCGGTCACGCTGCCGATCCTGACGTTCGGAACGGACGAGCAGCGCTCGCGCTTCGTCCCGCCGCTCGCCCGCGGCGAAGCGATGGGTGCGTTCGCGCTGACCGAGGCGGAGGCCGGATCCGACGCGGGCGCGTTACGAACGCGGGCGGACCAAGACGGCGACGGCTGGCGCATTTCCGGCGCCAAGCAGTTCATCTCGACGGCGGAGCATGCCGGGACGTTCCTGCTGTTCGCCCGCACCGACCAGGAGACGCCAGGCGCGGCCGGCATCAGCTCGTTCATCCTCGACGCCGATCACGTCCGCGTCACCGGACGGGAGGAGAAGCTCGGACTGAACTCGTCCGTGACGAACTCGATCGTCGTCGAGGACGCGCTTGTCGCCCGTGACCGGTTGCTGCACGACGAGAACCAGGGATTCAGGGTCGCGATGGCGACCCTCGACGCGGGTCGGATCGGGATCGCGGCGCAGGCGCTCGGGATCGCGCAGGCGGCGTACGACGCGGCTCGTTCGTACGCGCTCGAGCGGCGGCAGTTCGGGAAGCGGATCGCGGAGTTCCAGGCGATTCAGTGGAAGCTGGCGGACATGGCGACGGAGATCGATGCGGCGCGATTGCTCGTGTACCGGGCCGCGTGGCTGAAGGAGAACGGCGAGCCGCACGGTGAGGCGGGCGCGAAGGCAAAACTGTTCGCGTCGGAGACGGCGCAGCGGCAGACGGCCGAAGCGATCCAGATCTTCGGCGGTTACGGGTTCACTAAGGAGTTTCCGGTCGAGCGCTACTTCCGCGATGCGAAGGTCACGGAAATCTACGAGGGGACGAGCGAGATCCAGCGCCTCGTGATCGCCCGATCGATCCTCGGACTGACGGAGCGCTCGTTTGCGGTTTCCTAGCGTGCAGCCCTTTAGATGTACACGCGCGCGCGTCCCCGCCCGGGTGGGGGAGAACACCCACCACCCACTGCAATCGACGATACCCCGAACTTTCGCACTCGTGGGTATCGACTTCGTGACGAATTCGCCGAGGTTCGGGGAGGCGCCGTCATGAGCGCGCGCAAGCGGGACGAGCCCGTCCGGCTGACGCGGATCTACACGCGCGGCGGCGACCGCGGACAGACGTCCCTGGGCGACGGCTCGCGGGTCCCGAAGCTCGACTGCCGGATCGGCGCGTTCGGCGCGGTCGACGAGCTCAACTCGCAGCTCGGGCTCGCCCTCGCCGCCGTCCCCGACCGCTTCCGTCCATGGCTCGAGCGCATCCAGAACGATCTGTTCGACGTCGGTGCTGACCTGTCCGTCCCGTTCGGCGTCACCGACCGTTTGCGAGTCACGCAGCCCGCCATCGACGAGCTTGAGCGGCTCTGCGACGAGCTGAACGCAAACCTGCCGGAACTCCGGAGCTTCGTGCTCCCGGGCGGAACGGAGGCTGCGGCACGGCTCCACGTCGCGCGGGCCGTCTGCCGGCGCGCCGAACGCGACGCGCTGACTGCCGACGCCGAGCATGGCATCAACCCGCTCGTACTCGTGTATCTGAACAGGCTCTCGGACTTCCTCTTCATCGCCGCCCGTGCGGCGAACGCGGACGCCGGTCTCGACGAGCCGCTCTGGAAGCCTGGGGGCTAGCCCTTCTTCAGGAGGCGCGAGATCACGGCGGCGAGCACCGAGTTCGGCACCGAGCTCGGAAGCGCGATCGTCGCTCCGGCCTTCAGCGATTTCGCCAGCGTCTTCGGGCTCCTCGACAGCGCCACGATCTTCAGGCTAGGGAAGACCGTGTGCAGATCGCGAATGAACCGCGTGCCGAACTGGTCGACGTCGACGACCATCACCTGGACACCGTTGCTGCCCGCGCCGACCGCGTCGAAGGCGCTGTCCTCGCCGACGGTCTTGACGACCTTCGGCGGCTTCCCGGAACCGAGCGCCAGCTTCGGCGACACGGCGGAGCCGGCGAGCACGACCTGAACCGGCCTCGTCGGGTTCTTCCCGCTGAAGATCCTCACCTTGATGGTGCGCGTCGCGGTGTCATGGCCGGCTACCGCCGTCCACCGGATCGAGTACATCCCGGGCCGCTGGACCTGCGACGGAATACTCAGCTTCACGATCGAGCGTCCTGCCTTCAGCGCGAAGCGCCACGTCGAGAGCTTCAGCTTCTGCGGGTTGTAGAGAACGGCCGTCACGTGCGCCTTACGAGTGAGCACGATGCGCGCAGCGAGCGTCTTCTTCTGCGCCGGCTTGAACTTCCTCGGGCTGACGACCTGGAAGACGAGCTTCGTGAAACCGGTCCCGCCGGGCGCGACCGTGACGTCGATCGCCGTGCCCTGCTCCGCGAGGACGAAGTTCGTCGGCGCAGTGACAGTGCCGGGCCGTCCGACGCCGCCCTGGCTGACCTGGCCGAGCTTGAGGCCGGCGGCGCTGAGCGCGGACTGGACGCCGTCGAGCGTCTTGCCGACGAGTGGCGGCACCCTCCGCAGCGGATCGGTCATCTGGCTGTTGTTGCCGGCGACGTCGGTCTCGCGAAGCGTGAACGAGCGCGAATCGTGCGCGGTCCACGGTCCCGCATCGCCGCTCGTCCGATCGACGCCGAAGTCACCGACAACGGCGCCGTTCGCGAGGACGCGCACGTAGTCGTACGTGCCGCTATTGTCGGCGCCCGGCGTCCACGTCAGCGTCAGGTGGCCGCCGATCAGGAACCCGAGGACGTTGGCCGGCGCCGAGGGAGCCTGCACGTCGCGCAGGACCGTGAACTGCGACAGATGCAGCGTGCGCAGCACGAAGCTGTCCGCGCTGGCCGTGAAGCCGTCCTCCCAGCCTGCGGGCAGGTCCTCGCTCGGCATTCGGCGGAGCCCGCGCCATGCGGCGCTTTCGAAGGTCGCGGGGACGAGCCCCTTGCCTGACGTCCGTAGGAGGATCTCGATCGGCTTGTCGAAGTGATGAACGGGCTGGCGGCTGAGCGCCCAGAACGCGGTTACGTCCACGACCTCGGACGCCGGTGCGTAACCGTTCGCCAGCGACGGCGGGGCAGTTGTCTGGATGCGAATCACGATCCAGTCGTTTCCGTTCGGTCCCCACGCGCCGGCAGGAACCGTCACGGTCGCAAACCCGTCGGCGGACGTGAGGGACGTCGGGGCGTTCGGGCGCGTATTCCCCTCGATAGGCGGCGCCGTCCCGTTCGAGTTCTGCGCCGAGCTCTGCGACCAGACTGTGAAGCTGACGCGGAAGGGCGACCACTTGCCGGACGGATCCGTGAGGCGGCCGGCGAGCGTGTGCAGCCCGAGCGAGAGCGGGCCCGTGTTGTAGAGGATGTGTGTGCCCGAGATGACCGGTGCGACCGTGCCGGAGCCGTCGAGTGTGACGTTCGTGGGTGTGGTGGGCTCGCTCGCAACGAGCTCGATCGAGTTGGCCGAGGCGACGGTCGAGCCGTCCGCGGGCGTGGAGGAGAGGAGGATCGGCGCGGTGTTGTCGATCCGGATGTTGGGGCGCGTGTCCTGGGACGTGTTGCCGAGCGAGTCGGACACGACCGCTCGCAGGTCGTACAGGCCGTCGGGCACCGACGTCGTGTCGAACGCCTGGCTCCACGGCGCCGCGGTATCCGTTCCGATCGGCGTCCATGCGTTCGCGCCGGCGGGGCTGACGGAGAAGGCGACCTGTGTCGCACCGTTCCCCGTGACCGTCGCGTTGAGCGTCACCGTGTTCGCCAGCGGCGAGCCCGGATTCGAGAGCACGACCGTCGGCGCCGTCGCGTCGACGTGCACCGTCACCGTTCCCCCGGTGAACGTGTTGCCCGCCTGGTCGGCGATCAGCGGCCGCAGGTCGTAGTCGCCGGTCGCGAGCCCGGTCGTGTTCCACGTGCCGTCGAACGGCGCGGTCGTGGAGGACGAGATCGTCGTGAACGAGCCGCCGCCGGTCGGACGCATCTCGTAGGTGACGGAGGCGACGCCGGAGCCTGCGGCGCCGTCGGCGGTCGACGCGGCGAGGTGCACGTTCGTCCCTCCAACCGTCGCGCCCGGAGCAGGAGCGGTCAGCGCGCCGGTCGGCGGGGTGTTGTCGACGCGCCGGTTCGCCCGGACGGCGCTCGTCCCGGTATTGCCGGTGCCGTCCGTCGCGACGACGCGGAAGTCGTAGAGCCCGTCAGTCAGCGTGCTCGTGTCGAGCGAGGCGGAGAACGGGGCGCTGGTGTCGGTCGTGATCGTCGACCAGGTGCCGCTGCCGGCGGGCGCGCGCTGGAAGTCGACCGACACCGTGTCCGGATCGGACGAGGCGGTCAGCGTCACGACGCCGCGGAGGTACTGACCCGGGTCGTCGAGCGTCGGCACCAGCGAACGGTTGTCGACCGTGATCGTGCGGACGGGCGAGGTGGTGCTGTTGCCCGCCATGTCGGTGACGACGACGACGATCGTGGCCGTGCCGTCCGGGCCGCTCGTCGAATCCCAGGACGTCGTGTACGGCGCGGTCGTATCGGTGTTAATCGACGAGCCGCGGACGAAGAACTCGACGGAGGCGATCGGCGAGGTGGCGTCGGCGGCGGAAGCCGAGATCCCGACGTTGCCCGTGACTACCGCGCCTTCGGTCGGCGCGCCGACGAGGGCGACGTTCGGTGCGGTGTTGTCGACGACCTTGTCCGGCAGGCTCGTGATCGTCGTGTTGTCGGCGTTGTCGGTGACGAGGATCTGAAGGTCGTAGTGCCCGTCCGGGACGGCCGTCGTGTCCCAGGCCGTCGTGTAGGGCGCGGGGCCGGTCGTGTCGGTGCCGATCGTCGTCCAGGTCGAGCCGCCGTGATCCGTGTACTGGAAGGCGACGGACTTGATGCCTGCGCCGCCGTCGCTCGGGCTCGCGCTCAGCGTGACGGTGCCGCGCAGGTAGTCGGCGGCCGTGCAGGACGGGCACGCCGGCGGCGTCGCGTCGATCAGCACGGTCGCGCTCTTGACCTGCTCGATGTTCCCCACGTGGTCGGCCGAGAAATAGGCGATCGTGTGGACGCCGTCGTTCGAGCCGTCGGGCGGAGCCGGGATCGTGACGCTCGTGCCGACCGTGTACGCGCCGCCGTCGACGCTGTACTCCGTCACGTTGACCCCCGAGCCGGCATCGTTCGCCGTGAGGTTCACGGTCACGTCCGAGGCCTGCCAGCCGGCGGGCGCATCGTCCGTGGTCACCGGCTTGGTGTTGTCGATCGTGTCGTCGACTGCCGCCGAGGTCGCGGTGTTCCCGGCGCGATCCGTGACGACGACGTGCAGCTTGAGGCCGCCGTCGGGAAGGGCCGTCGTGTTGAGCGTCGACCCCGTGTTCGTCCACGTCGCCCCGCCGTCGGTCGAGTACTCGTAGGCGATCGAGGCGACGCCGGAGCCGTCGCTGCCGTTCGGGTCGTCGGTGACGGAGGTCAGGCTGATCGTCCCGCGGACGAAGCCGCCGGCCGTGCTCGGGTCGTTCATCGTCCCCGTCGGCGGGGTGTTGTCGACGAGCCGGTCGGTTACCGGCAGGGAAATCGCCTGGTTGCCGGCGACGTCGACCGCCACGGTGCGGAAGTCGTAGTGCCCGTCGGTGACGCCCAGCGTGTCGAAGGACGTCGAGTACGGCGCCGAGGTGGCGGTGCCGATCGTCGTCCACGGTCCGCCGCTCGTCGGCGCGCGCTGGAAGTCGACGTGGTCGATCCCCGAGCCGCCGCTGTCGGCCGCCGAGCCCGTGAGCGTCTTCGTCAGGCGCAGGTACGCGCCCGGGTCGTCCTGGCTCGTCGTCGGCGGCGTGTTGTCGATCCGGACGTTGGCGACCGGCGTCGATCCGGTCACGTTGCCGGCGACGTCCGTCACGACGATACGGAGCTGGTAGACGCCGTCGGCGATCCCGACCGTGTTCCAGTTCAGCGTGTCGAACGGTGCCGACGTCAGCGTGCCGATCGTCGCCCACGTCGTCCCGTCAGCCGAGTACTGGTAGCTGACCGAGCCGACGCCGGACGCGTAGCCGTTCGAGGTCGGGTCGTTCGACGACGACGTGAGCGTGACCAGGCCGCGGACGTTCCGGCCCGGGTCGTCGAGCGCGCCGGACGGGTGGGTCGTGTCGCGATGCCACGTCCAGCTGTCGGGCGTCGGGTCGGTGTTGCCGGCCTGGTCGGTCGCGCGGACGTCGACGGTGTGCGGGCCGTCGGTCAGGCCGGTGAAGGTGTGCGGGCTCGTGCAGCCATTCCACGGGCCGACGTCGATGCGGCACTCGAACGTCGAGTTCGGCTCGGTGGAGGCGAACGTGAAGGTGGCCGGCGCGCTGCTCGGATCGGCGGGCACGCCGGTGAAGCCCGTATCGGGCGGCGTCGAGTCGACGCTGACGTTGACGACCGTGGACGCCGGATGGCCGGCGTTGTCGGTCGCAACAGCCTCGAGTGCGTGGTTCCCGTCGCTCGGGACGTTCCAGCTGACGCCGTACGGGGCGGTTGTGTCGACGCCGAGAGAGTTGAACGTCCCGGTCGCGCAATCGACGCTCGTGTTGGAGCACTCGAAGAACTCCACCGAGGCAACGCCGCTGCCGCTGTCGGTCGCGTCGGCGCTGAACGTCGTCGGGCTCGGGAACGAGCCGTTGATGCTGGCCGGGGGTGCGGTGATCGTGACGGACGGCGGGACGCTGTCGACGAGGATGTTCGCGTTGACGACCCGGGTCGTGTTGCCCGCGTCGTCTGTCGCCGTCGCGCGCAGGTCGTAGAGGCCGTCGCCCGCAGGGAGCGCCGTCGTGTTCCAGGACGCCGGAGTCGCCGTCCACGTGGCGTCGCTGTGCAGCTTGTACTCGAACGAGACCGGCGGGCTCGCCGGCGACGCGTCACTGGAGCTTGCAACGAGCGGGACGATGCCGCTGACGACCGCGCCGGCCGCAGGGCTGGAGAAGGTCAGCGACGGCGGCGTGTTGTCGACGCGGGTCGTGATCAGGCTGGACGTCGTCGAGTTGCCCGCGACGTCCGTCACGGTCACGTGCAGGTCGTAGAGCCCGTCGATGACGCCGGTCGTGTCCCACAGCGCCGGCTGGCTCGAGAACGACCCACCGTTCGGAGCGATCTCGTAGCTGACGCTCGCGATGCCGGAGCCGGCGTCGCTCGTGTTGGACGCCAGCGTCACGGACCCGTGCACCGGATTTCCAGGGCTCAACATCGTCGCGCTCGGCGCCGTGTTGTCGATCCGGCGGTTCGTGACGGGCGTCGGCGCGGACTCCGTGTTTCCGCCGGCGTCGGTCGCGACGGTGCGGAAGTCGTACAGGCCGTCCGGCACGCTCGTCGTGTCGAAGGAGACGGAGTAGGGGGCGGTGCCGTCACTGCCGATCGTCGTCCAGGAACCGCCGCTCGAGGGCTTCCGCTCGAACGCGACCGAGGTGACGCCCGAGCCGCCCGTATCGGAGGCACGACGTTGGGGCTGGTGGCGACCGCGACGTTGCCGGCGTTGTCGGCCACGCGGTAGCGGTAGGCGGCGCAGTTCCCGGATGCGAGCGTGTCGGGGCTCGTGACGGTGGAGAAGCCGCCGAAGCCGCTGCAGCTGTTGTTCGCGAGCGTTCCGGTCTGGCGCTCGAGCACGCCGGTCGCCGCGTTCACGTCGGAGTCGGGACCGTTGTCCGTCGTGATCGTGAAGGCGCCGGTGACGTAGCCGTCGGGGTAGGAGACGGTGACGTTGGTCGGCGCCGTGCGGTCGATCGCGATCGTCCGGACGTGTGCGCCCGTGTTGCCGGCCTGGTCGGTTGCAACGGCACGAATGGCCTTCGGCCCGTCGAACGCCGGCGTCGTCCACGTGCCGCTGCAGGGCGCCGTCGCGTCCGTGCCGAACAGGTTCCACGTGCCTGTTGCGCAGGCGGCGCTGGCG
This sequence comes from Actinomycetota bacterium, assembly GCA_005885125.1. Classification (GTDB taxonomy): domain Bacteria; phylum Actinomycetota; class Thermoleophilia; order Gaiellales; family Gaiellaceae; genus 3-1-20CM-4-69-9. Next base: position 14,886 of record VAXU01000149.1, read on the forward strand.
TTCGAGCACTCGTAGAAGTCGATCTGACTGACGTCCGAGTCCGGCGTCGTCGCGGTGACCGTGTAGTTCGTCGGATCGGACGCGTTGACGTACTGCGTGGGCGCGGTGACCGTCACCGCCGGCGACGTCAGGTCGATCGTCCACGTCGAGGTGGCGGGGGACGGGTCGGCCGTGCCGGCGCCGTTCTTCGCCCGGACGCTGAAGGTGTGGCTTCCCGCCGCCAGCGTCCCGAGCGTGTCGGGGCTGGAGCAGGACGACCAGGCGCTGCCGTCCAGTTGACACTGGAAGGTCACGGGACTCTGGTCGCTGCTGAACGTGAACGTCGGCGTCGGGTTGTTCGACGGATTCGCCGGGCCGGAGTCGATTGTCGTGTTCGGCACCGTGGAGTCGATCGTCCACGTGTAGCTCGCCGGCGTCGCGTCGGTGTTGCCCGCTGCATCGGTGGCGCGGACGTCGAACGTGTGCGAACCGCCCGTCAGGCCTGACAGCGAGTGCGGGCTGGTGCACGACGCCCAGCCGCCGCCGTCGAGCGAACAATCGAACGTCGAGCCGGTCTCGGAGGAGCTGAACTGGAAGGCCGGGGCCGCGTCGTTGTCCGGGTTCGGCGGCTGCGCATCGATCGTCGTGTCCGGCGCCGAGTTGTCAACGCGGCGGTCGGTGACGAGTGCCGACGTGCCGGTATTGCCGGCGGTGTCGGTGGCGACGGCGCGGAGGTCGTAGAGCCCGTCGGCGACGCCGGTCGTGTCCCAGTTGGCCGAGTACGGAGCGGTCGTGTCGGTGCCGATCGTCGTCCACGTCGAGCCGCCGGCAGGTGCGCGCTCGAAGACGACCTGCTGGACCGGCGACTCGCCGTCCGAAGCGCTCGCGTCCAGCGTGACCGTGAGGTGAAGCGGCGTGCCGGGATCGGTCAGCGTCGCGGACGGGCTCGCCGTGTCGACCTTCGCCGTGACCTGGGAGCCGGCCGACTGGTTGCCGACGTTGTCCGACTCGACGAACGTGTAGCGGTAGCAGTGGCCGTTCGAAACGGCGCCGTCGGGGCTCGTGAACGTGCCCGCGTCGGCCGTGAAGCCGGTGCAGTTGCCGTTCGAGAGCGTCCCCGTCTCGCGCGTCACCGTCCGGGACGACGTGTCGAGGCCGGAGCCGCCGGAGTTGTCCGTCCCGTCCGTCAGTGAGAACGTGACCGAGGCCGTCGAGTAGTACGGGGCCGACACGCCGGTGAGCGCGATCGTCTGTCCGCCCGGCGCGGTGGTGTCGTCCTTCAGCGTGATCGAGTCGGTGCCGTTGTTCCCGGCCTTGTCCGTGGCGGTCACGGTCTCGGCGCCGGGCTCACCTGCGCCTGCCGTCCACGCGTAGGTCGCGGGGGACGAGTACGGGGTCGACGTGTCCGTGCCGCCGGTCGAGCCGCCCCAGCCGGAGGTGCCGGAGACGTCGGGGAAGGCGACGCCGCTGACGGCCGTGTCCGTATCGGACGCGGTCGCATTGAGCGTGAACGAGCCGGAGCCGGTCGAGCGGAAGAATTGCGTCTTCGTGCCCGCGTCGTAGTACTGGTTGCCGGTGCCCGTGAGCTCCGTCGGCGCCGTCACCGTCGCGGCCGGCGGAGTCGTGTCCACCTTGGCCGTTGCGGTGACCGGCGCGGAGACGTTGCCGACGTTGTCGGCGACCGTGAACGCGTACCGGTAGCAGTGACCGCCCGAGACGGCCGTGTCCGGGCTGGAGAACGTGCCGGCGTCCGCACTGAACGTTCCGCAGGTGTCGCCGTTCAGTGACGCGGACTCGCGCGTGACCGTCCGCGTCGAAGTGTCGAGACCCGAAGCAGAGTCGGCGCCATCGGTGGGCGAGAACGAGACCGATGCAGTCTTGTAGTACGGCGCGTCCGCGCCCGTGAGCACGATCGCCTGCCCTGTCGGTGCGCTCGAGTCGGCCGCGATCGTGATCGTCGCGCTGGCCGGCGTGCCGGCGCCGTTCGTGGCGGTGACTGTCCGCGCGGCGGGAGCGGCGGCGCCGCCCGCCCACGCGTAGTCGACCGGCGAGGAGTACGGGCTCGTCGAATCGCTGCCGCCGGTCGAGCCGCTCCAGCCCGAGACGCCTGACACGTCGGGGAACGCGACGCCGCCGACCGCGCTCTCGCCGTCGGAGGCGTTCGCGTTGAGCGTGAACGAGCCCGAGCCGGACGGGCGGAAGTACTGCGTCTGCGACGGTGCGTCGTAGTACTGGTTGCCGGCGCCGGTCAGTTCGGTCGGGGCCGTGACAGCCACGTTCGGGGCGGTCGTGTCGACCTTCGCCGTCGTCGTGACGGGCGCGGAGGTGTTGCCGACGTTGTCAGCGATCGTGAACGTGTAGCGGTAGCAGTGGCCGCTGGAGACTGCGTTGTCCGGGCTCGAGAACGTGCCTGCGTCCAAGCTGAAGCTCGTGCACGTGTCACCGGAGAGGGTGCCTGTCTCGCGCGTCACCGTCCGGGTGGAGGTGTCGAGACCGGAGCCCGCGTCCGCGCCGTCGCCGAGCGAGAAGGTGAGGGAGCTGGACGCGAAGTACGGGGCCGACGCGCCGGTGAGCGTGATCGTCTGGCCGGTGGGCGCGCCCGAGTCGACCGCGATCGTGATCCCGTCGGAGCTCGCGTTGCCGGCCTTGTCCGTCGCGGTCACGGTCTGCGCGCCGGGGCCGTTTGCACCTGATGTCCACGAGTAGCTCGCGGGCGACGAGTACGGGCTGGACGTGTCCGTGCCGCCCGTGGAGCCGCTCCACCCTGAGGTGCCGGAGACGTCCGGGAAGGCCACGCCGATCACGGCCGTGGTCGCATCCGACGCGGTCGCGTTCAGCGTGAACGAGCCTGACCCTGCAGGGCGGAAGTACTGGGTCTTGGTGCCGGAGTCGTAGTACTGAGCGGGGCCGCCGGAGACCTCCGTCGGAGCCGTGACGGACACGGCCGGTCCCGACGTGTCGACCTTGGCCGTCGCCGTCACCGGGGCCGAGACGTTGCCGACGTTGTCCGCGACCGTGAACGTGTAGCGGTAGCAGTGGCTGCCGGTAGCGGTGCCGTCGGGGCTGGAGTACGTGCCCGCATCGGACGTGAAGCTCCCGCAGCTGTCGCCGTTCAGCGGCGCCGATTCGCGGGTCACCGTCCGGGAGGAGGCGTCGATCCCAGAGCCGCCGCCGTCGTTGCCGTCGCCGAGCGAGAACGTGACCGCCCCGCTGAAGTACGGGGCGCTGGCGCCGGTCAGCGTAATCGACTGACTCGTCGGCGCGGCAGAATCCGGCGTCAGCGTGAACGGCGCGCTCGACGTTGCACCGGCGCCGTTGGTGGCGTCGACGTTGTGCGCGCCCGAGTCGCTCGTCGAGGCGCCCCACGTGTAGTCCATCCGGTACGGGGTGGAGCCAAGCGAGCCGCCGCCCGTCACGTTCGCGATCGCCGGGAACGCAACCGACGTGACGCCCGTCTCCGGGTCATTCGTCGAGGCGTCGACGCGGAACGTGCCGCCCGCGCCCGGCCGGTAGAAGAGCGTCGTACCCGACACGTGCTGAGCCGCGCTCGCCGGATTCTCCGTCAGCGTCAGCGCCGGCCCGGTCGGCGGCGTCCCGTCGAGGAGGATCTGCTGGGAGCCGACGGCCTCTTCGTTCCCGAGGTTGTCGTACGCGCGGAACTTGACGGTTGTCGTCGTGTTGACGTTGATCGCGGCCACGTAGTCCGAACCGTTGACCGGGCTCGGATCGCTGCCGTCGGTCGTGTAGCGGATCTTCTGGACGCCCGAGCCCGTCCCGTCGTTCGCGGAGAGCGTCACGACCACCGGGGCGGACGTGTAATAGGTCCCGTTCAGGCAGGCCGCGCCGTTGCACTGGACCGCCGTCGTCGGCGGTGCCGAGTCGTCGGTGAACGTGAGGGTTGGGGCCGCGGCGCTGTTCCCGACAGTGTCGGCGCCGGTGACGACCTCGGTCGGCGAGGAGTTTGCGCCCAGGCTCCAGCTGAAGGGGTTCGAGTCGTACGGCCCGGCGGCCGGCGTCGAGACGGTCGACGGGGTGTGCGACCAGCCGGTCGTCGTGCCGCCGAGCGCGCCGGTCGAGCTCGACGCGGGGCTCGACTCGGAATCGGAGACCGCGTTCGTGATCTTGAAGCTGCCGGCCGCCGAGCCGCGGTAGTAGATCGTGGTTCCGCTCTTGTAGGCGGCGCCCGACACGGCCGACAGCGACAGCGAGCTGCTCGGGCCCTGCGCGTCGACCTTCGCCGCACTCGACGCAGCCGACGAGCCGACGTTGCCGACGTTGTCGGTCAGCTGCTCGCGGTACTGGTAGCAGTGGCCGTTGGTGACGCCGGTGTCGTTGCCGCCGACGAGAGTGACGTTGGTCCACGAGCCGGAGTACGAGCCGCACGTCCCATTCGTCAGGTTCGCGACGTCGCTCTGCACCTGGCTGGTTCCGGAGGCGACGCCGGAGCCGGAGTCCGAGCCGCCGTTCAGGGTCACCGGAACGGACAGGCTGGAGTAGTAGCCCGCAGTCACGCTCGGCGCGGTTACGGACGGGCCGGTTGAGTCGTCCGTGAACGTCAGCGTCGCAGCCGCGGTGCTGTTCCCGGCCGCATCAGCGCCGGTCACGACCTCGGTCGGCGACGAGCTCGTGCCGTTGCTCCAGCTGAAGGCGTTGGAGTCGTACGGACCTCCGACCGGGGTCGAGACGGTGGAGGGCGTGTGCGACCAGCCGCCGGCCGAGCCGCCGAGCGCCGCCGTGGAGCTCGAGCCCGGCCCCGACTCCGAGTCGGTCACTGCGTTCGTCAGCTTGAAGCTGCCGCCGCTGGGCGCCGCGCCGCGGTAGTAGATCGTGGTCCCGCTCTTGTACGCACCGCCGGACACCGCGGAGAGGGACAGCGCGTTCGAAGGGCCGGCGGTATCGACCTTGGCGATGTTCGACGCGGCGGACGTCCCCTGGTTCCCGACCTTGTCGGAGAGCAGCTCGCGATACTCGTAGCAATGACCGCTCAGGACGCCGGTGTCGTTGCCGACGACGAGCGTCACAGTCGTCCACGAGCCGCTGAAGCTCCCGCAGGCGCCGTTCGTCAAGTTGGCGACGTCACGCTGGACGACGCTCGTCGTTGCGTCGACGCCGGAGCCGCCGTCGGTGCCGCCGTTCAGCGTTACCGGAACGGACAGGCTGGCGTAGTAACCGGCGGTCACGCTCGGCGGGGTCACGCTCGGCGCAGTCGTGTCGGCGACGACGGTGAACGGCGTCGCGGCCGATGTCAGCACCCAGCCGTTCGTCGCCGTGACGTCTTGGTTGCCGGCCGGGGCAGTCGCCGCCGCGCTGAACGTGTACACGCCGTTGTACGGCGAGGTCGAGTCGGCGCCGCCACCGGTCCAGCCCGTTCCGAGGCCGCTCGGGAACGTGAGGTGGTCGATACCGGACTCGGGGTCGTTCGAGGTTCCCGTGGCCGCGAAGCCGCCGGCCGCGCCCTGGCGGATGTACACCGTCGTGCCCGTCGCACTCGCGTTGCTGAACGAACCGAACGTCAGCGACGGCGCGGACGGGGCTGTGGTGTCGACGACCGTGATGCTCGGGGACGAGGCGAGACTCGTCAGCGTTCCGCTCGCGGACGAACGCTGCTGCGCGCTCCAGGTCTGCGCGCCTGCAAGAACGGGGGCGGTCGCGCCCGGCCCGCCTCCGCTGGTCGCGCCGTAGACGATCGTGAACGTCGCGCCGCCTGCGACCGTCAGGCTCGACACGGTGATGGTCTGGCTGGAGACGGAAACCGACCCCGTGCTCGCGGTCGTGTAGCCGGCGGCGCTGCCGGTCGTCGAAGGTGCGCTCCAGCCGCTCGGCACGACGAGCGTGACGGTGCCGTTCGAGAGCCCGCCCGCTGCGGCGGTGTAGGTGAAGGTGATCGTGTGGCCCGTCGACGCGCTGTTGACCGAGCCCGTCGGCGTCGTCAGCGTCCCCGAGCCGTCGGGGGCGAGGACGTTGATGCTCGGCGAAGCGCCGAGGTTCGTCAGCACGCCGGCCGACGTGGACTTCTCCTTCGCCTGCCAGGTTGCCGCGCCCCCGGTCGTCGTTGCCGTAGCTCCGGGCCCGCCGCCGCTTGTCGCGCCGTAGGTGATCGTGAACGTCGAACCGCCGCCGAGCGTGACGCTCGAAACGGTGATCGTCTGACCGGAGACCGAGACCGTGCCCGAGCCGGCCGTGGTGTAGCCGGCGTTGGCGCCCGTGGTCGAAGGTGCGCTCCAGCCGGCCGGGACGTCAAGTGTGACGCTGCCGTTCGAGAGGCCGCCCGCCGCCGCCGTGTACGTGAACGTGATCGTGTTACCGGTGGAGCCGTTGCCCACGTTCGCGGTCGGCGTCGTCAGCGTGCCGGTCCCGTCGGCTGCGTTGACGGTGATGTTTGGCGACGCACCGAGGTTGATAAGCGTGCCGGCCGAAGTCGATTTCTCCTTCGCCTGCCAGGTCTGCGCCCCGGTGCTCGAGGTCGCCGTCGCGCCCGGGCCGCCCGAGCCGGTGTCGCCGTAGGTGATCGTGAATGTGTTCCCGCCCGCGAGCGTCAGCGACGAAACGGTGATCGTCTGGCTGGAGACGGAGACCGTGCCCGCGCTCGCCGTCGTGTAGCCGGCGTTGGAGCCGGTCGTCGAGGGTGCGCTCCAACCGGCCGGGACGTCGAGCGTGACCGACCCGTTGGAGATGCCGCCCGCGGCCGCCGTGTACGTGAAGGTGATCGTCCGGCCGGTCTGGCTCGCCGACACGTTGCTCGTGGCGCTCGTGAGGGTGCCGGAACCGTCAGCCGCGTAGACCGTGATGCTCGGGGAGGCGCCGAGGTTCGTCAGCGTGCTGCCCGCGATCGACTTCTGCTGGGCCTGCCAGGTCTGCGCGCCGGTGCTTCCGGTCGCGGTCGCGCCCGGGCCGCCGCCGCTCGTGTCGCCGTACGTGACGGTGAACGTGTTGCCGGCGGCGAGCGTCAGGCTCGACACGGTGATGGTCTGGCCGGAGACCGACACCGCGCCCGAGCTGGCCGTGGTGTAGCCGGCGTTCGAGCCGGTTGTCGAAGGTGCGCTCCAGCCGCTCGGCGCGACGAGCGTGACCGTCCCGTTCGAGGTGCCGCCGGTCGCGACGGTGTAGGTAAACGTGACCGTCCTGCCGGTCTGACTCGCCGAGACGTTCGACGTCGGCGTCGTCAGCGTGCCCGACCCGTCGGCCGCGTAGACCGTGACGCCCGGCGAGGTCCCGAGATTCGTCAGCGTGCCGCCCGACGTGGACTTCTGCTGAGCCTGGAAGGTCTGGGTGCCCGTCGTCGCGCCGGCGGTTGCGCCCGGCCCGCCGCCGCTCGTCGCGCCGTACGTGATCGTGAACGTCGCGCCGCCGGCGAGTGTCAGGCTGGAGACGGTGATCGTCTGCCCCGCCACGGACACCGAGCCTGCGCTTGCGGTCGTGTAGCCGGCCGCGCTGCCGGTCGTCGAAGGCGCGCTCCAGCCGGCGGGAGCCGCAACGGTCACGCTGCCGTTGGACATGCCGCCGCTGGCTGCGGCCGTGTACGTGAACGTCAGTGTGTTGCCCGTCGAGGAGGCGCTCACGCTCGTCGCCGGCAGCGTCAACGTGCCGGACCCGTCGCCCGCGTAGACGTTGATGCTCGGCGAGGCGCCGAGATTCGTCAGCGTGCCTCCCGACGTCGACTTCTCCTTGGCCTGCCATGTCGCAGAACCTGCGGTGGTCGTCGCGGTCGCGCCGGGCCCGCCGCCGCTCGTCGCGCCGTAGGTGGTCGTGAACGTCGAGCCGCCCGCGAGGGTGACGCTCGAGACGGTGATCGTCTGCCCGGAGACCGAGACCGTGCCGGTGCTCGCCGTGGTGTAGCCGGCGTTCGCACCCGTCGTCGAAGGTGCGCTCCATCCGGCCGGGACGTCGAGCGTGATCGACCCATTCGAAAGCCCGCCGGCCGCGGCGGTGTAGGTGAACGTGATCGTGTTGCCGGTGGAGCCGTTGGCGACGTTCGAGGTTGGTGTCGTCAGGGTGCCGGTGCCGTCGGCCGCGTTGACGGTGATGCTCGGCGAGGCGCCGAGGTTCGCCAGCGACCCGCCCGCGGTGGACTTCTCCTGTGCCTGCCACGTCTG
>VAXU01000194.1 GCA_005885125.1 Actinomycetota bacterium
CTGCGAATGCTCCTCGATTGCCTCGACGATCCGGTCGAACTGCAGCCCGGCGAGACGCCCGGCTTCGCCCAGCGCTTCGGCTGACGGCGCCACGAAGAGATGGAGGACGGTCTCGTCGCCGGGCAGGAATGTCGTGCGTACGTAGCGGACGTCGGGCGTCAGCTTGGCCGCCTGGCGTGCTCGCTTCCGGCATTCATCGAACGACGTGGCAGAAGCGGCCACGTACGACTCAACAAGGAATCTCGGCACGTCACGAGCGTCTCACCAGGCCTCTGGGGCCGTAACGTGGAAACCCCAGGTCTTTGCTCAGATCTGGCCGGAGAGCTTGTGCGCGAGCTCGGTCCGCGAGCGGACGTCGAGCTTCCGGTAGATCTGCGTCAAGGCAGACTCGACTGTGCGGTCGGCGACGACGAGAACGGAGGCAACTTCCTTGTTGGTCTTCCCTTCTGCGACGAGGTCCGCGATGCGCCGCTCGGTGGGAGTGAGCCCTCCAGTCGACGGCGCCCGACCCCCGATCCGGCCAAGCTCGGCCCAGGTCTTCTCCGCCCACAGCTTCGCTCCGAGCTGGTCGAGGATCGACAGCGCACGGTTCAGCGTTTCGCGTGCCGCTCGCTTCTGCCGCGCACGGCGTTGGACGGTGCCGAGCGCAAGCAGGGCACGCGCAAGCTCGAACGGCTGGCCGACGCCGGCCGCGAGGCGACGCGCTGCCTCAAGCACGTCGACCGCAGCTTCGAGGTCGCCGCGCGAAGCCAGGATCAGTCCGCGGCAGCGAGCGGCGCCGGCGAGCGCGACCTCCCTCGCCAAGCGCCGGGCCTGCTCCTCGAACTCCGCAGTTGCGGCCTCCGCAGCCTCGACTTCACCAATGGCGACGAGCGTCTCGACGAGGTCGGGAACGAAGGGCACGAGCCCGGGCTCGCGCAACCTCATCTTGGCAACCAAGCGGGCAGCCTCGTAAAGGTGCGAACACGCGGCCTTGGTGTTCTCCAGCGAGAGCTCGAGGAGACCCAAGGCGGACGAGACGTGCGCTTGCAGCAGCTGCGAGCCGGTGCGATCTGCGAGTTCGAGCGCACGTGTCCCGACGGCCCGCGCCCTCTCCGCGTCGCCGCGCATTGCGGCAACGAGCGCGAGCGGCCAATGACACCACGCTTCCATGGCGTCATCCACGTCCCGCACGATCTCGCGCGCGTCGTCTGCGAGCTGCTGCGCGCGCGTCAAGTTTCCTGCGTGAGCTTCGACGACGGCCAAGCCGACGAGGACGTCTGCGTAGCCGGAATCACCGCGGTGTTCCCCCTCGGCGGCCAGCGCCTCGAACGTCGATCTCGACGCGTCGAGCTCACCCGTCGCCAGCAACTGATGGCCACGGAAAAAACGCGTGGGGCCGATCTCGCCCCAGGCGTTTGCACCGAGAGCTTCCAGCTCCAGCGCACGCTCGATCCGTCCGAGGTCGACACCGCGTCCCGCGTAGAAGTCGATGTGTTCGGCCAGGCTCAGCACAAGAACGAGAATCGCCGGGTCGCCGACGCGCTCGGCGAGCTCGAGCGCGAGGGCCGCGTGATGCTCCGCAGCGGCGATGTCGATTTCGGGGTGCAGGACGCAGCCGAGGAGCGCATGAACCTGGGCGAGCAGCCTCGCATCGCCTTGCGCATCTAGAACGGCCTCTTCGAGGGCGGCGATTCGAGTCGGGCTGTCGGCGAGCCCCCACCAGGCGAGACCGAGCGCGACGCGCGCGCGATCGGGCCCTGTTGCTGCCGTCCACGCCGTGTTGATCACCTCGCGCGCCCGCTGCCTCGACCCTGCCCGCGCGAGAAACTCCGCAGCCGCGAGTTGTCGCTGCGGGAACGTGCTGCGCTCGTCATCGGGAGTGAATCGGATCGCTTGCTCGGCCAGCGCTGCGGCACTGTCGAGCGCTCCTCGAGCGGCTGCGGTTTGAGCGGCGTCGTCGAGCGCCGTCGCGACCGCCGCGTCGGGAGGCTCGATCGCGAGCGCGAGGTGCCGCACACGTTCCTCGTCGTCCGCGACGACTTCCGCAAGCCGGGCATGCAGCGAGCGCTGGCGCGGGGAGGAGAGGCTGTAGACGGCGGCAGCGAAGAGAGGGTGGACGAAGTTCACGGCATGACCCTGGACGTCGACGACGTGTGCTTCGATTGCCGGCTCGAGCAAGGGTGTCGCGTCTTCGCCGAGTGCCGCACACAGGATCGGCACAGTCGGCCGAGAGAGTGCAGACGCAAAGGCGAGGGCGTCGAGCGTCGGTCTGGGAAGCGCAACGAGTCGACCCTCGACCAGTTGACGAAGGCTGGTCGGCCCCCGAGGCTTCGTGCACGCGGTGGAGTGTCGGTCGCGCGTATCTGACGCCCAGACGTTCGTTGAGGATTCGCCCCGTAGCGCCGAGAGAGAGCGGTCCGACTTCGAAGATGCTCAGGCGTTCGCGTTCGAGTCGGTCGAGCTCGAGTAGGTCGAGTGCGTCGCGGCGACGCGTGAACAGAGCCGCGATGCGTTCCTGCGTGAGTCGCCGCAGGGCGTAGCGCAGCACGGCGGCCGATGCCGCGTCCATCCAGTGAACGTCGTCTACTGCGAGCAGGATGGGAGCGGACCTGACGAGCCGACCCAGCGTACTCAATAGGCCGACTGCGATGGTTCCCTGTTCGAGCTTCTGGTCACCTGGGTCCTCGCGCAGCAGCGCGACCGCAAGCGCGTGCCGCTGGGGACTCGGCAGCTCATCCGCGACCTTGTCGAACGCATCCGAGAGGAGATCTCGCAAGCTCGTAAACGCGAGCTGGGTCTCGGCGCCGGCGGCCGAGGACGACAGAACTCGGTAACCAGAAGCTTCGGCCTTCTCGATGCCTGCGCGCCACAGCGTCGTCTTTCCAATTCCCGGTTCACCTTCGAGCATGAGGAAGCGCGTGCCGACCGACTCTGCGTCGAAGAACGACGCTATCGCTGCCAGCTCATGGTCCCGCCCGACCGCGTTCATAGCCCGTGCTTAGCACGGTGGAGCGCCTAGGGGAAGGTCCCGAGGTTAGTCGAGCTCGCGTAGCTGCTTGCGCACGAACAGGATCCGCTGCAGCACCGTCAGCCACGCCGTCGCAGTCAGCAGCGCGATCGCTCCGAGAGCCCGCCGGTGATCACGACGACGCGCTCCGCCCGCGAGCCGATTCCGACGTCGCCCCGCAGGCCGAGTCCCTCCGCCTTCGCGCGCGTGTAGCTGACGAGGAACGACGCCTTCGCCGATCCGGTCGGTGGTGGAGTCGAGGAACGCGCCGAACGGCGTCGTCTTCCCGCCGGCCCGTGCGAGCGCGCCGTCGAGGATGTCGAGGATCGAGCCGATCACGAACAACGCAGCGCCGACCCAGTAGAACAGCCACTCGTTGCGGTTCTCGAAGAAGACGACCACCGACGCAGCGAGGCAGAGCGTGACACCGGCGGTCGTGAGCGCGTTCGGCGTCACGCGCGTGCGCGCGAGCCCGCCCATGGAACGCGACGCGAGCGACCTCGCTCCCGTCGTGTACCCGTGCTTCACCCGGTGGAGCACGGCGGTTTCCCTCATGTCCTTGCCCATCGCATTCCTGCTATGGGCAGGACTATAGCAGCCTTGCGATGAGCCTCCTGGCCGGCACGCGATAGACAACCACGAGTGCGACGACCGCGAGGAAGATCCCGGCCACGACGTCGAGCCAGAAGTGGTTGCCGGTCGCCATGACGGCGAACCAGACCCACAGCGGCCAGACGAGCCACAGCACCTTCCAGACGCGGCGCCGAACCAGCGAGGCGAGCACGATGCCGACGATGAGCGCGTCCGCCGCGTGCAAGCTCGGCATCGCCGCGTACGGATTCCCGGCGAGCTCGACGACGCCGTTCGTGTGATGGTCGATGAATCCGAGGCTCGGGAACATTCGCGGCGGGGCGGTGGGGAGCACCACGTAGCCGATCAGGCCGACCAGATTGGCCCCGATGATCGCGTTGCGGAAACGTGCGAATCCGTCATGGCGCCGCAGGTACACCCAGAGCAACGCGAGGCCGACGACCGTGAATTCCGAGTTCCAGTACGTCCAGGCCACCAGCTTGCCGAGCACCTCGGAGGAGACGGCGAACTGCTGCAGCGTCAGCTCGAACACGTGGTGCGTCGTGCGATGCTCGAAGTCGAGGATGCGCCAGCCGTCTGTGAATGCTTTCGCCGGATTGCGGTCCGCGAAGCCGCGCGCGACCTGGTACGCGAAGACGAAGCCGAACCAGATGGCGAGCTGGCGGGCGAAATCAGCGTAGCCGCGGGGAAGAACGCGGCGTCCGGCTGCGAGGGCGGCAGTCACGAGACCCGGATTTTAGACGCTGAGGCGGGGGCTCATCATCCCCCGATTTGGCTCATTGACCGCGACGCGCGGACGAATCCCGGCTCGTTCACGCGGTGCTTCAGCTCCTTGTGCCGCACCGCGAAGCGGAGGAAGTCCGCAATTTGCGAATCTGTGCGACCGTCCCGCAATGCGGCTTTCAAATCCCATTCGCGGCGTGAGAACAGGCAGGTGCGGAGCTGCCCGTCCGCGGTGAGGCGGATCCGGTTGCAGCTCGAGCAGAACGGCTCGGAGACGGGGTTGACGAAGCCGATCTCGCCCTTGCCGTCCGCGAAGCGGAACCGGCGCGCCGTCGACGACGGTTTTGCGGGCACCTCGACCAGAGGGCCGTACTGCTCCTCGATCAGCGTCCGGATCTCCCCGCCGGTCAGCACCTGGTCTGCGCTCCACGCCCGGTCAGCGTCGAGCGGCATGAACTCGATGAAGCGCACCACGTACGGCTTGCGCCGTGCGAGCCCGGCCAGTGCCGGCACCTCGTCCTCCGTGAAGCCCTTGATCGAGACGCAGTTGACCTTGATCGGCCGCAGCTCGGGATACCGCTCCGCCTCGGCCAGGCCCGCAAGCACCTGATCGAGTGCGTCTCGGCGAGTGATCTCGGCGAAGCGCGCGTGGTCGAGCGAGTCGAGGGAGACGTTGATGCGCCTGAGGCCCGCGTCGACCAGCGGTCCCGCGAGACGATCGAGCAGGATCCCGTTCGTCGTCAGGGACAGGTCGTGCACACCGGGAATCGCGGCGACCATTCGTACGAGCGCGGGCAGGTCGCGGCGCACAAGCGGCTCGCCTCCTGT
>VAXU01000041.1 GCA_005885125.1 Actinomycetota bacterium
TGTTCTTCCACGACGAAGAGCAGCGGGAAGCGGTCGAGCGCTCGAAGGTGCAAGAGCAGGCGAGCCGGCGCTCGCCGATCGTCACGCAGATCGAGCCCGCGCAGACGTTCTACGAGGCCGAGGACTACCACCAGCAGTACCTGGAGAAGCGCGGCCGCTCGTCCTGCACGCCGGCGCTCGCGCGCACCGGCTAACCTCGAGCGGCATCGCGTCGACCGAACAAGGAGCGCGTTTCCCGTCCTCGAGACCTGAGACGTTCGGCTCTCGCTTCGGTTCTGGTCAGAGCACGCTCGCCCAGACGACGGGATTGTCACTCGTCGCGTTCGACTCAGGCCTGGCGCGGCTCCCAATGGACGTCATCCATCCTGAAGCCGACCTGCCAAGGCCGCCGCTCGGAATCGAAGTGCGCGACGCCCTCGGCAACCAGCCATGAACGTGCCTTAGAACGCGAACGGCGTCACGCGCGCGGGCGAGTGCTGAACGCGACGCGCCAGTCCGGCTCCGTGCGGCCGTCGATCGACAGGCGCCACTCGTAGCGGCCGCCCGCATCGAGCGGGAACGGCGGTACGTTGATCGCGAGTGGAAGGTCGATCGGCGTTCCCGGCTTCACGCCTGCGGGCCGCCCGACCTCGAAGTTCGCCTCGATGAAGATCTCCCGTTCGCCCTCCGGTGTCTCCATCTCGACCGGCTGGCCGTCGCTGTCCAGCAGTTCGAGCCGGCAGACGTGCGGCTGGTTCGACTGGTCCCACGGCACCTCGATCTTGATCGCGAGGGCCATCGGCGAGGGATCGGGCCCGGTGATCGACCAGCCGCCTCCGAGCACGTAGAGCTTCCCGTTGACGGCCTCGGCCGCGTCGGCGAGGAGGATCGTCACCTTCATGTCGCCGAGACCGCGAGTTGTCCGCACGCGGCGGCGATGTCGCGTCCCCGTGTCAGGCGCACGGTCGCGGGCAGCCGAGCGCGATCCAGGACGTCCTTGAACGCTGCGATCGCCTTGGGCGTCGAGCCCTCGAACATCCCGGTCGGGTTGTACGGGATCAGGTTCACCTTGAACATCTTCGGATCGAGGAGGTCTGCCAGAGCGCGGGCCTGCTCCACGCGGTCGTTCACGCCCGCGAGCATGACGTACTCCACGAACACCTTGCGCCGGCGCAGCTCGACGTAACGGCGGCATTCCCCGAGCACGTCGGCGAGCGGATAGCGGTCGTTCACCGGCATCAGCTCGCTCCGGAGCTCGTCCGTCGGCGCGTGCAATGAGAGCGCGAGGCGGATCGGCTGCTCCACCTCGTCCACGAACCGGCGGAGGCCCGGCAGCCATCCGACCGTCGAGATCGTCGTGCGCCTGTGGGTGATCCCGAGATCGGGGAGGCATCGCGCCGACTCGACGACGGCGTCCAGGTTCAGCATCGGCTCGCCCATCCCCATGAAGACCGCGTGATCGACCTCCTCGATGCGCCGGAAGTGCAACGCCTGGTCGAGGATCTCCGACGCGGACAGGTTGCGTCCGAAGCGCATGTGCCCGGTCGCGCAGAAGGTGCACGTCAGGGGACAGCCGGACTGCGACGAGAGGCAGAGCGACCGCCGCCCGTCGCGGTAGCGCATGAGCACGGCCTCCACCGGATGCCCGTCCCCGGTGCGGAAGAGCGTCTTCACCGTTCCGTCGCGCGCTTCCGCCTCGCGCTCTACCGCGAGCGTCGAGAACGGCACCTCGCGTTCCAGCTCTGCACGCAACGCTGCCGGGACGTTCGTCATTGCCTCGTAGCCGTCGGCGCCGCCGGCGGTCCAGCGCCACACCTGGTCAAAACGGTAGGCCGGCTCGCCGCGCTCGGCGAGCCGCTCGGCGAGCAGCGCACGGTCCATGGCCGCCAGGGTAGCGTTGCTCATGGACCAGCCCTGGTGGCAGAAAGCCGTCCTCTACCAGGTCTACCTCAGATCCTTCGCTGACTCGAATGGCGACGGAGTCGGCGACCTGCGCGGTGTGATCGACAAGCTCGACTACCTCGACTGGCTCGGTGTCGACGCCCTCTGGCTCAGCCCAGTCACGGTCTCGCCGGACAAGGACTGGGGCTACGACGTCTCCGACTACCGCGACGTCCAGCCCGTGTTCGGGTCGCTCGACGACGTCGACGAGCTCATCGTCGAGGCGAGGGAGCGCGGGATGCGCATCGTGCTCGACCTCGTCCCGAACCACACCAGCGACCGGCATCCGTGGTTCCGCGATCCCGCCAAGCGTGACTGGTACGTGTGGGCCGACAAGCCGAACAACTGGGTGAGCGCATTCGGCGGCCCGGCCTGGACCTACGACAAGCAGGTCGGCCGCTACTACCTGCACAACTTCGCTCCCGGGCAGCCAGACCTCAACTGGTGGAACACGGAGGTCCGCGACGAATTCGACCGGATCCTCCGCTTCTGGTTCGACAGGGGGATCGCCGGTTTCCGCATCGACGTGGCCAACGGCCTCATCAAGGACAAAGAGCTGCGCGACAACCCGCCGGTCCAGCGTGGCGATCCACCGGTGCTGCGGCGATTCGGCCAGCGTCCGACTTACAACCGGGGCGAGACCTGGGTGATGGACCTCGAGCGGCTCGCGCGTTTCTACGGAACCGGCACCGACCAGCTCCACCTCGCGTTCAACTTCCCGTACACGTTCGCGCCACTCGAAGCCGCTGCGTTGCGCGACGTCGTCGAGCGCACGCAGGCGGTGTTCCCGCCCGAGGCGTGGCCGGTCTGGATGCTCTCCAACCACGACATTCCGCGCTTCCCGACGCGGACGTGCGGCGGCGACGAGCGGAAGATCCGTTGCGCATTGCTCGCATTGCTGACGCTGCGCGGGACCGCCGTGCTCTACCAGGGCGACGAGATCGGGCTCGAGCAGGTCGACGTGCCGCTGGATCGGAGGCGTGACGTCGAGGTCGAGGGCCGCGACGGCTGTCGCACGCCGATGCCGTGGACGAGCGACGGCGGCTGGAGCGACCCGTGGCTTCCGCTCGGCGAGACGACGCGCAACGTCGAGGACGAGCGCGCAGATCCAAAGTCGATTCTCAACTTCGTCCGCGACGTGATCGCGCTCCGGCGTTCGAACGCCGATTTCCAGTCGGGCTCGTACGAGCCGCTCGAGGCACCGGACGGCGTGTGGGCCTATCGGCGCGGCGACTCGACCGTTGTACTGAATTTGTCCGACGAGCCCCGGGCGTACGAGGGAACGACGCTCGCGCCGTGGGAGGGCGCGATCAACTAGCCGGGCGGCCTACTGGCGGACGAAGCGCCAGGCCGACTGGATCGCCGACCGCTCGCCGACCGCGATCCTCACCTTGTGCCGGAGGATCTGCTCGAGCGCCGCGACGTCCGCGTCGCCGGGATCCGCGACTGCGACGACGATCTCGTTGTCGCCGCCCCAGCGCACGGGGACGGCGAACATCCGGCGCGCGACCTCCAACGGAAGCATCCGCGCGACGTAGAGATCGAGCGAGGAGACGGTCAGGTCGACGTACTCGAGCTCGAACTGCATCGCGAGCGCCCGCGCCAGGTCGCCCTCGAACAGCCAGCCGCGCGCGATCAGCTGCTCGCCGAGGCGCATCCCGGTGGCCTTGCAGTCCGCGAGCGCGATGTCGAGCTGCTCGGCGGTGATCAGGCCGCGTTTGACGAGGATCCAGCCCAGCATCGGCCGCACCTCGTCCGCGAAGAACGTGTGATCCAGCCGCGGCGGCTGCCCCGCAAGGCGGAGGCCCTTGCCCAGGGGCGCTGAGTTCGGGGACGGCATCCTCTCCCTGTATCGGCAGACCGCTCGGAGCCCCGCATCCATCCGACGAGGGAGCGCAGAAAGGCAGAATTGCGGCCGTGATCGACCTCCGCTCGGACACCGCGACGAAGCCGACCTCCGAGATGCGGGCCGCGATGGCTGCCGCCGAGGTCGGCGACGAGCAGCAGCGCGAGGACCCGACCGTCAACGAGCTTCAGCGCCGCGCCGCCGAACTGCTCGGCCAGGAGGCTGCGCTGTTCCTGCCGACGGCGACGATGGCGAACCAGATCGCGCTGAAGATCCTCACGCGGCCCGGCTGCCTGCTGATCGCCGAGGAGCGGACGCACGTGCTCATCTACGAGGCGGGCGGGCCGGCCGTCCACTCCGGCCTCGTGATGCGCGGGTTGCCGGGCGTGGCGGGCCGGCTTGCGCCGGAGCAACTCCGCGAGATCGCCAAGACCTCGGAAGACCTCGAGCCGGCGAGCGTCGTCGTCCTCGAGAACACGCACCGCAGTGCCGGCGGCCGCGTCTGGCCGGTCGACGAGTTCGCCCGCGTCGTCGCGACGGCACGCGACCTCGGCCTTGCGGTCCACCTCGACGGCGCCCGCCTGCTGAACGCGTCGGTCGCCGCGAGCGTGCCGCCCGCCGAGTACGGCCGCCTCGCCGACACCGTCACGGTCTGCTTCTCGAAGGGGCTCGGCTGCCCGCTCGGCGCCGTGCTCGCCGGCTCCGCTGAACGGATCGAGGCCGCGTGGCAGGGAAAGTTCCTCTTCGGCGGGGCGATGCGCCAGGCAGGCATCGTCGCTGCCGCCGCGCTGTATGCGCTCGACCATCACGTCGAGCGGCTCGCGGAGGATCACAGGCGCGCGCGCCGGCTTGCCGAGGGGCTCGCCGCCGCGGGCCTTCCGGTCGACCCGAACACAGTCGAGACGAACTTCGTCGGCGTCGACGTCGGCTCGATGGGAATCGACGCGGCGGAGGCGCGCGAGCGGATCGCGAGCGAGGGCGTCCTCGTCGGCGCGCTCCGCCCGGGCGTCCTCCGGGTCGCGACCTACCTTGGAATCAGCGACGAGGACGTCGGGCGCGCGGTCGAAGCCATTCCGCGCGCGCTCGGCGTCCAGTCACCTATTCGTACTGCAGCGCCTCGAGCACGTTGAGCCGCGCCGCCCGGCGCGCGGGCCAGATCGCCGCGACGATTCCGACGATGATCGCCGCGATCACGAAGTAGACGAGCGTCAGGTAGGGAACGGCGAACACGATCCCCTCGCTCGACAGCGCGTGCGTGACGAGGATCGCCAGGAAGAACCCGACGACCATCCCGAGCGCCGCGCCGATCAGCGACGTGACGATGCTCTCGTGCCGGATCATGCGCCGCGTCTGCCGCCGCGTCATCCCGACTGCGCGGAGCATCCCGAGCTCGCGCGTGCGCTCGAACACCGTGAGGACGAGCGTGTTCACGATCCCGAACAGGCTGACGATCACCGACAGCGCGAGCAAGACGTAGAGGAGGCTCAGGATGTTGTTGAGCGGCTTCTCGAAGTTCGTCTTGAACTGCGAAGAGGTCTGGATCTTCGCATCTGCGAAACCCTTGAGCGGCTGCTCGAGGGCCTTCGTATTCGCATCGCTGACACCGCCGCCGATGTTGAGGAACACCATCTCGTTCTCGGGATTGACGTAGTTCGCGTCGAACAGCTCGTTCGAGATCGTGACGGGTGCGAACGGGGAGCCACCCTTCGGCAGCTTGAACACGCCGTCCACTCGAAGCTTCAGGAACTTCGCCGTCGGCGTCTCGACCGTGATCGGCGAGCCGACGTGGAGGTGATGCTTCTTTGCGAACTTGTCGTCGACGAACGCGCCGTTCCGACCGAGCTGCGTCGGCACCGTGCTGGAACCTTCCTTCCAGTCGAGGTGCACGACCTTTGGCAGCTCCGGGTCGACCGCGGTCAGGTTCTGCGTGCTGTTGAAGTACCGCGCCGAGCCGGCGCGAACGCCCGAGACCGCCGTCACGCCCTGAGCGTTTCGCACCGCTTTCTCCGCCGCGACCGACAGCGGCGTGAAGGTGTTCTCCGACGTCAGCGCGTAGTCGCCCTTGAACAGATCGTTCACCGCGCTCTCGAACGACGAGCGGATCCCCTGGCCCAGGATGGCCACGAACGTGACGAGCGCCAGGCCGATCATCAGCGCCGACGCCGTCGAGGCGGTCCGCTTGGGATTCCGCATCGTGTTGTCGCGGGCGAGCTCGCCTGCCGCACCGCCGATCCGTGTGGCGGGCCAGCCGAGCACGGACGCAAGCGGGCGGACGAGGCGCGATGCGTTCGCCGCGACGCCGAAGAAGAGGAGCAGGATGCCGAAGCCGAGCGACGACAGCCGGTTGGCGGTCGCCAGCCCGTGCGCGAGCACGCCGTAGAGGAGCAGGAGCACGCCAAGCGCGAGCGTGACGACCGAGAGGACAGGCGTCCAGCGGGCGAAGCGGCCGGGGGGCAGCTCTGCGCCCTCGCGGACCGCGGCGATCGGCGGCACGCGCGTCGCGCGCAGTGCCGGGCGCAGGCTGGCGACGAGGGTGATCACCGTCCCGACGATCAGGGAGACGACGACCGTTCGCGTCGCGAAGATCGTTCCGGCCGTCGGCAGGTCGATTCCCGCCGCGACGAAGACCTTGTTCAGCCCCTTGGCGAGGCCAAGCCCGAGGAACAGTCCGGTGACCGAGCCGACGACGCCGATCACGAGCGCCTCGACGATCACCGAGCGAAGGATCTGCCGGCGCGTCGCGCCGATTGTCCGGAGCGTCGCGAACTCGCGCATGCGCTGCGCGATCGTGATCGACAGCGTGTTGGCGATCACGAAGCTGCCGACGAAGAGCGCGATCCCCGCGAACGCGAGCAGGAAGTTCTCGATGAAGCTCGTGAACCCGTTGACGCCCTTCTTGTCCTCCTTCACCTGCGCGGCCGCGTCGCGTACCTGTGCCGACGGCGGCAGGAGCGGCCGGATCTCCGTGATCAGCTTGGGCGTCGCCACACCGCTCTTCGCCTCGACGCGGATCAGGTCGAGCTTGCCGACCCGGTGGAGGAGCTTCTGGGCCGTCGGGCGGTCGAAGACGGCGATCGTCGCGCTTCCGATCGAGATTCCCGGGAACTTGACGACGCCGCTGATGCGGAACTGCCGAACCGGCCCGCGGGCCTCGACGCCGATCGTGTCACCGACCGAGTAGTGCTTCTTGCTCGCCGTGTGCGAGTCGATCGCGACCTGGTTCGAGCCACGCGGCCACGTGCCCGAGTCGAGCACGAGCGGGTTGAACCGCTGGTCGGAGTCCGGATCGACGCTCGACGCGAGCTGCGGCGCGCCGCCCGTCGAGATATCTTTCCCGGCGCGCTCGTCGGGCGCGACGGGAAAGTGATCTCGACGGGCCGTGGTCGTTCGTGAAGGCCGTCTTGCCGCTGATGACCGCGTCCGCGTTCTTGTACGACTCCTTGAAGATCGAGGTGAACGCGGCGTTGATCGTGTCCGTGAGAACGAAGGTGCCGCTCATCATCGCGACGCCCAGAACGATCGCGAATCCCGTCAGAACGGCGCGGATCTTGCGGCCTGCGAGGCCCTTCAGCGTGACGCCGAGCATCAGGCTGCGAGCTCGTCCAGAATCGTGAGCACCTCGTGCGCGTCGCAGCGGCCGACGTCCTTGACGACGAGGCCGTCGTCGAGGAACAGGATCCGGTCCGCGATCGCCGCCGCCCGCGCGTCGTGCGTCACCATCACGGTCGTCTGGCCGAGGCTGTCGACGGAGTCGCGCATCAACCCGAGGATCTCGTCGCTCGTCTTCGAGTCGAGGTTCCCGGTGGGCTCGTCCGCGAAGACGACGGTCGGCCGGCTGACGAGCGCGCGGCCGATCGCGACGCGCTGCTGCTGGCCCCCGGAGAGCTCGGCCGGCCGGTGGTCGCGGCGGTCGGCGAGCCCGATCTTGGCGAGCAGCTCGGAGATCCACTTCTTGTCCGGCTTCTCGCCGGCGATCGTCAGCGGCAGGACGACGTTCTCCTCGGCCGTCAGCATCGGCAGCAGGTTGAAGAACTGGAAGATGAACCCGATGTGCCGGCGACGGAGCTTCGTCAGGTCCGTGTCCTTGAGCTTCGTGATCTCGATTCCTTCGATCTGGACCTCGCCCGAGGTCGGCCGGTCGAGACCGGCCAGGATGTGCATGAGCGTCGACTTCCCGGATCCCGACGGCCCCATGACGGCGGTCAGCTGGCCGCGGGACACTTCGAGCGACACGCCGCGGAGCGCGTCGACCGCTGTCTCTCCCTCGCCGTAGCGGCGGGTGATGTCCTCGGCCGCGACGACAGGGCCGCGGGGGGCTGCCTCCGCTTCGGCGGCGGCGGTGGCTGCGAGTGCGTTCACGTGTTCCTCCAAGTCAAGGTCTTTCGAGTGTGGCAAGAGCCGACCGCTCCGACAATGTGGGATTCCCGCCCATCGGAGGTACGGTTAACCGCCCCTGTCGCCGGCGAACAGGAACGCGATCACCATAGCTGCGTAGACCGCGACGAGTAGGGCTCCTTCCCACCTTCGCGACCGCCCGTCGCGGATCACCACGGCCACGAACGCCGCTGCCGCGCCCATCGCGGCGAGCTCCACGGGCCGAAACGCAAGCGTGAGCGGGTGGGCGAACGCGAACGAGAGGAGCATCACGCCGGGGACGACGAGCAGTCCAACCTGCGCGCTGGAGGAGATCGCGATCTCGGTCGCCAGCTTCATCTTCCCACGGCGGGCGATCACGACGGCGCCGCCGTGCTCGGCCGCATTGCCGACGATGGCGACGATCACGATCGCGATGAAGAACTCGGTCAGGTGCGCGGCGTGCGCGAAGGCTTCGAGCGAATGGACGAGGACCTTGCTGATCAACGCGGTCAGGACGGTTGCGACCGCGAGCACTGCGAGAGATGTGCGCAGGCTCCAGCCGCCGTCGGCTTGCTCGTCCGGCAGTGAGATCCGACGGAGACCGATGGTGGTGGTGACGAGATACAGCGCGAGCAGCGCGACCGCGGGCCCGATGCTGAGCACGGCGAGCGAGTGGCGGTCGGGGTCGCCGTGCCAACCAGGGATCGACGGGATCAGCAGGAGCACGACCGCGATCGCGACGAGCCCGAGTTGGACGCCCAGTGAGCGGAGATCCAGCTCCGCATCGTCCGGTCCGAGCAGCATCCCCGCGCCCAGCACGAGCAGGATGTTCGAGACAATGCTCCCGGCCATCGAGCCGCGGACGACATTCGGGAGCGAGTCGCCGACCGCGACCAGCGCGATGATCAACTCGGGCGCATTCCCAAAGCTCGCGTTCAGGAGACCGCCGATGCGTGCGCCCGTGTGCTCGGCTGCGTGCTCCGTCGACTCGCCGATCAGCCACGCAAGCGGGATCAGCGCAACCGCGGCGAGCACGAAGAGCACGACCTTCCCTGGGTGCACGAGAACATCGAGGAGCAGCGTCAGCGGCGCGAGCGCGAGCGAGGCCCAGAGGAGTCTGCGCGCCACCCGGTTAGCCTAACCGGGTGCTCGATGCAGTCCTCTTCGACTGGGGTCACACGCTGATGGACTGGGTGTGGGAGGACGAGCTCGTCGAGGCGGGCGTCCGGGCCGGGCTGGAGGCGGTCGGCGCCCCGCCGGACCGCGCGGGGCCCGTCACGGCGCGCTATCGCGCGGAGGCGAAGCTCTCGGACTGGGAGATCCCCGAGGAGGTCGAATACGAGCCGCTCGTCCGGACGATGCTCTCAGAGAGCGGCGTCGACGTCGACGACGAGGCGCTGCGGGCGTACCTCATCGCCGAGCACGCCGCGTGGGCGCCGGCGCGGCGGCCTGCGTCGATGAGCGTCGCGCTGCTCGATGCCTTGCGCGAGCGCGGGTTGAAGACGGGGCTGGTGTCGAACTCGATGGATCCGCCGTGGATCCTGATGCGAGACCTCGAAGAGCAGGAGCTCGCAGAGCGTCTCGACGCGGTCGTCTTCTCCTCCGAGGTCGGCGTGCGCAAGCCGCGGGCGGAGATCTTCCAGGCAGCGCTCGAGCGGCTCGCCGTACCCGCGGAGCGGGCGCTGTTCGTCGGCGACCGGCTGTACGCGGACGTTCGCGGTGCGCGCGACGTCGGCATGCGAACGGTGCAGGCGATGTGGTTCCGCGCGGAGGAGGACGAGGACGATGCCGTGCCGGACTACCGCGCCTTTACGCAGGTCGACGTCCTCAACATCGTGCGCCGGCTCGTCGGCGAACTCTGACTCGTTCGCGGCCAAGCAGAAATAACCTCCCTTTGTCAAGTCTTGCGGCGGCGTGTTTCGAGCAGGACAATTCCGTCATGACACCGCAACCGCAGCGCGCGGCCACGCTTCCGCTCCGTCCGCAGGACGAGCTCGAGTGCCGGCGCTGCGACGTCCACTGCGACAAGGTCGTCTATCCCTCCGCCTGTCTCGAGCGGGCGTGTCCGTTCGTCTACGCCTACGAGGAGTTCGGGCACACCTACGTCGGGTGCATGCAGAAGGTGTACGAGGTCGAGATCGACCTGGAGCTGCTGCGCGCGGCCGAAGTCCGGGGCGGCGGGTTCGGCGCGGTGCGAGCAGTGCGGACGCCGCTCCCGATGTGCCGCGTCGAGGTCGAGGAGTGCTACGGGGCTCAGCGCGCGGGCGAGCTGGGGTGCCAGAACCCGGAGTTCCACGAGCTGCCGGCCGGGTCGCCGACCTTCAAGATCGTCGCTCTGCTAACGGACTGAGCAGCGCGTAGCCGAAGAGCGGGCTCGCGGCCGCCAGGGCGAAGCCGAGGCGCCACGAGGTCGCGTGGACGATCGCGGCGAACGCGATCGGCGCGACGATCCCGCCGCCGGACAGGAAGGTCTGCTGAAGGCCGATGGCGGCTCCGCTCCGCCGACGACCCGCCGCCTCGGCGGCCGCCGTGAACGAGAGACCGTTCCAAGAGAGCCCGAGCGTCCCCGCGACGGCGAGCGCCGGGACGAGCAGCCAGAGCGACGCATGGACGAGCAGCGCGGATGCTCCGGCGGCGACCGCGAGTGCGAGCGCCAGCTGCCGGAGCGGGACGATCCGTGCACGAATCCGGTCGGACCACCGGCCGACGACGATCCGCGCAGCGCCGCCGAGCACCTGCGTGCCGGCGAGCACCCCCGCCGATGCCGCGGTCGAGACGCCGCGGTCGTCGTGCAGGAAGAGAACGAGGAACCCGATCAGGCTGATCTGCGTCGTGACGTAGAACGTGCCCGCGGCGCAGAGCAGCCAGACGCGCGGGTTGCGCAAAGGCGGCGACGCGTTCTCGTGCTCGTCGGCCTCTGTGGTCTCCGACCGCAGCAGTGCCGTGCCGATCGCAGCCGCAGCGACGCAGCCTGCTGCCAGCCCGAAGAATGCGGCGCGCAGACTGATGTGCGCGCTCAGCGCGGGGAGCGCGCCCGCCGCAATCGCGCCACCGAGTGGAACCGCGGTCTGGCGGATTCCGAGTGCAAGCCCGCGCTCCTCGGGCCCGAACCAGCTCATCACAGCGCGGCCGCTCGCGGACTGCGTGCCGCCGCCGAGGGCGCCCGCGGCGGCGAGAGCGGCGACGAGGGCGCCGAACGAGGACGTGAACCCGGCGACGACCAGGGCCGCGGCGCAACCGGTCAGGCCGGTCGCAAGCACGGCGCGCTCGCCGATCCGGTCGGCGACGATCCCCCAGGGCAGCAGCGTCACGAACAGGCCGAAGTTGAGCGCGGCGAGCACGACGCCCACCTGCGTCAGGGTCAGTCCGTAGCCGTGCCGGATCTGTGGGGCGATCGCCGGTAGCCCGAGCAGGATCGCGGAGAAGCTCGCCTGGGCGACGACGCCCGCCGCGAGGATCGTCCAGCGGTAGCTACTGCCAGCGCGCGTGGAGGTCACGCAGCTTCTCGAGCTCCTCTGCGTTCGGGCCGTGGCCGTCCTGGCCCGGGACCTCGAGGTACACGGGCAATTCCTGCAGCTTTGGATGGGCGATGAACGCGCCGAGCCCCTCGCCGATCAGTCCATCGCCGATGTTGTCGTGGCGGTCGCGGTTCGAGCCGAGCGGCGCCTTCGAGTCGTTCGCATGCAGCGCGCGCAGGCGGTCGAGCCCCATGCGTGCGTCGAGATCGGCGAGGAGCGCGTCGAGCGCGGCGCGGTGCGTGACGTCGGTCCCCGACGCGTACAGGTGGCACGAATCGAGGCAGACGCCGAGCCGAGCATGCCGTGACAGCGCATCGAAGATGGTGACGAGCTCGTCGAGCGAGCGGCCGATCGTGCCGCCGGCTCCCGCCGTGTTCTCCATCAGCAGCCACGTCGTCTCCGAACAGCGGTCGAGCACTTGGGCGAGCGCCGGGACGACGCGCTCGAGCCCGGCCTCGAAGCCGGCTCCGAGGTGCGACCCGACGTGGAAGATGACGGCATCTGCCTCGAGTGCGCAGGCCGCATCGACGGTCGCGCGCATCGTCTCGACGCTCTTCTCGTACATCGCGTCGTCGGGTGTCGCGAGATTGACGAGGTAGAGCGCGTGGACGGCGGCGGCGGCGATCCCCGTCTCGGCGCGCCGGTCTCGGAAGCGCGCGAGGTCGTCCGGGTCGTGGTTCGGAAACCGCCAGGTGCGCGGGCTCTGCACGAACAACTGGACGGCGTCGGCACCCATCGCCACCGCGTTGTCGAGCGCCTTCTTGACCCCGCCCGAGCAGTGGGCTCCGAACAACACGCCGCAAGGCTAACGACCCCGCACGCCACCCGAGCCGTGGCTGAAAACACCACGGTCTGACCCCAATGAAACAAAAGTGTGACTTTTCATCCACAGCCGTTCTGACCGGACGGGCCGGCGACGGACGCGCGTAGGATTTCTGCGTGTCCGTTCGCGTCCGCATGGCGCCCAGCCCGACGGGGCTCATCCACATCGGGAATGTCCGCACGGCGCTCTTCAACTGGCTCTTCGCACGCCATCACGGCGGCGAGTTCCGGCTGCGGATCGAGAACACCGACACGAGCCGGGAGGTCGCCGAGGCAGCGGCGCACATCCAGGAGTCGCTGCGCTGGCTGGGACTCGACTGGGACGGTCCCGTCACGTTCCAGCTCGACCGCATGGCCGACTGCGCGGAGGTCGCCCGGCGGCTCGTGGACGAAGGAAAGGCGTACGAGGACGAGGGTGCGATCCGGTTCCGCATGCCCGACGAGGGAGCGACGGCGTGGGACGACGTCGTCCGAGGCCACGTCGAGTTCCCCAACGAAAAGCTCGAGGACCTGGTGCTTGTCCGTTCGGACGGGCGGCCGACATACAACTTCGCCTCGCCGATGGAGGACGTCTGGGACGGCATCACGCACGTCATCCGCGGCGAGGATCACATCTCGAACACGCCGAAGCAGATCAACATCATCCATGCCGTCGGTGCAGAGCTCCCCGTCTACGCGCACGTGTCGCACGTGCTCGGCGCGGACGGGAAGCAATTGTCGAAGCGCCACGGCTCGGTGAACATCGACGACTTCCGCCGCGACGGCTACCACCCGTCTGCGCTGATGAACTTCCTCGCGCTGCTCGGCTGGAGCTACGACGACAAGACGACGATCATGTCGCGCGACGAGCTCGTCGAACGCTTCACGCTCGAGCGTGTGGTGCCCAGTCCCGCAGCCTTCGACTACCAGAAGCTGGACTGGATGAACGGCGTCTACCTGCGCGCACTGCCGCCGGAGGAATACGCGGACGAGCTCGTGCGGTTCCTCCGCGAGCAGGGGTACGACTGGGACGAGGAGCTCGTGCGGCGGGCCGCGCCGCTCGTGCAGGACAAGATCGAGCGCTTCGGCCAGTTCGCCGAGTTCGCGGGCTTCCTCTTCCGCGAGATCGAGCCCGACCCCGCGCTGCTCGACGGCGACACCCCTGTCGTCGCCGCTGCGCGCGACGAGCTGGAGCGCGTCGAGCCGTTCCGCGCGGCCGAGATCGAGGCGGCGCTCCGCGGTCTCGCCGAGCGACTCGAGCTCTCGCCGCGCAAGGCCTTTCAGCCGATCCGGATCGCTGTCACCGGCTCGAAGGTGTCGCCCGGATTGTTCGAGAGCCTCGAGCTGCTCGGCAAGGAGGAGTCGTTGCGGCGGCTCAGCGCGGCGGCCGCGACTTCAGCTGCTTAGGGGGCGCGAGCGGGTCGAGGGAGCGCTGGAAGTCCAGCCAAGCACGGCGTCGGAACTGCGGCGTGGGTTTCGGTAACGGCGTGCCGCGTTGCCGCTTCGGTTTCTGCCCTGACTCCCGGCTTCTCATTTTCAATAGGTAAACGAAGAGTCGCCGGATGTGGATTCGGGCGGATTCCCGGCCGTTTTCCATAGCGTTTTCCATCGACTTCTGGCGTCGGTGAGAACGCCCAGTCCGACCGGCCCGCGGGCAGCGCGCGGACCGAGCCGTCGACTCGCTTTGCTCGACGTCCACGTCGGCGTCGAGAACGCCGCGGTCTTGCTGGAGGAGATTTCGCGTGCCTAACCGACGACGCAGGTGGCGATGCACGGGCGCTCGCTGGGTAAAGTCCGATCGATGTCGACGACGGCCGTCCGCTCGCCGGCGGAATTCGAGGAGCAGATCCAGCGGTACCTGTACGAGCGCTCCGAAGAGGGGCGCGCTGTTCGCGTGGGCGAGAAGGAGGTCTCGGAGCAGGCCGCGATCGTCGCCCGGTACGCGGATCTGTTCAGCCGCGAGCAGCTGCGCGCCCTCCGGGACGAGGAGGACCGCGCCGACGACGACCAGCGCGAGTGGCTGTACCGGTTGCGCAAGACCTGCGAAGGCGGGCTGATCGCCGCCGAGCTCGCCGAGCGCGACGACGAGCTCGAGAACGCGATCCTCGCGGCACGCGTCGAGTTCAAAGGCGAGCAGATGCCGTTGCGCACCGCGCAGGCGAAGCTCGCGGTGCTCGACGGCTACGCCGATCGGAAGGAGCTCGGCGAGCGCTACCACGAGCGCTCGGCCGCATTCAACGAGCAGCGGCTCGACCTCGTTCGCGCCTACGAAGAGCTGGAGGCGGACCTCTCAGGGGAGCCGGATCCGATCGCTCGCAGCGAGGAGGAGAAGCAGATCTCGATGCACGAGCTCGCTTCGGTCCTGCAGGCTGCAAACGAGCAGATCGAGGAGCGCTTTCTCGCACTCCGCAAGAAGTGGTTCGAGCGGCTGCTCGGCCCCGAGCGCGAGCAGCAGCCGTCGTCGGCGCATTTCTCGTACATCCGCCGGCTGTCTCCCCTCGAATCGACGTACACGAAAGAGCGCGCGACGGATGTCTGCCTCGAGACGCTCGCGGCGCTCGGCTTCGACATGACGCGCACGACGATCCGCCTCGACCTCGACGACCGTCCGCAGAAGGCGCCGCGCGCCTGCGTGATCGCATCCGACCCGCCGCGGGTCGTCCATCTCATCACGCGCGCGCAGGGCGGGCTGCACGACTACCAGGCCTTCCTGCACGAGGCAGGCCACGCTCTCCACTATGCGAGCGTCGACCCGAAGCTTCCGTACACGTTCCGCCGGATCTCGCGCGACCATGCGCTGACGGAGATCTACTCGTACATCTGCGAGGCGATCTCGCGGGAGCCGGGCTGGCACGCGCAGCACCTCGGGCTCTCCGACGACGAGGCGCGGGAGAACGCCGAAGCGACCGTCTTCCTCGAGTCAGCGCTCTTCCGCCGGTACACGGCCAAGCTTCAGTTCGAGCTCGACCTCTGGGCCGATTTCGAGCGCGCCGGGACCGAGAGCGAGGACTACGCCCGCCGGTTGACGGCCTCGATCGGGATGGTCTACCGGGCCGACGCGTATCTCGCCGACATGGACGCCGGCTTCTATTCGGCCGACTACCTGCGCGCCTGGATCCGGCACGCGCAGCTCCGGTCGTACCTCGTGCAGGAGGTCGGCGAGGACTGGTGGCGCAGCCCGGCGACCGGGGAGATCCTGCGCAACCTGTTCGCCGAGGGGACACGTCCGACCAGCGAAGAGATCGCCGCCCGGCTCGGCTACGAGCCGTTCGACACGCGTCCACT
>VAXU01000042.1 GCA_005885125.1 Actinomycetota bacterium
TCTCCCACTTGTGCAGGCACGTCGCGATCTCAGCGGCATTCGCGGTACGCCAGTCGGTGGCCGCGTGAAGTCGCAGGATCGCGTCGCGACGTAGGAAGTTCGAAAGCTTGCGGGGGAGCACCTTCTCGGTCAACGCGACGCCCGATGCTTCGTAACGACACCAGTACGACTCGAAGATCTCGCCGTGCTGCGCCTTGAATAGCTTGAGCCGCCGGCGATATTCCTTCTCCCACGGACCGTTGAGCATGCCCGCGTAGGCCTCCTTCTGCCGCTCCTGATGCGCCCAGACGAGCTCCCCGAACGAGACGGAAGCGTCGTAGGGGGAGGGAGCCGCCTGTTCGCGGCCGCGGATCGCGTCCCACACGAGCCGCCACCGAGAGCGCCGCTCCACGAGGCGTTCTGCGACCCCGGTCATGGCGCGACGGCGCCGTCGGGCGAAGCCGCCTCGTATGTGATGAGGCTGACGCTCTCGAACTTCAACGGATCCACGGCCTTGTCGACCCGGGAAACCTGACTCTCCGGCACGACCGGCACGACGGTGACGCTGACCTTGTCGTCGTCGGACGCCTGGAGCAAGCGCCGGAGCGCGTCGGTCACGATGACCGTCTTGAACTGCGGCGTGAGCGGATGCGCAAGACGCTTGTCGAATGGACCTCGCGGGCCCACCGGGATGTCGCAATGTCCGAGCTCGCCGAAGCAGCCGCCGTGACCGAAGACGTAGAACGAACCGGCATAGCCTCCGGCGGGATCAGTCGCCGTGCCCGCACCCGCCCGCTTGTTGTTCAGGAAGACCCTCGCCTCGAAGGATGGCCCGGAGTGATCGACGCCACGGAACTCGAGATCTGCGCGCGTGAACGCGTCCGGCAGGAGCGGCGGGCGGTCGAGCTCGATCGTGACGGCCATGTCAGCCCGCCACCGCGTGCGTGGTCGCGGATGCGTAGTCGTAGCCGAGCAGCTTGATGTCGAGCGTGTCGGCGACGGTCAAACTGAAGGGTGGCAGAGCCTGAGTCAGCAGTCCCGGCGGGAACGTGGGACTCGGGTGTTGCAGCTGCCAGAGGCGCCAGAGGCGATCGATCATCGCGTGGTGCGCAAAGAAGATCGGATCGTAGGCCGCCCAGGGAATCTGGCCCATCGTCCCGCCGACCCAAACGTGGATCTGGTTGTGGATGTTTTCGAGCTGGCTCTGGAAGTCGAGGAAGTCGGGTAGCTGAAGGATCGCCTGCACCTGGGCGACAGAGGGAAGCGAGGCGGGCGTGTCCGACGCGCGAGTCGTCTGGCGGGGCTGACCGTTGACGCGAGCCGGCGGAGGCACGGCTGCTGAGAAGAGCGGGTTGGTCATTCCGCCGACGCGGCGCTGCGAATATGCCGCCGGGATCCCCTTGGTGTGCGACGTGACGGATGTCCAGTCCCACCAGACGAGCGCCGCCGCGCTTACTTGATCGCGAAGCGCGAGCTCGAAGAAGTAGAGGTAGGCCCTGTGCCACGGCAGGAAGATCCGCGTTCCGTGCTGGCAATACATCGGGAGTGGGAGACCGTGGATCCCGGCCCAGTGCGCGTAGCCTCGATCGTCGGCGATCGCCTGGACGGCGCCGAAGGCTCCCTGGAGCGTTGCGAGCTGAGACGGCGTGAGGTGGTCCGCGTTCTTGCGGTGCCTCAGGGCGCGCTCGTTCGCAGGCAGGGAAGGCGCGTGCGTACTCAAGCGACGGCCGTTTTCTCGAGCTCGTGCGCGATGTCCTCGCGACGCGACTGCTCTTTGCCGGTCCGGAACTCGGCGATGTACGCCTCGAAGTTCCAGGTGTCCAAGAACGCCGTGGCGGCATCGCGGCCCGAGTCGTACAGCGCCTGCGCTCGATCGTGCGTGATGTCGAACTCCGTCGTATGCACGCCCAGCGTCGGGATTGGGATCGTGCGCGCGTATTCGGCCTTCTCGACGTAGAGCCGGTCGTGCGCCTCCATCATCGTGTGCACCATGCTCGACAGAAGCGTCACGAGCCCGCGGGCGCCGCGCGGCGCATGCTCCGGCTTCGGGATCCGCTCGGTGATCGGAACCTTCGGATCGGGCTCGACGAGGAGCAGTCCAAAGGTTGGCCAGCGGGGCGCCTTTCCGTCCGCGCGGTCGAAGAGCCACACTGGGTAGTTCGACAGCATGCCGCCGTCGACGATCACGTGCTCGTGGTTCGTCTTCGGGTTCGGGACGCGAACGGTCTCGAAGAAGATCGGGATCGACATGCTCATCCGGACGGCGGTCGCCACCTCCAGCGCGTCCCACCTGGAACCGAGCACCTCGGCATCGCGCGGCAGGACGAGCAGCTGGCGGGAGCTAATGTCGGACGCGATCACCTGTAGGCGCGACTCGAACTTCGGCTCGTCCCAGTCCGCGCGCAGGTCCGCAAAGGTGTAGACGTTCTTCTCCGCGAGCAGCCCGCGGATCCACTCGAGAAACGCTTCGCCCTTGTAGATCCCGTTCGTCAGGAGAATGCTCAACGGCACGCCGGCGAGCGGGATCCGATCCTCCCAGCTCTTGTCCTCGAAGCGGCGGAAGTCCATCCCGAAGACGATCTCCTTCAGCTCGTCCGCGCTGTATCCGGCCGCGATCAGGGCCGCCGTGATCGCACCCGCAGACGTGCCGGCGACGTTGACCGGTCGGTAGCCCCGCTCCTCCAGCACGCTGTACGCGCCGGCGAGCCCGATGCCTTTCACACCCCCGCCTTCGCAGACGAGGTCGACGTTGTGCTCTAGGTCCTCAGCGGCCATACGCGTTCCCCTCCTCCTGGAAGCCGTAAGGCCGCAGGCAACGGCTCACCTTGTCGTCGCCAAAGAAAAGCTTGGACCTTCTGACGCTGGTCTGTCAAGGCTCTTGACGACTTCTGTTGAGAGTGCAACGCTCCGGACTCGCTGCGGCACCGCTCTCCTCGACCCGAGGAAAGGAGTTCGTCCATGAGTCCGGCGCCGAAGCGACGACAGTGCGGGACGCAGCAGGCGCACGAGCGCCTGTGCGAGATGTATCCCGCGTTCCGCGCGCGACAGAACGGGATCGAGCAGGGGATTCGACGGAGCATCCAGTCAGGCCAGGCGCAGCGCGTAACCCGTCAGCTGATCACGATCCCCGTCGTAGTCCACGTCGTCTATAAGCGCGACCCGGAGAACATCTCCGACGCGCAGGTGAAGAGCCAAATCGACGCGCTGAACCGTGACTACCGCGCGAACAACAGCGACACGAGCACCGTCCCGGACGTCTGGAAAGGGTTCGTCACCGATCCAAACATCCAGTTCGCCCTGGCGACCAAGGACCCGAAGGGCAAGGCCACGACCGGGATCACGCGCACCAAGACGACGCGTGACTCCTTCGGGACCGGCGACTCGGTGAAGCGAGCGACTACCGGAGGGAGTGCCGCCTGGCCGAGGGACCGCTACCTGAACCTCTGGGTCTGCAACCTTGGCGATGGATTGCTCGGCTACGCACAGTTTCCAGGCGGACCGGCAGCGACGGACGGCGTCGTCATTCTCTACACCGCCTTCGGGACGATGGGCGCGGTCCAGTCGCCGTTCGACCTGGGGCGGACGGCGACGCACGAGGTCGGCCACTGGCTGAACCTGATCCACATCTGGGGCGACCGTAACGACTGTGGAGGCACCGACTACGTCACCGACACGCCGAACGCGCAGCTTCCCAACTACGGAAAGCCGAAGTTCCCGCACATCTCTTGCAACAACGGCCCGAACGGTGACATGTTCATGGACTACATGGACTACGTCGATGACGCCGCGATGGTGATGTTCACCGCCGGTCAGGTGGCGCGGATGAACGCCACGCTTGCCGGCCCGCGAAAGAAGGTCGGGCGATGACGGTCGACCGCGCTGCTCTGCAACGGCATTGGGTGCACTCGCACGAAGAAGACGCCGAGGGTGAGATGGTCTTCCGGCCGGCCTCTTATGGATTCCCGCCCTCTCGCGGTCGGGCAGCGCTCGACCTCCGTGCCGACGGCAGCTACACCGAGAGCGCGCCCGGACCCACGGATCGGCCTGAATCCGCGGAAGGCACGTGGAAGCTCGACGGGGACGAGCTCGAGCTCAACGCCGCTGACGGATCCAGGCGCGTGCTCGAGATCGCCGCCGCCGAGGGCGACAGGCTCGTCGTGCGCAGGTAAGCCTGCTCTCGTCGACTGAGGCACCGGCTGGTGGGACAGCTGAGGTGCTCAGCGCGAGTCGGGCTTCTCCGGCATCGGCCGCCCGCAAGTTTCGGTGGGGTCCGAGGTCTCCTCAGACGTGGGCAGCCGAATCCCGTGCTTCGAATGCACTGCCTGCCGGTGTTTGTACGTTTCACACCGGAGGTGGGATCTGCCGACATGCCCGCGCTGCGGCTGCCGCGCGGGACTCTTCGTGGAATGCGAGCCGGGGACGCCGCTGGCGGTCGACGCCGGCCGCCCTCGCCCACTGACGCGTCGCTAACTTAGGCCTCGTGCTGCTGGGCGTCATGGCGGGCGAGATCGTGGCCGGTATCGACGCTCCAGGTCGAACACGCGCCTCCGGGCCTGCCGCAGCGCGGGGAACTGCCGCTGATCCGACGTTAGAGTGCTTCTGTGGCGGCTCTGGACGGTAAGACCGCGATCGTGACCGGGGCGTCCAGCGGGATCGGAGCAGCCACGGCCCAGGCGCTCGCCCGCGAAGGGGCGACGGTGATCGGCGGGGCGCGCCGGCCGGATCTGATCGCAGCCCCGGTCGCAGGCCGCGTGCTCGACGTCACCGACCCGGCGAGCTGCGAGCGATTCGTCGCCGGCGCGGCGGCGAACGGACTCGACATCCTCGTCAACGCCGCCGGCCTCGCACTCGGCCGCGATTCCTTCGACCAGAGCACCGAGGACGACGAGCAGACGGTGCTCGAGACGAACGTCAACGGGCTGATCCGCATGACTCGCCTCTGCCTGCCGCACCTGCGCGACGGCGGGCACATCGTCAACATGGGCTCGATCGCCGGCCGCCAGGCGTATCCGAACGGGGCGCTCTACGTGACGTCCAAGTTCGCCGTGCGCGGCTTCACGTATGCGCTGCGAGAGGATCTTCTCGGTCGCCCGATCCGGATCACGACGGTCGACCCCGGGCTCGTGGAGACGGACTTCTCCCGGGTCCGCTTCCGGGGCGACGAGGAGACGGCGCGAAAAGTCTACGAAGGCGTCGAGGCGATGACTCCCGGCGACATTGCCGAGTGCGTTCTCTTCGCCGTTACGCGCCCGCCGCACGTGAACGTGGACGAGCTCGTCGTCAAGGCACTCGCGCAATCCTCGGGGGCGCGCATAATCCGGACCTGATGGCCGAGCAATTCCGCATCCTGGAAGGCTCGACGTTTTGCATCTGCGACGAGCTCGGCGACTTCCATGCCGACGTCGAAGGGTTGTTCGCGGAGGACACGAGGTTTCTCTCCGGGCTGAACATGACGATCAACGGTAAGCGGCCGCTGCTGCTCTCGTCGGGCCGGATCGAATACTTCTCGGCCGCATTCTTCACGCGTAACCCGCTTGCCGGCGACCTCGAGCGCGACGAGCTGTCGATCAGGCGCGAGCGCTTCGTCGGGGACGGCGCAATGCAGGACACCTTCGTCGTCCACAACTCGGCGCAGCGGCCACTCGAATTCGAGCTTGCGCTGCAGGTCGCGTCGGATTTCGCGGACATCTTCGCCGTCAAGGACCACGACTTCTCTCTCGGCGACCCGAACGCCGATCCGCTGCCGCCGCCCCAGCCGGCGGCCTTCGACCCCGACCGCAACCAGTTCCTGCTCGCCGACGAGACGCAGAGCGAATTCCCGCTCAAGACGCAGGTGATTTTCTCGGAACGGGGCGAGGTGAGCGACTCCACGGTCACGTTCAAGATCGCGCTCGAGCCGCGCGAAAACTGGGCGCTGCATGTCGGGATCTTCCCGCTCCCGGACGGCGAGGAGGTCGCGCCTCGCTTCGCAGAGCGGCGATTCGGAGAGGAAGTCGGCCACGTTCGCGACTCGCTGTCCGCGTGGCAGCTGAAGGTGCCACAAGTTCGCACGTCCTGGGAGATGCTCTCGCATGCCTTCGCGCAGTCGGTCTCGGATCTCGCGTCGCTGCGGATGCGCTCGGACGACACCGGCATCGGCAAGCTTCCGGGCGCTGGCGTGCCGTGGTTCATGAGCGTCTTCGGCCGCGACACGATCATCACCTGTCTCCAGACCTTGCTGTTCGGCCCCGAGCTGGCGCGCACGGCGCTCGAGGTCCTCGCAGAGCTCCAGGCAACGGAGGACGATGCCTCGATCGACGCGGAGCCCGGCAAGATCCCACACGAGGTGCGCCAGGGCAAGGCGGCGCGGCGATGGTTCCCGCGCTACTACGGCACCGTCGATGCGACTCCGCTCTACCTGATCCTGATCTCAGAGGTCTGGCGCTGGACGGACGACATCGCACTCATGCGCAACCTCAAGGGATCTGCCATGGCTGCGCTTCGCTGGATCGACGACTACGGCGACGGGGACGGCGACGGCTTCGTCGAGTTCAACAAGCGCTCGCCGCGCGGCCTCGAGGTGCAATCCTGGAAAGACTCTCACGACTCGCAGCGCTTTCACGACGGCACGATTGCGAAGGCGCCGATCGCGCCGTGCGAGGTTCAGGGGTACGTCTACGACGCGAAGCGGCGGATCGCGGACCTGGCACGCGAGGTGTGGCGTGACCGCGAGCTCGGAGACCGGCTCGACGCCGAGGCGGACGAGCTCCAGCGCCGGTTCGACGAGGCGTTCTGGTGCGACCAGCGCGGCGGCTACTACGCGCTTGCGCTCGACAGCGAGAAGCGGCGCGTCGATTCGCTC
This sequence comes from Actinomycetota bacterium, assembly GCA_005885125.1. Taxonomy (GTDB): domain Bacteria; phylum Actinomycetota; class Thermoleophilia; order Gaiellales; family Gaiellaceae; genus 3-1-20CM-4-69-9. The sequence continues at coordinate 6,821 of VAXU01000042.1, forward strand.
TGCTCGAACATCGGGCACCTGCTGTGGAGCGGCATCGTCCCGCCGGAACGGGTAGACGCGGTCGTGGATGCGTTGATGGGCGATGAGCTCTGGTCCGGTTGGGGCGTGCGCACGATGGCGACGGGGGACGTCGGCTACAACCCGCTCGCGTACCACAACGGCACCGTCTGGCCGCATGACAACTCCCTCGTCGCGTGGGGGCTCGCGCGCTACGAGCGCTGGCCGGAGGCACACCGGATCGTGCAGCGACTGATGACCGCCGCCGAGTACTTCAGCTACCAGTTGCCGGAGGTCTTCGCAGGCATGCGCCGCTCCGAGACGCCGTTCCCGATCGTCTACCCGACCGCGGCCCGCCCGCAGGCGTGGGCGGCCGGAACGCCGGTGCTGCTGCTCCAGATCCTCCTCGGGCTGTATCCCGATCGAAGCAGGCACGCGCTCGAGACGAACGCGCCGACCGGGATTCCGTCCTGGGCCGGCTCGATCCGGCTCGCGGGGGTGCGCGCGTTCGGGCGCCCGTGGGACGTTCGCCTCGAAGATGGGCAAGTCACCGTCGAAGAAGCATGAACGTCGCAGTCCTCGCCCCGCCGTGGTTCGCGGTCCCACCGACAGGTTACGGCGGGATCGAGTGGATCGTGTGGCTGCTGGCCGACGGGCTCGTCGACGCGGGCCACCACGTAACGCTGTTCGCCTCGGGCGACTCGCGCACGAAGGCAAGGCTCGTCGCCGTCTATCCGGAGGCGCCGAGCCGCCTCATCGGCCGTACGCAACCCGAGCTGCTGCATGTCCTGACCGCGTACGCGCACGCTGACGAGTTCGACGTGATCAACGACCACACCGGCATGCTGGGGGCGGTGCTCGGCGGCGCTGTCGACACGCCGGTCGTGCACACCGTCCACGGGCCGCTCGAGGGCGAGCCCGGCGAGGTGTACGAGCTCATCGGCAAGGTCGCGCCGCAGGTCGGGCTGATCTCGATCTCGATGAACCAGCGCAAGCCGAAACCGGAACTGAACTGGATCGCGAACTGCCACAACGCACTCGACTTCTCCGTGTATCCGTGCAAGCCGCACCGCGGCGACTATCTCCTCTTCCTCGGCCGCCTGAGCCCGGACAAGGGCGCGCATCGCGCCGTCGCCGTCGCGATGGAGACGGGGCTGCCGTTGAAGATCGCCGGGAAGAAGCACGACCCGAAGGAGCACACGTACTTCCACGAGTTCGTCGAGCCGCACCTCGTCGACGGGATCGAATACCTCGGCGAGGTGTCACACGGCGAGAAGGTCGAGCTGCTACAGAACGCGCGCGCCACGCTGTTCCCGATCGAGTGGGAGGAGCCGTTCGGTCTCGTGATGATCGAGTCGATGGCGTGCGGGACGCCGGTGATCGCAACGCGCTGGGGCGCCGTGCCCGAGGTGATCGAGCACGGGCGCAGCGGGATCATCGTCGACGACTACCGGCAAATGGCCGCCGCGCTGGAGGAGGCCGACGCGCTCGAACCGCTCGAGCTCCGCCGCTACGTCGAGGAGGAGTTCTCGCCCCAGCGGATGGTCCGCGACTACGTCGAGGCGTACGAGACGGCGATCGAGCGCGCGCGGGCCGTCGTCTAGTCGCCCCAGGGGCCGCCGCCCGACCACGCGTGCCACCGGTGCGGCTCGAGCCAGGCGCTCAGACGCGCGCTGTCGCGACGGCGGAACGGGTGTCCCGTGTACCGGATCGCGAGCCGGTCGATGTCGGCCAGGTCGGCATCGACCTCGATCGTCACGACCCGTCCGATCAGGCTGACGTGCCGGTACCAGTCCTCTGCGTCGAGCACGGTCAGCGCGGCACGCGGGTCGCGGCGCAGGTGGCCGAGACGGACACGGCTCTCGTCCATGTTGAGCAGCACACGGCCGTCCTCCCAGTCGTACCAGGTCGCGGCCGTGTGCGGTGACCCGTCCGGGCGCAGCGTCGCGACGATCGCCGGATTCGGCCGTGCAAGGAACTCGGACACGTCGGACGGGACCGGGACGCGCGGCACGCTCGAACCCTACGAGGCGACGAAGGCGGAGGCGAACTCCTCGGCGAGAACAGGCTTCAGGCGGAAGTCTCGAACGTCGCGCACCGAGATCACGATCGCCGTAGTGATGACGACCCAGACAGCGCCGATCCAGAGCGACGTCGACATCCCGATCACGTTCGCGACGGGCCCGGCGATCGCGTAGCCGGCAGGCAGGAACGCCATCGCTCCCATCCAGTTGTAGGCGCTGACGCGCGCGAGTTTGTCCGGGGCGATCACCTGTTGGAGGGCGGTTTCCCAGATCACCGTCCCGTAGGAGAACGCGAAGCCGGCCAGCAGAGCAGCTGCGCCGATCGCAAGCGCCGGCGCATGGACCGCGAGGAGCGCGCATTGCAGAGCAGTCACGGAGAACAGGGCGCCGATCGACGCCATCGCGCGGCGTGGTCGCACTCGCAATCCGACGATCCCGCCGGCGAGCGAGCCAATCGCCTCACCCGTGACGATGATCGCCCACGCGGTCGCACCACCGAGCGAGTTCTTCGCGATGTACGGCCCCAGGACGAAGAACGGCGCGTACGTGATGAGGAAATAGAGCGAGATCCAGCCGGTCAGCAGCCAGACCCACGTGTGTTCCGTGAACGCCTGCCAGCCGTCCCGCAACTCGCGGAGGAAGTTCGGTGCCGCCGCGGTTCGCGCGCGTCCCGTCAGGCGGATACGGCTCAGCAGGAGAGCGCTCGTCGCATAGGTCGCCCCGTCGACGAGGAGCGCGTAGCCGCTGCCGATCGTCGCCACGATCGTCCCGCCGACCGCCGCTCCGAGCGGAAACGCGACGTAACGGGCGATGCTCATGAGCGCGTTCGCCTTCTGCAGCACGACCTGCGGGACGGTCTCGGGCACGAGCCCAGTCGAAGCCGGCGAGTAGAACGCTGTCGCGGCGCCACCGAGTGCTTGCAGCACGAAGAGCTCCCAGACTCGGGCGTGCCCGGTGACGAGGAGAGCTCCCATGGCGGCTCGGATGACGAAATTCGCGGAATCGGAGCTGAGCATCACGAGGCGGCGCGGCAAGCGGTCGGCGACCACGCCTCCGACGAGCAGCGTCGAGATCTGTGCCAGCGTCCAGCACGCGAACGCGATCCCGACGTCCGTCGCAGAGCCGGTCAGGTCGAGGACGGCAAACGCGACCGCGATCGGAGCCAGATTCGTCCCGAAGAACGAGATCGTTCGCGCGAAGAACAGCAGCCGGAAGTTCCGTTCGGAGAGCACGCCCGCCGAGAGCTTCATCTCAGCTTCCGTCTCGTTTCTCGACGTAGCGTTTCAGCCCGGCGTACGACTGCCAGAGTGGCATCGCCCGTTCGTACTCGTCGGCCGCGCCCGGTCCCTCGGCCGCGACGCCCTCGACCACCGCGGCGATGAACTCGGGCTCGGATGCGCCGCCGGCGACGATCTCGACCCACTCGTCGAGTCGCCGGCGAAGCTCCGCGAGGTGGTGCGGTGGATCCTTCGCGATTCCGAAATGGATCAGCGCGAGCGTCTGCGGCTGCCGGCGCTCGAGCTCGTCGATCGTCCGGTGCCACGCAACGACGTCCACCTCGGGCGGCGGGGTCGGCGGCATGACATAGGCGTGCGGCTGGATGCGCACGCCCGCTGCATCGCCGCAGTAGGCAGTCCCGTCGGCGCCGACGTAGACGACATGGTGCGACGCGTGGCCGGGGGAGGGGAAGCACTCGAATCCGAGCACGCTCTCTCCGACGGGGTGGATGTTCCGCTCGGGCACCGGCGCGAGCTCGCCCCAGAGCGTGTCGAACGTGTCGCCGTACAGTCGCCGTGCACTCGCCTCCAGCCGCGAGGGGTCGGCCAGATGCGGCGCCCCGATCTCCGAGACGTGGACTTGCAAGGACGGGTGCTCGCGCACGAGCACACCGGTCGCCCCCGCGTGGTCGAAGTGGATGTGCGAGAGAAGCAGGTGCCGGATGTCCGTGAGCGCAAGCCCGCGTTCGCGCAGTCCGTCCTTCAGCCTCGCGACGGCGGTGGACGGCCCGCAGTCGAAGAGGGCTGGGCCGTCCTCCGTGTCGAGCAGGTACGAGCCGATTACCCGGGCGGCTCCTTGGTGTCGGAGGTCGATCGGTTCGGGCGCCACCGCGCGATGCTACTTGCGCCGATCACCCCGAGAACGACGGCGAGCGCGCCGCCGATCGCGACTGCCCTCGAGGGGAAGCGCGCACGAGACGCACGCGGCATCACTGCGGGCGCCTGCGCCGGCAGGCCTTCCTTCACGAGCAGGGTCCTGAGCGTGGACGATCCTCGATACCAGCCGCCGTGCGTGCGTTCGCGACCGAAGAACAGCTGGCCGGGCTTCATGTAGGTGACGGGGCTTCCCTGCGCGTAGGGGTAGAGGTCCTGCCGGATCGCGTCGCTGACGTTGTCCGGCCCCGGCACCGTGTAGGTGACGGTGTAGCGCGGCCCGAGGCTGGCGGCGGGTCGTAGCTGGAGCATCGGATCAGGGCTCTGCCCGAACATGGCCGGGAAGAAGCCCGCCTGCTGCGTGAAGTCGCCGAGCGGGGATCCGGGCCCTTCGCCGTTGCCCTTCAGGACGAGCGGTGAGGACAGTCCGGGCCCGGTGATCTTCGCCTCCGACGGTCCTTTGGCGGCTGCTGCGGCGGCGAGCACGAGTCCGACCGTCGCAGTGAGTGCGAGGACGAGAAGCGAGCGGCTGCGCATGTGCGTTCTCCTAACGTCGGTTGCCGCGTCTACACCGCGCGGCCGGACGGAGTTCCCACGTCTGATGATTCGGCATTCGCCGTAGGGTCGCGACCGGACGCCAAATGCTGTCTCCGCCGAATGGGTTCGACGCTGCGCTGGTCGTAGTTTCTCGATATCGCGATGGCGACTTGCGAGCCTCTGTGCCCGTGCGCGCCGTCGAGCCGCAAACGGAAAGGGGCTTAGGGTGGACGTACAGGGCAGGCATCGGCGGATCCGATGGTCGCTGCGCGCAGTTCTCCTGCTGCCGATTCTCGTTCTTGCAGCAGGCGCCGCGACCTACACAGCGCCGGCGCCGGCGGCGGGACCGAACAACAAGGTCGAGCAGAAGGTCATCGACCAGGTCAACGCCAACGGCAAAGCGGCGTTCTGGGTAATCCTCAGAGACAAGGCAGATCTCAGCAAGGTCTCGAAGATCGGCAACTGGAACGAGCGCGGCACGCTCGTCGTCGACAAGCTCAAGCAGACCGCGGAGGAGAGCCAGGCGGGCTTGCGCGGATTCCTGAAGAAGGCAGGCGCGCAGTACGAGCCGTTCTGGATCATGAACGCGATCAAGGTGACCGCCGGCCAAGGCGTCCTGAACAACTTGGCGAACGATCCGACGGTCGAGCAGATCCTCGCCGACAGGACGTACGAGGTCCCCAAGCCCATCGCCGGCTCGGACCAGCCCAAGGTCAACACGGTCGAATGGAACATCAACGACATCGGCGCGCCGAATGTCTGGTCGACCTTCGGCGACCGGGGCGAGAACATCGTCGTCGCCAACATCGACACCGGCGTGCAGTTCGACCATCCGGCCGTCGTGCAGCAGTACCGCGGCAATCTCCACAATGGAAGCTTCGACCACAACTACAACTGGTTCGACCCGTCCAACGTGTGCGGCAACCCGTCCACCGCCCCGTGCGACAACGTCGCTCACGGCACCCACACGATGGGGACGATGGTCGGCGACGACGGCGATCCCGGCACGAACCAGATCGGTGTCGCGCCGCACGCGAAATGGATCGCGGCCAAAGGCTGTGAGTCGAGCTCCTGCTCGCTCACCGCGTTGCTCGCGTCGGGCCAGTGGGTGATGGCGCCGACCGACCTGAACGGCAACAACCCGCGGCCCGATCTGCGGGCGAACATCGTCAACAACTCATGGGGCGACGGGCCGACTGACCCGTTCTACGAGGCGACCGTGCAGGCGTGGGTTGCCGACGGGATCTTCCCGGCGTTCGCGAACGGGAATGCAGGCCCCTCCTGCGGCACCGCGGGCGTCCCGGGCGCGTACCCGGAGAGCTACGGCGTCGGCGCATTCGACATCAACCACAACATCGCCTTTTTCTCGAGCCGTGGCCCCTCGCAGGTCGACAACGGCATCAAGCCGAACATCTCGGCCCCGGGCGTCGACGTCCGCAGCTCGGTTCCAGGAAACGGGTATGCGAACTTCAGCGGCACCTCGATGGCGACGCCGCACGTTGCGGCGACCGTCGCGCTGATCTGGTCGGCTGCGCCGTCGCTCATTGGCGACATCGCCGGCACGAGGGCACTGCTCGACTCGACGGCGGACGACATGTCCGACCTCTCCTGCGGCGGTACGGCCGGCAACAACAACGTCTGGGGCGAGGGACGCCTCAACGCGTTTGCCGCCGTCGACCAGGCGCCGCGCGGTCCGACGGGCACCTTGCAGGGAACGGTCTCGGGCGGTGGCAACCTCCTCGAGGGCGCGACCGTTCACGCGGCGGGCCCGACGAACCGGACGGTGACCACGGACGCGGCCGGCCACTACAGCATGGTGCTGCCGGTCGGCTCGTACGACGTGACCGCGAGCGCGTTCGGCTACGCGAGCCAAACGGTCAACAACGTGCCGGTCAACGACGGCGCGACGACGACGCAGGACTTCAACCTCGTCCAGGCACCACATCACTCCGTCTCAGGCCACGTTCGTGACACGGCCGGGAATGGGGTGGCGAACGCAACGGTCGAGATCCTGAACACGCCGATGCCGCCGGCGACGACAGACGCAAGCGGTGTGTACAGCTTCGCGAGCGTGCCCGACGGCCAGTACGACGTGAAGGCCACGGGCGGGCGTTGCTTCACTCCGGACACGGAGCACCTGTCGCTCAGTGGGGACGTGAACAACTTCGACTTCACGATCGTCCAGCGGCACGACAACTTCGGTTACGAGTGCAGTCTGGTCAACGAGAGCTACGTCGCCGGCGACACCCCTCTGAACCTCAGCGGCGACGACAACTTCACCAGCGTCGGCTTGCCGTTCACGTTCACGTACTACGGGAACAGCTACAACACGGCATTCGTCGCGACGAACGGCTACCTCAGCTTCCTCACAGGGACCTCGTTCTTCGGCAACAGTGCGATCCCGAGCAGCTTCGACCCGAACGGCGCGATCTATCCGTTCTGGGACGACCTCTACGTCTACGGCGACTCGTCGATGTGGACGAAGACCGAACCCGGGAAGTTCACGATCGAGTGGCGAAACGTCGGCTACTTCGCCGATGCCGCACATCGTGTGAACTTCGAGGTGACGCTGACGGAGACCGGCCGGATCCTGATCCAGTACCAGGTCGACAACAGCTTCACTCGCAACACGGGTGACTCGGCGACGATCGGGATCGAGAACGCGACCGGCGACGATGCGCTCCAGTATTCGTTCAACGAGGGATCGCTAGCGGCTGGGCATACGGCGATCCTGTTCAAGCTCCCACCGTCCGGCTTCATCGAAGGCCACGTCACGGACGCCAACGATCACCTGGCGCTCTCCGGCGCGACGGTGAACGTGATGCAGGGTGGCTCGACGGTGCGCCAGCTGACGACGGACGCGAACGGCTTCTACCGCACGCAGGTGCCGGTAGGGACGTACGACGTCCAAGCGTCGGCGACGAACTACGAGACGCAGACCCAACAGGCGACCGTCACCGAGGACAACACCACGACCGTCAACTTCGCGCTGAAGACGCCGCGGGCCGAGGTGACCCCGAGCTCACTCGAGGTAATCGTCCCGCCGGGCCAGACGCGCACGAGAACGCTGGTGTTGAAGAACACCGGCACGCTCGACATGACCTGGCAGGTCAGGGAGACGGGCGGCGGCGCCCAGGCGGCGGTCGCCCCCGGCGAGAAGAAGCCCGGCTATGACGCCAACGCTCAGAACACGAAGGGCCTGTACGTCAACGGAACGCCGGCGGGCTGGACGCCGCAGTCACCGGGCCAGGTGATCCGCTCGTGGCCGACGGCGCCGCTCAGCCTCGCCTGGGGCGTGGGCTACACGGGCAACGTCTGGCTCTCCGACGTGCCGAGCAACAACAACAACCACGAGTTCACGACGTTGGGCTCCCCGACCGGTCGAATGTGGCACGCTGCGTGGGCCGGCGCCTGGCCGGGTGACATGGCCCTGGACACGAATCACGGCTCGATGTGCCAGGTGAACGTCGGCGGAGACAACGGGATCTACTGCTGGGACGTCAACACGGGCACCGTCACCGGATCGATCACTGGGTCGTTCCCATGGACGCAGATCTCCCAGCGTGGTCTTGCTTACAACTCCAGCGACGACACCTTCTACATCGGTGGTTGGAACGAAGGGATCCTCTACAAGGTCAAGGGCCTCGGCTACCCGGACAAAGGTGCCGTCGTCAGCCAGTGCAACCCGCCGGATCCGAACATCTCCGGTCTCGCGTGGAACCCGGCGTTCAACGTCGTCTGGGAGGCGAGCAACAGCCCGAGCGACACGATCTACGAGCTGAACCCCGACACGTGCCAGGTGATCACGACCCTCGCCCATCCGAACCCCGGCTTCAACGGCGCCGGGCTCGAGGAGGATGAGGCCGGCAACCTGTGGATGATCAGCCAGAACGCGCACCAGGCGTACCTCGTGGACAGCGGTGTGCCGGCGTTCCAGGACGTGCCCTGGATCTCGGAGAACCCTGACAGCGGGACGGTGCCTGCGGGTGGTTCGGAGAACGTCGTGGTGACGATCAACACCACCGGGCTCAGCCCGGGCGTCTACAACGCGACGCTGTTCTTCCAGACGAACAGCGGCCGCAACCCGTCACTGCGTGTGCCGGTGCGTCTGATCGTCCCGGCCTACGAGCAGGGCGTCGACGTGGGCGCAACCAGCCCGTATCTCGACGGGCTCGGCGACACCTGGTCGGCTGACCAGGCTTACACGCCCGGTGGCTGGGGGTACACGCAACGGGTCAACACGGCGAGCACGAGATCCGCGATCGGCGGCACCGTCGATGGCCCGCTCTACCAGACCGCGCGCCGCGGCCAGACCGAGTACAAGTTTGACGGTCTGCCCACGGGCGTCTACCAGGTCGAGCTGCGGTTCGCCGAGATCCAGAACTACGGGCCGAACAAGCGCCTGTTCGACGTCACGATCGAGGGCAATGTCGCCCTCTTCGGCTTCGACATCGCGGGTGAGGTCGGCAAGAACTACGCGGACGACAAGACGTTCTTCGTCCCGGTGACGGACGGGCAGCTCAACGTCCGCTTCCTCACGCGCCAGGCGGACAAGGAGCCGCTGATCAACGCGATCCGGGTCACGCACAGGCCGGACCGCTAAGCACAAGGCATATCCCTCGACCTCTGCGACGGCCCCGCTACGGCGGGGCCGTCGCCGTGTCAGACCTTCGAAAGAGAGATCGGAAAGAGGGCGCGCACGCGGTCCCACCGCTCGATCTGACAGCCGTCGGAGCGGTTGAACCACGTGGCCACCCGAGCTCCGCGGAACGTTCCTCGTACGTATGCGACCGCG
>VAXU01000043.1 GCA_005885125.1 Actinomycetota bacterium
CGACGCCGAAAGCGTCCAGTGCGTGGGCGAGCTTCTCCCCGCCGCGCGACACGAACGGCGGCGACTGCTCGAGCTCGAGCTCTGCCTCCTCGTCGACCTGCGTCCCCGGCTTGTCGTGCCCGCGTACGCGACCTGCGAGGACGAGTGCCTGCGCCTGCGCGCGCGACTCGGCGAGCCCGCGCTCGACGAGCAGGACGTCGAGACGCTTCTTCACCGGCTCAGAACGTCCGCGCCGCGAGCCCGGCGACGATCTCCGCGAGCACGGAGGTGTCGGCCGCGATGTCCTCGAGTCGCGCGTGCGCCCGGTCGGCAGCCTCGTCCGCGAGCACGCGCGCGCCGTCCGCGCCGTGGCTGAGCACGTAGCCGTCGCCGTCGAGGATGTCGTCCACGATCTGGAACAGGAGCCCGAGCTCGTCGCCGAACGCGCGCCACCGCGCCTGCTCCCGCTCAGGGACGTCGGCGACCCACAGCGCGACACCGACCGACGCAGCGAACAGGCAGCCCGTCTTGAGCCTGTGCAGCGTCGCCTCGTCGGGCGCCGTCCCCGTGATGTCCAGGTACTGCCCGCCGATCATTCCGAGCGTGGCCTGCGCTAGCTCGCGACCGACCGACGGCGTGGGATACGACAGCGCTAGCCGGAACGCCTCCACGAGCAAAGCGTCGCCGGCGAGGACGGCCGTCGCCTCCCCGTGACGCGCCCACACGGACGGGTTGCCGCGGCGAACCTCGTCGTTGTCGAGCGCCGGCAGGTCGTCGTGGACGAGCGAGAAGTTGTGCACGAGCTCGACCGCCGCGGCAGCCGGGAGCGCTCGCTCCGGCTCCGCGCCCGCTGCCTCGGCCGTCGCCAGGCAGATGACGGGACGGACGCGCTTGCCGCCCATCGTCAACGCGTAGCGAACCGACTCGGCCTGCCCGTGCAGCTCCGGAGTGAGGGCGAGCTCCGCGAGGTACGACTCGGCGAGGTCGCGCAACTCGTCAGGCCTGTGCATCCGTCTCCGCGTCGCGCTTCGCGCGCTGCAACTCCTCCTCGACCTTCCGGCTCAGCTCTGCCAGCTCGGTGAGGATGTCGAGCGCCTTGTCGGCGTCCTCGGCCTGCGACAGGCGTTCGAGCTCCGCGCGCGTCGCCTCGAGCCGCGCCAGGAGCTCCTCCGCCCGGGCCAGGGATTCCTCGCCGCTGCTCATCTCGGCGCCGCCTTCTCTCTCACGATCCTCCCGAGTATCCCGTTCACGAGCCTCGCCGCGTCGTCGGTCGCGTAGCGCTTTGCGAGCGTAACGGCTTCGTCGATCGCGACCTCGTCGGGAACCTCGTCGCCGTCGAGCTCGTGGACGGCGATGCGGAGGATGTTCCGCTCTACCGCGCCTAGCCTGTCGGCGGTCCAATCTGCGGAGGCTTCCGTGATTCGGCGGTCGAGCTCGCGCGCCTCCGCCGCGACATTCGTCGCCGTCGCCCGTGCCCATTCGTCGACGTCGCCACCGTACAGCGACTCGAGCGGCTGACCCGTGACGTCCCACTGGTAGAGGAGGAACAACGCGGTTCGGCGCGCGCCCTTGCGGCTCATTCGACCTCCTCGACCTCGATGTCGACGGCATCGACGACCACGCCGCACATCGTCGTCAGCGCGTCGGTCACCTGCTCCTGTACTGCTCGCGCCACCTCGGGGAGGATCGAGCCGTAACGCGCGACGAGCTCGACGGCGACGCGCGCATGCCCGTCTTCGACCTCGACGTCGAGGTGGCGCCGACCGCGTCGGACGCGCGCACCGTCGACGCGCTCGACGGCAGCCGTCACGAGCGACGCCAGCGTTCCCGCCGGGATGGTGACCGTCCCGCGCTCGGCGTCGATGACGACGCTCACGCGGCGCCCACCGCTGCGAGGGGGATCTCCTCGAGAAAGCTCGTCGAATAGCGGCCGCTTCGGAAGACCTCGCCCGCGACGATCTCGAGCGCCGCCTCGCGCGTGGTCGGAAAGCCGCGAAGCTCCAGCTCGCCGAGCGCGCGCAGGCAGCGCTCGATCGCAGCCGGCCGGTTCTCGTCCCAGACGATCACCTTCGCGACGAGCGAGTCGTAGAAGGGCGGGATCACCGCGCCGTCCTCCACATGCGTGTCGACGCGGACGCCGGGACCGAGCGGCGCGCGGAACCGCTCGACGACGCCAGGTGCGGGCGCGAACCCGCGGGCCGGATCCTCCGCGTTGATCCGCACCTCGATCGCGTGCCCGCGCCGCGGCGCACGTCCCGTCGCCACCAGCGGTGACCCGGACGCAATGCGAAGCTGCTCGCGTACGACGTCGATTCCGGTCACCGCCTCGCTGACGGGGTGCTCGGTAGCCGATCTGGACGCACGCGCGGGCGACTGCGTCCTCCATGACGGTGCGCGTTGGATCCTCGAGCGCGGGCGACGGAGATTCTTCGATCAGCTTCTGGTGCCGGCGCTGGATCGAGCACTCGCGTTCCCCGAGGGTCAGGACACCGCCGTCCGCGTCGCACAGAACCTGCACCTCGACGTGACGCGCCGGCGCAATCGCCTTCTCGAGGTAGAGGCGGCTGTCCCCGAATGCGGCCAGCGCCTCCCCGGACGCGCGCGCATACGCATCGTCGAGCTCGTCGGGCTCATCGACGAGCCGCATTCCCTTCCCACCTCCGCCCGCGCGCGCCTTCAGGAGCACGGGGTACCCGACGTCGTTCGCAGCCGCGCGTGCCTCGGCCGCCGACGCCGTCTCCGAGCCGGGAACGAGCGGGACGCCCGCAGCCCCGAGCTCTTCCTTCGCGTGCGCCTTGTCGCCCATGCGGGACATGACATCCGCGCTCGGGCCGACGAACACCAGGTCGTTGTCGTCGCAAGCGCGGACGAAGGCGGGGTTCTCCGCGAGGAAGCCCCAGCCGGGATGGATCGCCTCGCAGCCCGTGATCTCGGCGGCGGCAACGATCGACGGCATACTCATGTAGCTCTCCGCGGCCGGCGGCGGGCCGATGCAGATGGCTCGATCGGCGAGACGCGTGTGCAGCGCACCGGCGTCGGCGGTCGAATACACCGCCACCGCTTCAGCGCCGATCTCGTGCAGAGCGCGGATGACGCGCACCGCGACCTCGCCGCGGTTGGCGACGAGCACACGAGAAAACATCAGAGTGCGGGCAGGCCGTCGACGGGCTCGAGCTCGAACAGGAGCTGTCCGAACTCCACCGGCTGCGCGTTCTCGGCGTGGATCGCACGCACGATCCCCTCGACGTCGGACTTCACCTCGTTCATCAGCTTCATCGCCTCGAGGATGCACAGCGTCTGTCCGCGCGTCACCGCCGACCCCTCTTCGACGAACGGCGCAGCACCCGGCTGGGACGCGCGATAGAACGTCCCGACCATCGGCGCCTCGACGCGGACCAGTCCGTTCGACCGCGCCACGAGGGGCACGGCCGCTTCCTCCTCGGCTGAGAGCGACCCGACGGGCCTGGCGCCGGGCGCCGCTTCTTCCGTGCGGCGAACGGAGACACGCATGCCCGCCTCTTCGATCGTCACCTCGCCGATCCCCGACTCCTGCACGATCCGGACGACCTCTCGGATTCGCTCCGCACGTACCTGGTCGACGCCGCCGACTCCGAGCCGTTCATCTCCGCTCGACCGGCCCCGAATCGTGCGCAGGAGCGGTTCCGCCTGATCGCCGAAGAGCCCGAGCAGGAGCAGCTCCTCCTCGCTCGCGGCCATCCCTTCTGCCTGCTCTCGTACCTCGTCGAGCGGCGGCGCCGCGGCCTCCTCGGTCTCTGGGTCCGCCGTCAGCGCCGTCGCGCGCCGAACGGCCGGATCGATCGACCCCGGCGGCGTGCCGAGCTTGCCGTCGACGAGCGCGCGCAACTCGTCGACGATCACGCCGTAGCGGGTCGCCGAGAGCACGTTCAGGAGCGCCTGCGAGCCGAGGAACTGCCCGATCGGCGACGCGAGCGGCGGCCAGCCGACCTCCTCGCGGATCCGCACCAGCTCTTCGATCACCTCGTCGAGGCGGTCGCCCTGGGCCTGCGCGCGCAGATTGGCGTCGAGTGCCGCGACCAGACCGGCCGGGAGGTCGTATTCGGCGGCGCGCACGGCGATTCGCGGGGCGAGCGGCGAGACCGGCTCGTCGCCGATGTAGTCGTCGACGAGATCCGAGGCGTGCCACAACGCCGTCACGTCGACGTCGCAGTCGAGACCGAGCCCGGTCAGCGCTTCCGCTAGTGCCTCGCCGGAGACGCGGTGCAACGACAGCGCGATCGGATAGATGGCACACGCGATCAGATCTGCGCCCGCACGCGCCGCTTCGAGTGCCGCGGCAAGCGCGTTGCCGGCGGATCCCTGACAGTAGATCCCGATCGGCAGTCCGGTCGCGTCGCGCAATCCCGTGACGAGCTCGCGCGCCCGGTGCGGCTGCAGCGAGCCCGTGGGATCGTGGAGGAGCACGCGCGCGGCGCCGAGCTCCGGCAGCTCGCGAGCCTGATCGACGAGTGCCGTCGTCTCACCCGTGCGGCCGGGGCTGTAGACGAGGCCGGCCTCGAACTCGGCCCCGGCGTCTGCGACTGCGGCGGCGGCTCCGCGCAGGTTCGACACGTCGTTCAGCGGATCGTGGAGGCGGAACACGTCGATGCCGTTGTCGGCGGCGGACGCGATGAACCGCCGGACGAAATCGTCGTCGGCGGGACGCGAGCCGACGAGGAATCGGCCGCGCAGCGCGAGCCCGAGCGGCGTCTTCGTCCGCGCCTTGAGGGCCCGGATGCGCTCCCAAGGGCTCTCGATCCCACGCCGGACGGCGCTGTCGAAACACCCGCCGCCCGAGACCTCGAGGTATGCGAAGCCCGCTCCGTCGAGAATTTCGGCGACTCGGAGCTGATCTGCCGTCGGCAGGCGGCCGGCAAGCGGGTCCTGGCCGAGGAGGCGGACCGTCGTATCCGCAAGGCCCGGCATGCGGGCAGCCTAGCGCCCGCATTAGGTTTTCCCCAGATGGACGTTCGCGAGCTTCGACCCGGACTCTGGCGCTGGGCCGCCGCACACCCCGAGTGGGAAGAGGGGTTGCACTGGCCGCGCGAAGTCGGCTCCGTCTACGCCGAGCTGCCCGAGGCACTCGCCGTGATCGATCCGCAGGTGCCGACGGACGCCACCGAGGACTTCTGGGCGGCGCTCGACCGAGACGTCGAAAGGCTCGGACGGCCGGTGCACGTCCTCCTGACCGTGCATTGGCACGAGCGGAGCGTCGAGGCAGTGCTCGATCGGTACGACGCGACCCTCTGGCGACCCGACCAGCCGGGGGAGCTGCCGTCGGGCGTTCGAGCCGAGATCGTCAAGGGCGCGGACTGGGTGGAGGCGTTGTTCTACCTCGAGCCCTGGCGCGCTCTCGTCGTCGGCGACCTCTTGATCGGCGACGGCGAAGGCGGCGTGCGCGTGCCCCTGTCGTGGTTTCCGACGGAGGAGCAGGACTGGGCGCGGGCCGGTTTGAAGGACCGGCTGCGGGCACTTCTCGACCTCGACGTCGACCTCGTGCTCGTCTCACACGGGGAGCCGGTGCTGACGGACGGGAAGGCAGCGCTCGTACAAGCGTTGTCGACCTGAGCGTCGGGCCCGGTCCTCAGCGGTGCGAGGGAGCGAGGTAGCTCTGACCCGCTTTGACCTTGACCGTCTTGCTGCGCGTGAAGTCCTTGACCGTGACGACACCTTTCTTGACGGTCGTGAGCGTTCCGTCACAGCGATCGGTCGTGAGCCATTCGGTCCCGCGAACGGTGGCGGAGCTGTAGCGCCCTTTCGTTCGGAATTTTCCCTTCCCCTTTCCCCAGAGTGACCGGACCGGCTTTGGCTTGGGCTTCTCGTGGGCGCTCCCGGATGCACGCCCCGACGTCGTCCGCGGCGTACAGCCCGTGAAGTCGCCGCCCGTGAGTGTGAGCTGGACGAGCGGCTGGTTCTTCTTGTTGACCTTCTCCGACGTCCGCGTTAGGACGGCCTGCGCAGGGAGGGTGCCGTCACCATAGATAGCCACCGTCCCGAGAGACGTGGACATCGTGAGCGTGCCCGAGGTCACGTCCAGTTTCGCCCCGTACGGAATCGTGCCGCCTGTGAACTGCTGCCCGTTCACCAGGACCGTCCCGGTCGCCGTGCCGGTCGGCGGTGGTGCGGGCCCCTGCGCTCCGACAAACACGAAGCTTCCGCCCCATGTATTCCAGGATGCACTCGTGATGCCGTTCCGTTTCGACCCCTCGTAGGAGGTCTGACCCGGCCGCATCTCGATCGTAACGGTCCCGCCCTTCGCGATCGTGATGCGCCCGACGTGGACGGCGGCTGTGCAGACTGAGCTGTCGTCGGTGTAGACGTTGGTACCCCACACCGACCCGGGTTTCCCGTTCGCCGGGCAGCCGTACGCGAAGCGCGCCCCGAGGAAGGTGCGGAAGCGCGTCGCGGTGAGCTCCCACCCCGTGCCCCCGGAGCCGACCCCGGGGTTCCCGGGCTTTGCGTCGACGACGACGAAGCTTCCGGACCACGTGCCCCAGCTGTTGCTCGTGATTCCGTTTCGAGTCGAGGCCTTGTAGGAGCTCTGGCCGGGCCGGATCTCGATCGTCACGCTCCCGCCGCCCGCGAGCGTGATGCGTCCCGTGTGGACGGCCGCGGTGCAGACTGAGCTGTCGTCGGTGTAGACGTCCGTGCCGTACACGGCCCCGGCCGTCCCATAGAACGGGCACGTGTACACGAACTGCGCGCCGTTTTGGCCGCGGAAGGCTGTCGCGTTCGCGTTCCAGCCGGAGCCGCCGGGCTGCGCGCGCACGCTCTGCGGAGTGGCCGCAGCGCCTGCCGATCCGCGGAGCACGCCTGCGATGAGCACCGTCGCGCACACGAGCAGGAGGATGCTCTTCGCGAGCCCAGTCACCGCCACGTTCTACAGCACCCGTGGAGCCGTGTCGATCTCCTCTGGAGGCTTCAGGGGTTGCGGGTCGGAGACGCCCTCGAGCGACCAGAGCGTGATCGTCGCCTGACGACCCCGGACATCGACCGCATCCACGTAGACAAGGTCGTCGGGCGGACCCTGGAGAAGCGCCTTCGTCTCTTGGGAGAGCAGGAGCATGTGCCTCGTCCCCTTGGTCATCCCCTGGATCCGAGAGGCCGTATTCGTGACGTCACCGATCGCCGTGTACTCGAGTCGGCGCGCCGAACCGACGTTGCCGGCGACGAACGCGCCGCTGTGCAGACCGATGCCCATCCGGAAACCGTCACCGAGGCCGTCGACGCGGAGCCACTCGTTGAATCGCGGCAGCCGCTCGGCGAGCATCTCCCGCGCCGACGCGACCGCACGATCGGCGTGGTCCACCTGCTCGATCGGCGCCCCGAAAACGGCCATGATCCCGTCTCCCTCGTAGCCGATCAGCGTGCCGCCGTGCGAGAGGACCGCCTCGGTCATTTCCTCGAGGTAGTGGTTGACCACGTCGATGACCTGATCCGGAGGCTTCTCCTCCGAGAACGTCGTGAACGCGCGCAGGTCCGTGAACATGATCGTCCCGACGACGGTCGAGCCCCCGAGCCGCAGATCCGCGTCCGTCCGGGCGAGGACCTCGTCGACGACCTGCTCGGGCACGAACCGCGAGAAGACGTCGCGGACGCGCGCCCGCTCGAAGGCCTCGACCGAATACTGCGCGGTGATCGCCCCGGCCGTCGAGAGCGTGAGCGCAGCCAGCGGGTAGACGAACTTGAGGACGATCCCGTGGTTGAAGGCCAACTGGGTCCCCACGACGTAGCCCGAGCCGACGGCGACCGAAGCGGCGAGCGAGCGCCACAGCGTGAGCAACAGGCCGGTGAGCTGCGGAAGCAGCCCGAACAGGACGAGCAAGACCAACGTCGCTCCCTTCGACGAACGAAGGGGGAAGCCGTGCAGGGCGGTCCAGATTGCATTCGCCTCGACCTCGACGCCGGACATCAGTCCGCCGCGGGTCGTCGACGTGGGGTGAACGTCTTGCAACGACGCCGTTGCGGGGCCCACGACGACGATCTTCCCGTGGAAGAAGCTCGGCGGAACCTTTCCGGCCAGTACCCGCGAGAACGAGGCGTATGCGAACGACCCGGGCGGGCCTCGAAAGTCGATCCACTCCGACTTTCCCCGTACGGCCGAGATTCGGACCGAGCGGCCCGTGGCTCGCTCCGCACTGACGAGGGCGAACGACTTCAGCCCCCCCACCTCGTACCGCACGCGGCGAAGGGCGCCGTCAGGGTCGACTGGAATGGCGGCATCCCCGACCCGGGCGCGAGCCTGCCGGACAATGTCCCCGCCGCCGAACACGTTCGCCTCTCCCTGCGCGTTGACCTCGAACGTCGCGAGGACGACGTTGCCCGCCCCCGCAACCGCCTGGATGAGCGCGTTGTCCTCGCTCGGGAGGGTCGGTTCGGTGAACTGGATGTCGTACGCGATCACGCGCGCCCCGTCGCGGTGCAGGATGTTGATCAGCCTGCCGTGGAGGTGCCGCGGATAGGGCCAATGGATCTGTTTGCCATTCGCATCCCGCAGCCCGAGTGTGAATTCGTCGATCCCGACGATGACCACGTCATGGGGCTGGGGCTGCCGGCCGCGGAGATCGAAGCGGGCGTCGACCGTCGTGAGCTCCAGCGACTTGAGGAGATTCCCCGAGTACGCAACGAGGACGAGTCCCGTGACGGCGAGGCCGATCACCGCGAACAGGACTCGGCGACCTCGGGTCCGGCGGGGCGATGCGCTACCCCCGCGGCGTCTCGACAGGCCCACGATCCGATTCTGCGCCGAGCCGCCCGCCTAGGCCCGGCTGATGTAGCGCTTCTCGCGCGGGTCGACCTTGATCCGGTCGCCCGTGTTCACGAACAGCGGCACCTGGACGACCGCGCCGGTCTCGAGCGTGGCCGGCTTCGTCACGTTGGAGACGGTGTCGCCTTTGACGCCCGGCTCGGTCTCGGTCACCGCGAGCTCGACCGACCCGGGCAGCTGGACGCCCGAGGGCCGGCCGTCGACAACCAGCATCTGGATCGAGCTCGATGGCTGCATGAACGCGAGTGCGTCCTCCACGGTTCCGCGTGGCAGCGACGTCTGCTCGTAGGTGTCCTCGTCCATGAAGACGACCTCGTCGCCCGTGTCGTAGAGGTACTGCATGCTCTTCGTCTCGGTGCGGATCCGCAGGAACTTTTCCCCCGCGCGGAACGTCCTGTCGACCACCGCGCCGGACTCGAGCGCCTTCAGCTTCGTGCGCACGAACGCGCCGCCCTTTCCGGGCTTCACGTGCTGGAACTCGACGATGCGCCAGACGTCACCGTCTAGCTGGATGTGCATCCCGTTCTTGAACTGATTCGTGTTGACGGTCTCGGCCACTGCGGTTGAGAAGGCTAGCCGACCTCGATCAGGTCCTTGCGGAGATTCGTGAGGTTCTCGATCCCGCCGTTGCGGACGACGACGTCGTCCTCGATTCGGATCCCGCCGACGCCCTCGAGATAGATGCCCGGTTCCACTGTGACGACGTTGCCGGGCCCAAGCGTGTCGGAGGACTCCTGCGACATTCGCGGCGCCTCGTGGACCTCGATGCCGAGCCCGTGGCCGAGACCGTGGCCGAACGTTCCCTTGAAACGCGTGCTGTCGACAACCGCGCGTGCGATCCCGTCCGCTTCGATTCCGGTCAGCCCGGAGCGGATCCCGTCCAGGGCCGCCGCCTGCGCCTCGAGACAGACGCCGTAGGCCTCCGTCAGCTCGTCCGAAAGGGGACCAGTCGCAAACGTGCGCGTGTAGTCCGAGCGGTAGCCGCCGACGATGCACCCTGCGTCGATGATCACCGTCTCCCCGCGGCCGATCTTGCGTTCGGTCGCGCGGCTGTGGGGCTTCGCAGCGTTGGGACCGGAGGCCACGATCGCCTCGAAGCCTGCGGCGCCACCCTCGGCGTGGAAGAGCTCGTCGATCCTCCAGGCGACGTCACGCTCCGTGCGCCCGGCAAACGTCTCATCCGCCAGCCGCTCGTAGACGCGATCCGTGATCGCGCACGCGCGACGGATTGCGTCGAGCTCCTGCTCGTCCTTCACAGCGCGCAGCGCTTCGACGAGGCCCGGCCGTGGGACGAGCTCGAGGCCTCGGGCGCGGAGGGTCTCGTAGCCGGCGTACGTGACGAATGCCGACTCGAAGCCGATGCGGCCCGACAGCCGGCTCGAGAGATCCGCGAGGAGCGCTCGTTTCGTCTCGACGAACTCGACGCCCTCGACCTCGCGCGCCGCGTTGGCGTACCGAAAGTCGGCGAACAGTTGCAGCCGGTCCGGTTCGACGAGGAGTGCCGCGTTCGAGCTCTTGAACCCGACGAGGTAGAAGACGTTCGCCGGGTTCGTGACGAGGAGCGGCTCCTCGAGCGACGGCCGCAGCCTGGCGACCCGCGAGCTCACGTCTTTGCGTTCTCGACGATGAAGGCGAGCGCCTCCCGGTAGCCCTCAGGGCCTTTGCCGACCACGCGCTTCGCCGCCAGCTCCGCGATCACGGAATGGCGGCGCCACTCCTCCCGCTTCTCCACGTTCGAAAGATGGACTTCCACGAGCGGCACCGTCAGCAGCTCGAGGGCGTCGCGGATGGCGTACGAGTAGTGCGTCCACGCACCCGGATTCGCGACCACGCCGTCGGCCCAGTCGAGCGCGTCGTGGCACCACTCGACGTACTCCCCCTCACTGTTCGTCTGCCGGCAGCGGACGTGGCAGCCGAGCTGGGAAGCCCACTCGTAGATCCGCGTCTCGAGGTCGCCGAGCGAGATGCCGCCGTAGAGCTTCGGGTCGCGCCGCCCGAGCACGTCGAGGTTGACCCCGTTGAGGACGACGACCTGCACGCGGGCACTCTAGTCCGCAATCAGCTCGTC
>VAXU01000044.1 GCA_005885125.1 Actinomycetota bacterium
CAGCCAGACGTCGTCCGGGAGCGCACGCACGGCGGGAATGATCCGCGCACCTGCCCGCGCGAGTTCGAGCGCACCCTCCGCGCCCAGGGTTATCCGCGTCTCCGCGAGGTTCGCCCAGTACCCGTGGATGAAGCCGCCGTTGCGCCCGCTCGGGCCCGAGCCGCAGTGCTCGGCCTCGACGAGCACTACCTGTGCGGACGGCTCGCGCCCTCGCAGCGCGAGCGCCGTCCACAGCCCCGTGTACCCGCCGCCGACGATGCACACGTCGGCGACCGAGTCGCCCTCGAGCGCGGGCGCAGGCTCGTCCGCACCGGCCTCGTCCCACCACCACGGCGGCAGGCGCGGCTCGACAGATGCACCTAAGGCGTCGCTTGCGATGCCGCCACCAGGACGTGCGCTGAGGCGTCGCTTGCGATGCCGACTGGAGGACATGCCGGCTGCGCCGCCATGTCCGTCCGAGCTTGCCCGTGCGTCCGTCTGAAACGACCGCCCGACAGAATCGAAGCCACGACCAAACGCTTCTACACCGTTGCGGCCGATCGCTGCCGCCGGATCTGCACGAGCACGTTCGCGACCATCCCGGTCACCGCGACGATGAAGATCACGCTCCCGATCACGTTCACCTGCGGCGGCGCGCCGACCCGTGCGGAGTTCCACACGAAGACGGGGAACGTGACCCGCGGGCCTGCGTTGAAGTACGTGACGACGAAGTCGTCCACCGAGACGGCGAAGCAGAGCAGCATCGAGGCGAGGATCGCCGGTGCGATCAGGGGCAATGTCACCTTCGTGAACGTCGCCCACTCGTTCGCGCCGAGATCCATCGCAGCCTCCTCGAGATGCCGGTCGAAACCGATCAGCCGCGCCTTGATCGTCACGACGGCGAAGCTGATGCAGAACATCACGTGCGCGATCAGGATCGTCCAGAACCCGAGTTGAATGACGTTGCTGATCTGCCGGTTGCCGAAGAGCGTCAGTAGCGACGCGCCGAGCACGATCTCGGGCGTCGACAGCGGCAGGAAGATGAGGATGTTGGTCGCGCCGCGCGCGCGGAACCGGTAACGGACGAGCGCGAGCGCGATCAGCGTGCCGAGAGCGGTCGCCAGCAGGCTCGCGAGTAGGCCGATCTCGATCGAGAGCACGAGCGCGCTCCGTAGTCCCGGAACGCCGTCCCAGTGCTTCCAGTTGTCGAAGGTGAAGCCGTTCCAGACGTAGTTGAAACGGCCCTGCGGATGGTTGAACGAGAACGCGATCACGAAGCCGATCGGCAGCATCAGGTAGGCGAACCCGAGCATCGCGTACACCGTCAGCACGTGGCGACGAACGAACGCCCACGCTGCTGCCAGGTCTTGCGAACGCCGAGCTGCGCTGACGGCGATCGCGCTCATCCCGTCAGCTTCTCCGTCCCAACCGCGCGCGCGTAGAGGGCAACGCCGAGCAGGATCGTCGCCATCAGGACGAACGACATCGACGCAGCCGCCGGATAGTCGATCAACTCGAGGAACTTCGACTGGATGACGTTGCCGATCATGTGCTGATTCGTCGAGCCGAGTAGCTCTGCGTTGATGAAGTCACCCGCCGCGGGAATGAACGTCAGGAGCGTTCCCGCAACGACGCCGGGGAGCGACAGCGGCACCGTGACGCGAAGGAACGCCTTCCATTTGCTGGCGTAGAGATCCTGCGCCGCCTCGATCAGCCGCTGGTCGATCTGCTCGAGCGAGACGTACAGCGGTAAGGCCATGAACGGCAGGAAGTTGTAGGTGAGTCCGGCGACAACGGCGACGGACGTCGCCAGAAGCCGTCCGCCGGAGCCCAGAATCCCGATATCCCGCAGGAAGCGCACGACGGGTCCCTGGTCGGCGAGGATCGTCTCCCAGGCGAGCGTGCGGATCAGGTACGTGACGAAGAACGGGGCGACGATGAAGAGCAGGAACAAGTTCCTCCACTTCCCGCCGCGGAACGCGATCCAGTACGCAAGCGGATAGCTGAACAGCAGCGCCAGGACCGTGGCCAGGCCGGCGTATTCGAACGAGCGCGCGAACTGGCTGCTGTAGCCCCGGATTGCATGCCAGTAGTTCCCCCAGGCCCACGTGAACGAGTACCCGACGTCGAAGTTCCCGGACTCGAGCGACTGGTAGAGGAGAAAACCGAGCGGGACGGCGAAGAAGACGCCAAGGTAGAGCAGCCCGGGGGCAAGGAGGAGATAGGGCGTCAGCCCCCGGTGCCGGTGCAGGAATCCCAAACTAAGGCGCCGCTCGCGGTGCCATGTTCAGGACGTGCGGGCTCTGCCCGCGCGTCCGTCTGAAACGACCAGTCGATCCGCTTGAACTGATCACGCCGCGACCCTCAGCGGGTGATCAGATTTTGCCAGGCGGTGATGTACTTCTCGTTGTTCAGCGCGTTCGCGTCGAAGTTGTGTGCGTTGTCGAGCATCTTCTTCGTCGGGAAGATCAACGTGTTCTTCGCGATCGACGGATCCTTCTTGAGGAGTACCTGCTTCGCCCCCACGACCGGGCAGATGTAGTTGACGTAGTCCTCAACCTCCGCGGCAACCTTCGGGTCGTAGTAATAGTTCATGTAGACGGATGCCGTGTACACGTTTCCGCCCGTCGGGATCAGCATGTTGTCCGTCCAGATGCCCCCGCCCTCCTTCGGCAGGTTCCAGTGGAGATGCTTGTTGTCCGCCTGCAGCTGGACAACGTCGCCAGACCACGCGAACGCCGCCTTGAGGTCGCCCTTCGCGAGCGGCCCGCTGTAGTCGTTGCCGGTGAACTGCCGGATCTGGCCGGAGTCGACGGCCTTCTTGACGATCTTGAACGCACGATCCCAGGAGGCGTCGGTCACCTTCGTGGGATCGTCGCCGTTCACCGCCATGATCAGGGGCATCGTGTCGCCCATGCCCTGGAGGAGCGTCACCTTGCCCTTCAGCTTCGGGTTCTCGAGCAGGTCCGGAACCGTGAGCACGGGGTCGGTGAGCTTGTCGTTGTAGGCGATTCCGGTCAGGCCCGACTGCCACGGAAGACTGTAGTCGCGGTTCGGGTCCCAGTTGGGGTGCTGGAGAGCGGGCTGCAGGTTCTTGATGTTGGGGATCGCACTCTTGTCGAGTTTCTCGACCCAGCCCTTCTTGATCAGGAGGGACGGATAGCGCGAGTTGTCGGTCATCACGATGATGTCGCGATCGATCGACTGTCCGCGCGAGAGCGGCCCCTGGATCTTGCCGAAGTACGTCGCGTTGTCGTTGATGTCCTCCGTGTACTGGATTTGGACGCCGGTCTTCTTCTGGAACTGGTCGAGCGACGGATGCCGCTTCGTCTTGTTATCGATGTCGATGTAGAGCGTCCAGTTCGAGAAGCGCAGCGTCTTGGCGAGCTTGTGCGACGACGCCGCCGACTTCGAGCTCGACCCGCCGCAGGCGGCGAGGAAGCCGGGAACCGTGAGGACCGCGCCGCCCGCGGCGGCCCGCTCCAGCAACTGTCGGCGAGTGTAGACGTCGGTCATTTGGGTTCCTCCTCCATGGAGTTGACGACGAAGGTCGATTCGGGGTTCCAGCTCAGCGTCGTCGCGTGATCGCGAGCCGATGGGCCGCTGCCCGGCTGGGTGTTCTGCGAATAGACGATGAGGCGGCCGCACGGCGTCTCCACGACGTACTGCGTCGCAACGCCGATGTAGGCGCTCTCCACGACGCGCCCGTCGATCCTGTTCTCGTGCTCGCCGCTCAGGTCGATCTTCTCGGGACGGATGCCGACCGCGACCTCGCCGGAGCGTCCGGCGAGCGCGGCGGGCGGAACGCGGACCTCGGGGCCTCCGTGAAGCCGGACGCGGTCCGGGCCGGCCACCGTGCCGGCGATCAGGTTCGAGACGCCGAGGAATCCCGCGACGTAGGCGGTCTGCGGCGTCTCGTACAGCTCGGTCGGCGTGCCGAGCTGCTCGATCCGCCCCGCATTCATCACGGCGATGCGATCGGCCATCGTCATCGCCTCCTCCTGATCGTGGGTCACGTGGATGAACGTGATCCCGACCTCGTGCTGAATCCCCTTCAGCTCGAGCTGCATCTGCTTGCGGAGCTTGAGGTCGAGTGCGCCGAGCGGCTCGTCGAGCAGGAGCACACGCGGCCTATTTACGAGAGCCCGGGCAAGCGCGACGCGTTGCTGCTGACCGCCCGAGAGCTGACGCGGTCGGCGGCCCTCCAACCCTTCGAGGCCGACGATCCGCAGCATGTCTCGCACGCGCGTCTGCACGTCCTTTCCCTTCACCCCGCGCCGGCGCAGACCGAACGCAACGTTCTCGAGCACCGATAGATGGGGGAAGAGCGCGTACGACTGGAACACGGTGTTCACGTCGCGCTTGTACGAGGGCAGCCCGCTGACCTCGCGGTCGCCGAGGAAGATCTCGCCCTCCGTCGGCTGCTCGAAACCGCCGATCATGCGCAGGGTCGTCGTCTTGCCGCAGCCGGACGGGCCGAGCAGCGCGAAGAAGCTTCCGCGCTCGATCTCGAGCGACAGGTCGTCGACCGCGACGACGTCGTCGAAACGCTTCGTGACGCCGACGAGGCGAACGTCCGCCGTCTTCACGCGCGCAGGCGTGGACTCCACCGGCGGAGCCTGAGTCTGGGGCTCGCGCACCGCGCTCAGGACGATACTCTCTCCCACGCCTCTTGCAGGACGTCGCCGAGGATGCCGGCGATCTGGTCGAACTCCTCCCGGCCGGCGACGAGCGGCGGCGAGATCTGGACGACGGGGTCGCCGCGGTCGTCGGAGCGGCAGATCAGGCCGCGTTCGAACATTCGCGGCGAGAGGAACCCGCGCAGAAGCGTCTCGCACTCAGCGTCGTCGAACGTCGTCCGCGTCTCCTTGTCCTTGACGAGCTCGATCGCGTAGAAGAAACCCGTCCCGCGCAGGTCGCCGACGATCGGAAGCTCGAGGAGCTGCGCGAGCGTCGCCCGGAACTCGTCCTGCGTCTCGGCCACGTGCTCGACGATCTGATCGCGCTTCATGATCTCGATGTTCTTCAGCGCGACGGCGGATTGGACCGGATGCCCGCCGAACGTGATCCCGTGGGAGTACATCTTCGTCCCTTCCATGAAGGGCTCCATCACGCGGTCGGTCGTGACGACGCCCCCGATCGCCGCGTACGACGACGACAGGCCTTTGGCGATCGTGATCAGATCGGGACGAATGTCGTAGCGTTCCGAGCCGAACCAGGCGCCGATGCGCCCGAACCCGGTGATCACCTCGTCCGCGCAGAGGAGGATCTCGTAGCGGTCGCAGATCTCGCGCACGCCGCGCCAGTAGCCCGCGGGCGGCAGGAACGACCCGCCCGCGTTCTGCACCGGCTCCATGATCACCATCGCCACCGTCTCGGGCCCGGCGGCTTGGATCGTATGCTCGAGGTCCTCGAGCAGGAACGCCGTGAACTCCTCCTCGGTCTCGTCGATCGGACGGTGGTAGCGGTTGGTGTTGCGCACGTGCAGGACCTCCGGCACCAACGGCTCGAACGGCTCGCGGATGGCGGGGATCCCGTTGATGGAGAGCGCGCCCATCGTCGTGCCGTGATAGGCGATGTGGCGCGAGATCGCCTTCCATCTGCGCTCGGTTCCCTGCGCGATGGCATGTGCCTCGTCGACACGTGTCGGCGTCTCGCCGGCCGACATGACCGCGGCGCGCGTGCGCTGCTCCCCGCGCGCGCTGTAGTACTGACGCGCCAGCTTCCACGCCGACTCGACGGCTTCCGAGCCACCCGAGACGAAGAAGACGCGGTTGAGGTCCCCGGGGGTGATCGACGCGATCTCGGCCGCGAGCTCGATCGCGCGCGGATGCGCGTATCCCCAGTTCGTGTAGAAGGGCAGCTCGCGCATCTGCGCAGCCGCTGCTTCTCCGATCTCCTCCCCGTAGCCGTAGCCGATGTTGACGGAGAAGAGACCGGCGAGCGCGTCGAGATACCGCTTGCCGTTCGCATCCTCCAGGTAGCACCCGTCCCCGCGCACGATGATCGGCACGTCCGCGTCGCGGTAGCCGCCCATCCGCGTGAAATGCAGCCAGAGATGCTCGCGCGCGGCGCGCTGCAGGTCGAGCGCAGCAGCCGCGGCCGTCGTCATTCGTCCTCCTCGTGCACGCGTGTCCCCCAGTCGTAGAGCTGTTTGACCATCTGCATGTACAGGAACGTCTCCGTGGATGCGACGCCGTCGAGCGCGCGCATCCGGTTCGTCACGTCGAGCAGGTCGGCTCGGTCGGCGGCGACACACTCGACGAGGAGGTCGTACTGGCCCGCGGTGACCACGACGTAATCCGCCTCCTCCCAGCTCGCGATCTCGTCCGCGATGGGCTGTGGTGCGCCGGTGGTCTTCACGCCGACGAGGGCCTGTTCGAATCCGAGTCCGAGCGGATTCGTGACCGCGACGACCTGCAGGATGTCGTCGGCCGCGAGACGCGTATAGCGCGCACGGACAGTTGCCTCCGAGACGCCGAGTCGTCCAGCGATTCGCCGGAACGACTCCCGTCCATTCGCCTGCAGCGCCTCGATGATGCCCTGGTCGAGCGCATCGATCCGGCGCGGTCTCTGTACCGGCCCGCGGCGCAGGACCGCGCGGAACGGCTGGGCCTCGGATCTACGCAAAGCGAGGCGATTCGTACCATGCTCCTCGCGATCGGTCAATGCACCGCCTCGAATGTCGCGCAAACGAGCACTCTCCACTTGAACTCGCCGCGCGAATCGGTGATGCTCGGACTGCATCCGACCGGGGAGGAAGACCGATGCCGAGGACTCCGCTTGCGCAGCGACTGCAGGAAACCGTTTCGGTCGTGGCCGAGGCCGCCGAGCGCGGAACTTGCGTCGAGCGCGTGGTCGAGGAGCGAACGACCCGCCGCGAGCTCCTGAAGCGTGGAGGTGCGGCCGGCGTCACGGTCGCGGCGGCGGGCACCTTCGCGCGCGTCGCGAGAGCCGCCCACGGGGTCGTCCAGCCACGGATCGCAGTGGTGGGTGCGGGGCTTGCGGGCCTGACGTGCGCCTACCGGCTCCAGCAGGCCGGCGTGAACGCGCAGGTGTACGAGGTTCATCCGACGCGTGTAGGTGGGCGCTGCTGGACGATCCGCGACTTCGCCGACGGCCAGATCGCCGAGCACGGCGGCGAGCTGATCGACCAGGGCCACCTCGAGCTGCGGCAACTCGTCCAGGAACTCGGTCTGGGCACCGACAACCTGCTCACCGCCCAGCCGAACGGCACCGAGGACTTCTTTTTCTTCGACGGCACGCGCTATCCGTACGCGCAGGTCGTCAACGACCTGCAGGACATCTACCAGAAGCTGCACAGCGATCTTTCCAAGGCGAGCTATCCGACGTTGTTCGACAGCTTCACCGAGCGCGGCTTCGAGCTCGACCACCTGTCGGTCATCGATTGGCTGAACGAGTCCATTCCGAACGGCGGCGCCAGCTCGAAGCTCGGGCAGCTCCTCGACGTTGCGTACAACATCGAGTACGGCGCAGAATCGAGTGTCCAGAGCTCCCTCAACCTCATCTACCTGCTCGGCTACCAGGGTCCGGGGAACTTCCGCGTCTTTGGGAAGTCGAACGAGAAGTACCACGTGCGCGGCGGCAACGACCAGGTGCCGATCCGGCTTGGCGAGCTCCTCGCCGACCAGCTGAACATGGGCTCCGAGCTCATTGCGATCAAGCAGAACAGCGGCGGCTCGTTCACGCTCACCTTCCATCAGGGCTCCGGCACGCTGACGACCACCGTCGACCACGTCGTGCTCGCGATCCCGTTCTCGATCCTCCGCAACGTCAACTACGCCAAGGCCGGCTTCGGGCCCGTAAAAGTGACAGCGATCGAGGAGCTCGGGATGGGCACGAACTCGAAGCTGCACGTCCAGTTCGATGACCGGTTCTGGTACGGCGTCGGCAACAACGGCAACACGTATGCCGACACCGGCTACCAGAACACCTGGGAGGTGACGCGTTCTCAGCCGGGGAACAAGGGCATCCTCGTCGACTACACGGGCGGCAAGATCGGCGCCAGCTTCGGCTCCGGCACGCCGTCCTCGCGCGCGCAGCAGTTCTTCACTCAGATCCAGCCGCTCTTCCCCCCCACCCTCAAGGTCGCCGACCACTGGACCGGTCAGGCGACGATCGACTTCTGGACCGCGTACCCGTGGACGAAGGGCTCGTACTCCTACTGGAAGGTCGGGCAGTACACGACGTTCTCCGGGATCGAGCATCGGCGAGAGGGCAACTGTCACTTCTGCGGCGAGCACTGCTCGCAGGATTTCCAGGGCTACCTGAACGGCGCCGTCCAGACCGGACAGGACGCGGCGGCCGAGGTCCTCGGCGACCTGAAGCACGCCTGATGGCGGTTCGCGCGCACACGGAATCAGAGCGGATCGTCGCCGCGCGGGAGCGCCACGTCGCCCGTGGCGTCGCGACGACGCCGCTCGTCGTCGCGCGCGCCGAGGGGGCGCGCGTCTGGGACGTCGACGGACGGGAGTACGTCGACTTCGCAGGCGG
>VAXU01000045.1 GCA_005885125.1 Actinomycetota bacterium
GTCCTCTTGAAGCGCGCCCTCGATGCGTCGGTCTACCGCGGTGTTGCGCGCGGCGCTGCAGCGGTCGTCGTCGCGTCGGAGCGCGAACGTGACGCGGTCGTCGCGTGCGGTGTCGACTCAGGACGCGTGCACGTGCGAGGAAACGGCTTTCCCGAGCCCCTGGTCGACGGCGCACTCGAGAGCGAGCTGCGCGCGCGCCTCCGGATCCCGAACGGCGCGCCCGTGGTTCTCTACGTCGGGCGGATCGCCGCGGGCAAGGGGATCGAGCATCTGCTGGAAACCGCGCGCCGACTTCCTGACGCGCACGTCGTGTTCGTCGGGCCGGACGACCGTCACGGCACCGCGGTCGACAAGGCCGACAATGTCCACTTGCTACCGGCGACGGATGAGCCGCCGCTCGAGCTCTACCGGCAGGCGGATGTCTTCGTCCTGCCGTCCGAAGGCGAGAGCTTCGGCATGGTCGCCGCCGAAGCTGCTGCCGCCGGCACGCCGGTGATCGTCTCGGATCGCTGCGGTATCGCCGGCTACTTCGAGGACGGCGAGGCGCTCGTCGTCCCGTACGAGCGCGAGGCGGTCGTCGATGCCGTTCGACGCGTTCTGGCCGACGACGAGCTGCGCGCGCGACTCGCGCGCGGCGGGGTCGAAGCTGCACGCCGGACGTCCTGGGACCGCGTGACCGACCGACAGGAGGAGATCTACAGAGAGGTCGCCCCTACGGGGTGTTGAAGACGTCGTGGGTCCCGATGCGCCGCCAGATGATGTGCGGTTCGCCCGGCTTTAGCTCCTTGCCGTACTGAAAGGTCGCGCGGCCGTCGTTCGCCCACGTCAGCTCGAAGATCCCATCGGTTCCCTGAACGTGCTTCACCCGCAGACCGGGGCGGAAGCGACCTGTTCGCAAATCGGCGATGAACTTGCGAAGGGCCTTCCTGAACTCCCGTTGCTGCTCGGGTGCGAGCTCGCCCCAGTCGCGCCAGAACGAGGCGAGGACGTCACGCGTCGGCATCGAGCGGCTTCGTCCGCTCGTCGAGGGCGCGCATCATCGCGTCGTCGCCCTCGAAGCGATCGAAACGCCCGGCAGCGAGATCCTGATCGGCCTCGCGCTCCCTTGCCTGCCAGGCAGGCTCCCAGAACCAGGCCTGAGTCGCGTCAATGACCTTCTTCGGGCGGAGCAGGATTCCGTCCGGGGTCATCTCCACCTCGACAAGGTCCCCCTCGGCGAGACGGGCGGCCTTCCGGATGTCGGCAGGAATGGTCACCGTGCCCTTCTTGCGAACGACTGTGGCAGACATGTCCGATTTGCTCCCTTTCCGAAAGACTGACTTTCCGCGAGTCAGCGTAGCCTATCCAACACGCCCAGTCAACGGATCGCCTCCCTGACGGCCGCCACGAAGTTCTCGACGCTCGGGTCATATCCCCAGCCGCGCACGAGTGCGCGCGAGCGCTCGCCCATCGCACGACGGGATTCCGGATCAGCGGCCAGCCGTCGCAACGCGTCTGCGGCAGCCGTCACGTCACCGGCCGGCACCATCGCGCCGTTGCCGTACAGGAGGTCCCAGGCCGCGCCGACCTGGTCGGAGAGGGCGAGCGGCAGGCCAGAGGCGGCAGCTTCGTTGACGACGACCCCCCATGGCTCACGTAGCGACATGAGCGCGAACACGTCCGCCGCGGCGTAGAGCTCCGCGACCCGCTCCTCGGACAGCTCGCCCGTGAGGAGCAGGCGGACGCCGAGCCCGTCCGCGAGCTGCATGAGCGTTGATGCCTGAGGGCCGCTACCGGCGACGACGATCGCCGCGCGCGGGTCTCTTGTCGCGGCCACGGCACGGACGAGCGTGTCGAGCCCCTTCTCTCGGGCCAGCCGCGCGACGGAGAGAACGACCACGTCGTCGTCGCCGAACGCGAGCGCCGACCGAAGCTTGCGCCGCTTCCTGCCGAGGCGGTCCGCACGTTCTTCCCACGCCGCGACGTCGATCGTGTTCGCGAAGACCCGCACCCGGTCGGCCTGCGCTCCGCGCGCGACCACCGAATCGCGGGCGAGGGTGCCGACGACGAGCGCGCCGGCAGCGCCCCGGAGCAACCGCGGAACGACGGCGCCTTTGACGGCACCGCGCCACGCGGAGCGCCGCCCGAGATCGTGGCTCTCGACGAGCAGCACGTACGGGATGCTGTGCGCGCGGCACCAGCCGATCGCCGCCTGCGACGCGAACGTGCTCCAGCCCGAGACGACGACCACGTCCGGGCGAGCCCGACGGAGCGCGCGGACGACGCCGGGGGTGACCGGATAGTCGTGATGGAGCAGTCGGCGCGCGCCGGGAACCGGCAGGCCGCGCAGGAACACGCTCCGGTGATGCGACGCAACCGCCCACCTCCGGCGTGCGACAGTTCGCGCCGCGTAGATCACCGTGAGGTCGATCTCCGGACGCTCGGACACGCGATCGAAGAGCGGCGCGCGATACGGCGTCGGCTCCGGCGACACGACGGTCACGCGGATGGGCTCGGACGGAGCACGCAGGGCCTCGAGCCATTCGGCAGCCTGCTTGTGCACCGCCCGCTTCTGCAGAGCACGGCGCGCGCGCTCCGCCGCAACACGCGCCGGAATCGTCGGCGCGAGCCGGACGGCTTGCACCGGATGACCGGCCCGCGCAAGGCGCTTGGCCGCCGCTGCTCGCACGGTCGGGTCGACGCCGCGCCGCTCCTCGAAGCGATCGAGCAGCGCCCGGTAGGCGGCCGGCTGCCCGCGCCAGGCCCGCTCCGCCTCGGCCGGATCGGGAAGAAACTGCGCGATCTCGCGGAGCGCGATCTCGCGCTGGAACGACCGTTGCAACTCGCCCCGCCGCGCCTGCGCCTGCTCGGGATGCATGCGCCTGAGCACGAGCGCTTCGCCGAGATTGTCCCCGTCCGCGACCGCGAGCAGTCTGGTCCAGAGGTCGTAGTCCTCGCTCTCGAGGTACGCGAGGTCGTAGCGAAGACCGTGCTCGTCGAGTACGTCGCGATCGATGAGGACCGTCGAATGGAAGAACGGCGCGCTGAAGAGCGCATGCCAGCGCACGGCCGTGGGCCCCGAAGGCAAGAGGTGCACCGGCCCCGGACGACCGGTGGCGTCGACCTCGACGATTCCAGTGCCGACGACGGCGACGTCCGGTTTGCCTCGAATCCGGTCGAGCAGCCGTTCGAGCCAGTCCGGAAACGCCACGTCGTCCGCATCCAGCCGCGCGACGTAGCGCCCGCGCACGTGCTCGAGGCCGCGGTTGAGCGACGCGGCGAGGCCGGCCTGCTCGCCGTTCGTGACCGCGTGAAGCCGCGGGTCGGAGATCGTGGCGAGGAGCTGAGGCGTCTCGTCGGTCGAACCGTCGTCGACGACGACGAGCTCGAGCTCGGCGACCGTCTGGCGCAGCACGCTCGCGATCGAGAGCCCGAGGTAACGCGCGCCGTTGTGCACGGCGACGAGGACGGAGACCAGAGGCGCTTCGGCGCGGGCCACGGCGCTAGCGTACGGCGCGTGGCGTCCGCGGAGCTCCCGTCGTTCGACCTCGTCGTCGCGACGGTCGACCGGGTGGAGGAGCCCGGTCGGTTGCTGGGCTCCCTCGAGCGCCAGACCCACCGCGGATTTCGAGTGCTCCTCGTGGATCAGAACGACGATGACCGGCTGGACGGAGTCCTCGACGAGCGCCGATCCCTCGAAGTCGTCCGCCTGCGATCCGGACGAGGCCTGTCCCGCGCCCGGAACGCCGCCCTGGCGCAGGTGCGGTCCGATCTCGTCGGGTTTCCGGACGACGACTGCGTCCTTCCCGACGACCTGCTGGAGCGCGTGGCGAGCCGATTCGCCGCCGATCCGGAGCTCGACGGCCTGACCGGGCGCGCGGCGGACACGCAGGGCCGCTCCTCTCGATCGTGGGCGCGCGACCCGGCGACCCTCACGCGCGACAACCTCTGGAACCGCGCGATCTCGTTCACGATCTTCCTGCGCAGGTCGGCGGTTGCACGGACCGGAGAGTTCGACGGACAGCTCGGTCTCGGCTCACGCAGTCCCTGGTCGTCGGGCGAGGAGATCGACTATCTCGTGCGCGCGGTCGACGATGGCGCTCGCATCGACTACGACCCGAGCATGGTCGTCGTACACGAAGACAAGGCACTGACGCCGACAGCGTTGCGCGCAGTCGGCGCGCGCGACGGTGCGAGCATCGGTTACATCCTGCGCAAGCACGGCTATCCCTCGCGCAGCGTCGCGCCGATGCTCGTTCGTCCCGTCGGGGGAGCTCTGCTCGCACTCGCCCGCGGCGACCGCCGCAGGCTGAGCTTCCACGTCGCGACGCTGCGCGGCCGCATGCGCGGTTATCGCATGCGGGCCAGGAGCTCGGCGAAGACCTCCGAGTGACGGTCGAGCCACGGTCCGAGCGCGAAGCGCTCGACCGCGCGGCGCCTCGCCGCGGCGGCGTACGACGGCAGGTCGGTGAGCACTCGGCCGACGGCCGCGGCGAGCTCCTCCGGGGCGGGCGGCTCGTCGCGATCCCAGCCGTCCGGATGCGGGACGCCGACACCGGCCTCGTCGCCGACGAGCTCGACCGTGCCGCCGCTGGCCGGGTAGACGACCGGGAGCCCGCACGCCATCGCTTCGATCACCGCGCTCGGGCACGGATCGTTCACCTTCGTGTGCAGGAGCACATGCCCGCGACGAACGACGTCCGGCGCATTACGCTGGGCGTAGCGGCCGACGAGCTCGACCTGCTCGTGCAGTCCAAGCTCGTCGATCAGCGGGCCGGCGGGCGAGACGAGTCGGCCCGTCACCAGCAGCCGCGCGCCGGGCTCGGACTCCAGCACGCGCGCGAACGCGCGCAACGCGAGCTCGAGCCGGTACTCCTGTGTCTGGTCGCCGCCGAGGAGGAGAACCGGACCGTCGGCCGGCGGTTCCGGAGCAGGCGTGAAGTGGTCGACGTCGACGGCGTTGTAGAGGACTTCCCAGGATCCCTTCGGCTCCCCGAGGAACGCGTCGCTCGCGCGCTTGCAGAAGTGGCTCTGGTAGAGGACGTGGTCGGCTGCGAGGAGCGCGCGGCGGTAGGGACGGTTGAGCTCCTCGGTCGCCGCTCCGGCCCAGCCCGGATAGGCAACGCCGTTCTGGTTGAGGACGATCGGCGCGTGCCGGCGCCTGGCGAGCCCGAGCAGCGGGCGGAGATCGCGCGGAAGCCAGGTCGTGCTGACGTACAGGAGCGTGAAGTCGGTCGGGCTGTTCGGGAACCGCGAGGCGAGGCGCTGGAACTTCGCGGTGCCGCCGGCGACGGGCTCGCCGGGCTCCGGGACGCGGTCGTGGCCGTAGAAAACGCGCAGGCCCGGCCTAGCCCTCGCCGGCAGCAGCAGCCGCAGCCAGCGTGACGCCGCCGTCGTGTAGCGGCCAACGCGCTCGCGGTCAATCCGCACGGCGAACGAAGCCGTCGAGGAGCTCGGCCCAGCGACCGTCCAGGCGCTCGTCTGCGTACGCCTCCGCCGTCGCGCGCCCCGGACCGCGAAGCCGCGATCGCAGTTTCGCGTCGTCGTGCACGCGCTGCACTGCAGTGACCAGCGCCTCGACGTCGTCCACGTTCGCGAGGAGGCCGTTCTCGCCGTCCACGACCACGTCCGGAGCCTGACCGACTCGCGTCGCGACGAGCGGAACGCCGCTTGCCATCGACTCGAGGACGCCCTTCGGGCCGCCTTCCTGACGCGAGGCGACGAGGTAGACGTCGAGCGCGGCGTACGCGCGCGACAGCTCGGTGCGCGAACCGAGGAAGACGTGCCGGTGCGGAATCGCGCGCCGCTCGAGCTCGGTCCGAACGTAGCCGCGTGCGAGCCCGGTGAGGAGCACGACGAGCTCGGGGACCGATGCGTGCAACCACTCGAGGGTTGCGACGAGCAGGTCCGGCCCCTTGACGAGCTTCGGCTGGAGCCCCTCTCCCAGACCGACGCCGTCCTTTTGAAACGAGCCGACGACGAACGCAGACTCCGGCAAGCCGAGTGCCTCACGTGCGCGAGCCCGTTCATCTTTGCCGGCGAGCGGAAAGCGCGCGAGGTCGACGCCGATCGGGATCCGGAAGACCTTCTCCGGCTCGACTCCGGCGGCAAGCACGACCTCGTGCATCTCGTCGTGCGTCACCTGCACGCGGTCGATGCGCGCGGCGTGGCGGCGCAACGCCTCGAACGCCTCGTCGAATTCGGGATACCCAGGCGTGCCGGGCCGTCCGTGGAAGTACGAGAGGGCGAGGCGGTGCGACGACTCGAGCCATCTGGGACGCAGCGCTCCGAAGTGATCCGGGTGGAAGACCGCCTGCCGGCGCGCGAACCGCGCCCACGCCGAGGGGGCGACGTCGTATCCGAGCCGGAGTGCCGTCGCAGAGAGGCGCGCCGCGTCGTCGTCGATCGACCAGCCGAACTCGTCGCCGACGACGAACAGGTGCGATGCATCGGGCCACGCAGCCGTCCGAGCCGGGACGAACGCCCCGAGGAAGGCCTGCGAGGACCGAGCTGCGACGCGCCGAAGCGCCGTGCCGGCCGTCATCCGCGCAGCACCTCCAGGTACCGGTCGGCGACGTCGCCGAGAGTCGGGACACGAATCGCTGCGCGCCGCTCGCATGCGGGCTCCCTGCCGTATTCCTGCGCAGCGGCGGTCATCCGGAGCTCGTGGGCGAGCGCCTCGAGCAACGCGTTCGAGCAGGGATCGTCGCGGCTCGCCGCGAGGTAGACGTCGTGCTCCCGCAACAGCTCGGCGAGCGGCTCCGAGGCGAGCGGTCCAACGATCCGGATCCGGTCGAATCGAAGCTCCGTCTGGCCTGCGAAGGTCACCTCGTAGCGATCGTCGTCGACGTGCTCATCCAGCCAAGCGAGCACGTCGCCGCCTTTGCGCGCGTTCATCGACCAGCTCGTCGCGATCACCCGGAACTTGCGACCGGCGAGCGGCGCGCGCTCGGCCGGTCGGTGGAAGATCGCCGGGTCGGGCGCGTTCGGGATCACGACCGGCGCGCCCAACTCGAGCCCCAGCTCGCGATGCTTGTCGAGGCTGTAGCGCGACTGGAACACCGTCGCGTTCGCAAATGCGCGGTTCAGCTCCAGGATGCGCCGGTCGGTTCCGTCATCGAACCCTCGGTAGACGCCGATCGGCCCGTCCACCCGGTGCACCATCCGCACGTCGTCGCGCGCGAAGCGGCGCAGCCGTGCGAAGTCGAAGTTGAACGAGTTGAACAGGCACGCTCCCGTCCCGCCCGAGATCCGGTTCGCCTCGAGCGTCAGCCCCCGTCGCCGCAGCTCATTCGTCAGCGCACGGATGAACTGATTGCCGCCGCCGGACGGCGGCGGCGCGTATTCGTGGAAGACGGCGACGTCCGCCCGGTCACGACGCGACGCGAGCCAGTCGACGCGCGTGCGCACGGGACGCGCGACGCGCCAACCCGCGGTCCGGGCGTGGACGAGCGCTGCGCGGGGTTTCGTCCGAAGTGCCATCGGCAGGAACGCTAGAGGACGCCTCAGGGCCGCTCGATCGCCAGCCGGCAGACCTCGAAAAGCCGCCTCGCATATGCCTCGACCGTCGCGTCCCGAAGGACGCTTTCCCGCGCCGCAGACCCGATCGCCGCGCCGCGGGCTTCCTCGTCGAGGACACCCCGAACTGACCGTGCAAGCTCGGCGGCGTTGCCCGGCGGCGCCAGAACGACATTCTCGCCGTCGCGCAGCGTCTCCGGCGCCCAGAGGCCGCGCGTCCGCGAGAGCACGACCGGACGGCCGCACGCCATCGCCTGCAAGGTGACGCTCTGGCCCGACGGCTGCGGGACGTCCTTGACCGGCACGACCACGACGGCGGCCTGACGGTAGAGCTGCCGGACGTCGTCGTCGCTGAGCAGCGCCTGGTACCAGTCGGCGGGCTCCCAGGTCACGTTGGCCGGCAGCCGATCGGGACGCGGGTGGCGCGTGAGGATGCGCACCGGCGCAGCGATGGTCTCCGCCGCGCGGACGAGGGTCGGCCAGTCCCGGTGGCCGTCGTTGCCGATCGCGAGGACCTCCCGCCTTCCCTGGGCGTCGCCGGGTGTCCAGTACTCGGCATCGACGCCGAACGGGACGACGTGCACGCGACGCTCGAGACCGTCATCGAGCGCGAGCATGCCCCCGAGCTCGCCCGGCCCGTACAGCACCGCGTGCATCTGCCGAAGGAGCGGGAGCGTCGTCAGCCGCCGCGAGCGGCGCCACGGGGCGTTCAGGAGCCCCGCGACGATCCCGACGAGCGGACGGCGGAGCAGGCCCGCCCGGCGCCAGACCGTGAGCGCTACCGCGGTCGCCGTCGTCGTCGCTACCACGACGTCCGCGTCCCAAAGCGCCGGCAGCAGCGA
>VAXU01000046.1 GCA_005885125.1 Actinomycetota bacterium
TCCCGGAGACGATCGAGCGCGCCGGCGGCGTGCCGCTCGTGAACCGCGTCGGGCATGCGTTCATCAAGCACCGTATGCGGGAGGAGAATGCGGCGTTCGGCGGCGAGGTGTCGGGCCACTACTACTTCCGTGACTTCTCGCAGGCCGACTCGGGCGTGATCCCGTTCCTGCTCATGCTCGAGCTGATCTCCAAGCGGGGCCGCAAGCTCTCGGAGATCCTCGCGCCGTACCGCGAGCGCTACTTCATCACCGGCGAGCTCAATACGCCCGTCTCGGACGTGGCGGTGAAGCTGCAGGAGCTGAAGGAGCGCTTCGCGACCGAGGGCAAGATCTCGCATCTCGACGGCCTCTCGGTCGACGCGGAGGAGTGGCACATGAACGTCCGCCCGTCGAACACCGAGCCGCTCCTTCGCCTGAACCTCGAAGCCCGCACGCCCGAACTGATGGAGCGCAAGCGCGACGAGGCTTTGGAAGTCATCCGCTCGTGATCCGTTACATCTCGGGCACACCGCCTGGCACCAAGCCGGGGGTTGGAAGGACAAGTCCGGCCTCGACATAGGCGCGGTACTCGGCGATCGCATGGCGCGGTTCGTTCCCGAACATGGCGAGGACTGCGCCGACCGCCAGGTAAGGCGGTACGAGCTCTTCGCCCACGGTTGCCCGATAGCTGCTCCACGGCCAGTCGCCGGGATGATCAACCAAGCCGGCGCGGACCGGATTCAGCACGACGTAGCGACACGCCTCGCGGAGATGTTCGTCGCGGACAATCTCGATACTCGAGAAGCGCCTCCCGAAGAGGTGGTCTTCCCAGCCGTGCCGGAAGTTCGACCATCGTGCAAATCCGCCGTTGAGCTCGCACATTCCGACCGAGAGTCCATCGTCAGGCAGATGCAGCACTACGTGGTAATGCGTTCCCATCAGGCAGTACGCGTACAGCAGCCAATGAAACCGCCGAGCGATGCGCTCGAGCATTCGGAGAAACGCGGCGCGGTCGACGTCATCGCAGTAGACCATTCGCCGATTGTTTCCACGCGTGGTGATGTGGAAGAACGCCTCGGAGTACGAGATCCGGGGTTTGCGCGGCACGGGACTTCAGGGTTGCGGACCACCGGAGGAACTTCGCGGCGCGGCACCGTTCTGCAACACATTCGGCATGCTCCTGAGACGATGCCTGGCACCAGGAGGGGGCTGGCTGCGACATGGCCGGCGCGGGCCTGTTCATGCGGCAGTAGCATCGGCGCGTGGAAGCCGATGCGAACCGACGGCGATTCAAGTTCAGCACGACGCATCGCGTCGGCTTTTCCGACACGGACGCGCAGGGGATCGTGTACTACGGCCGGTACCTTCCGTACTTCGATCGCGCGCGGGTCGAGTACCACCGCAGCCTCGGGCTGCTCGGCTTGGAAGTCGGCAAGGAGGGCAACGAGTTCGTCATGCGCGCGCTCACCGTCGAGTACCACGCGCCGGCGGTCTTCGACGACCTGATCGAGGTCTACGTCAGGATGGCGCGGATCGGGCGCACGAGCGCGACGTACGAGCTCGCGGCCTACCGCGCGCGTGACGGCGTGCTGCTCGTCACCGCGTCGCAAACACTCGTGCTCGTCGACCTGCAGGAACGGCAGGCCGTCCCGATCCCGGAGTCGTACCGCGAGACCATCCGCGCCTTCGAGGGCGAGTCGCTCGAGGAATGACCCAGTACACCGCGGCGCTCGAGGCGATCGACCGGATCCTCAACCGGGGCGGGGAAGCAGACGACGTGCTACGCGCCGTTCTCGCGGCTCTGCACGAACGGGGCGTCACGTACGCGGCGATCCGTTTCGTCGAGGACGGGGTGCTCGTCGACGGACCACGCATCGGGGCGCGCGCCGAGGGGTGTGTGACCCCGATCGTGTACGAGGGTAACCGCGTCGGTGAGCTGGAACTTGCAGTCGAGGACGCGACTTTCGCGCGGCGCGTCGCCACCCTGATCTCCGCGCACGTGCTCGTCGCCTGGGACACCGGGGGCGAGGCCTGGACACCGTGAGGTATAAGGTCGCGAGAAGATGCCGTCCGCCGAGCGCACCGTCACGATCAATCGCCCGCTCCACGAGGTCTTCGCCTTCGTTGCCGACAAGGAGAACGACCCGCGGTGGCGCCCGGGAGTCGCGGAGATCGAGCGCGTCTCCGGTGAAGGCGCGGGAGCAAAATACCGCCAGGTGATGAAAGGCCCGGGTGGGCGACCAATCCCCGCGGACTTCGAGATCACCAACTACGACCCGGGCAAGCGCCTCGCGTTCCGTGCCACGGCGGGCCCTGTTCGTCCCGAGGGCGGCTTCGATTTCGTCGAGGAGGGCGGCGCGACCCGCGTCACGTTCAAGCTCGACGCCGAGCTGAAAGGCATGAAGAAGCTGATGGCGCCGATGGTCGGCAAGTCGATGCGCAACGAAGTGGAGTCGCTCGACCGGCTCAAGCAGATCCTCGAAACCGGCTGATTCGACGTGACTGAATTGGAGGGCCGGCCGCCCTAGCGCAGCCGGCCCGTCCCACCTGAGCGAGCGAAGACGCTTGCCGCAGGACTTGTCGAATCGCCGCGCGCCCGCCCACTGTCCTCGGAGCGGGCGGGCGCCGCAGCTTCCTGGCCTCTCCCCCTACCGTCTCGTTGTAATCCGATTCCGGTGCGGCGCCATCCCTGAAACGAGGTACCGCGCTCGGTCGAGGGATGATCCCTCGTTCGAGTGACCGCGAAGTGGGGTCTAGCTCGGCGTGACGCGGTACGCGTCGAACACGGCTTCGATGTTGCGCAGCGCCTTCAGCAGCGAGCTGAGCGCCTTCACGTCACCGACCTCGGCGACGTACCAGTTCTTCGCCATCTGATCTTCGACCGTGCCGCCGTAGGACACGATGTTTGCGCCGTGCTCGGCGAACGTCCGGGCGACGTCCTCCAGCAGCCGCTGGCGGTCCCACGAATCGACGGCGATCTGCACGCGGAAGGACTGTGATGCGCCTCCGTCCCAGCTGACGGGCGTGAACCGCTCCGGATTGCGCGCGAGCGTGCGCACGTTGGGGCAGTCCTCCCGATGGATCGTGATTCCCTTGCCGAGCGAGATGTAGCCCACGATCTCGTCGCCGGGCACGGGCGTGCAGCACTTCGCCAGCCGGACGAGCACGTCCTCGACTCCGTGCACGTTGATGCCGTAGTTCTCGCTGCCGATCGTGTGCCGCGCCTTCGGCGCCTTGAGCGGGACGGCCTCCTCCTGGGCGACCTCGCCGGTCTTCAGGCGCTGCAACACCTTGTCGACGACCTGCTTCGTTCCGATCTTCCCGCCGCCGAGCGCAAGGTAGAAGTCCTCCGCCTTCTTGAAGTTCATCTCGCGGATCACCTGCGCGAGCACGGCCGACCCGGCGAGCTTCTTGTACGGGAGCTTCGCCGCCTTCAACGCCTGCTCGAGCGCCTCGCGGCCCTTCTGCTCCGTGTCCTCGCGCGTCTCCCGCGAGAACCACTGGCGGATCTTGTTGCGCGCGCGCGAAGAGGCGGCGAGCGACATCCAGTCGCGCGACGGCCCGCGGCCCGCCTTCGAGGTGAGGATCTCGACGAAGTCGCCGTTCTTCAGCCGGTAGTGGAGCGGGACGATGCGCCCGTTGATCTTCGCGCCGACCGTGCGGTGTCCCACGTCTGTATGCACCGCATACGCGAAGTCGATCGGTGTTGCGCCGGCCGGCAGGGTCTTGACCTCTCCCTTGGGCGTGAAGACGTAGACCTCTTCGTCGAAGACGTCCATGCGGAACGACTTCATGAACTCGCGAGGGTCGCTCTCGTCGGCCTGGAGGTCCATCAGCTGCTTCATCCACGCGACCCATTCCGAATCCTTGGTGCGGCCTTTGCCGCGCTTGTACATCCAGTGGGAAGCGATCCCCAGCTCGGCCTCGCGATGCATGTCACGCGTGCGCACCTGGATCTCGAGCGGCCGCCCCTCAGGTCCGATGACGGTCGTGTGCAGAGAGCGATAGCCGTTGAACTTCGGCATCGCGATGAAGTCCTTGAACCGACCCGGCATCGGCTTCCACAGCGAGTGGATCAGGCCGAGCGCGCCGTAGCAGTCGCGCGTCCCCTCTTCGCCGCTGCGCTCGACGGTCACCCGCATCGCCGTGAGGTCGTAGATCTCGTTGAACTCCCGGCCCTTCTTCGCCATCTTGTCGTAGATGGAGTAGAAGTGCTTCGCGCGTGACGAGATCTCGGCGGGGATGTCGACCTTGTCCAGCTCGAGCTTCAGGATGCGCGCGCCCTCCGCGACGTGCTCTTCGCGGTCGGCGCGCCGCTCGGCGACCATCGCCTTGATCTCCTCGTACTTCCGTGGATGCAGCGTCTCGAATGCGAGGTCCTCGAGCTCCCACTTGAGCGCGTGGATGCCGAGCCGGTGCGCGAGCGGCGCGTACACCTCGAGCGTCTCCTTCGCCTTCTGCATCTGCTTCTGCTTGCCGAGGTACTCGATCTCACGGAGGTTGTGCAGGCGGTCGGCGAGCTTGATCAGGATCACGCGCGCGTCCTCGGCCATCGCCATGATCAGCTTGCGGTAGTTCTCCGCCTCGGCCTGCTCGCGGCTCTGGAAGTGGACCCGAGTCAGCTTCGTGACGCCCTCGACGAGCTTCGCGACCTCGTCGCCGAACTCTTCCCGGACGTCGTCGATGTCGGTGCTCGTGTCCTCGACGACGTCGTGGAGCAGGGCGGCCGCGATCGTCTCGTCGTCGAGCCGGAGCTGGGCGCAGATCTTGGCGGCACCCCAGGGATGGAGGACGAAGTCCTCGCCGGAGCGGCGCTGCTGTCCCTCGTGGGCCTGCGCGGCAAACCGGAACGCCCGCGTGATCAGATCGCGGTCGAGCTCCGGGTTGTAGGCCGCGACGACCGCCAGCAGCTCATCGATGAGCTCCTGATGACGCTCGTGAATCTCGACGACTGCCATACCCCCATTGTACGCGGGGGCTTTCTCCCTCCCTCTCGCCGTGTTTGCGCTCGTTCCAGCCTCTCCGTCCCAAGGAGCGGGGTGATGCGGCCCGCACGGGCCAAACCCGCGCGGCCTTGCTGCGGCGCCGACCAGTCGGCGCCCTGGCAGCGGTAGCTCAAGTGGAGGAGACGGCGTTCCGATGGTGAACGAGGGACGTCCATGGCCTGGATTCGGCGCAGAAAAGAACGCAAGCTGGCCATCCGCGCGGCCCGGATGTTGCTCGCGCTGGACGGTCTCGCGAGCGCGCGCGTGCTGTCGCGGCGGGCGGCTCGGGCTTCGCTCACCACAGGGCGGTAGCC
Organism: Actinomycetota bacterium; assembly: GCA_005885125.1. Taxonomy (GTDB): domain Bacteria; phylum Actinomycetota; class Thermoleophilia; order Gaiellales; family Gaiellaceae; genus 3-1-20CM-4-69-9. The sequence continues at coordinate 5,279 of VAXU01000046.1, forward strand.
GTCCCTCGGACTTCGGGCTCGGGCCACTCGGGCCGTAGGCTCCGCGTCGATGGCCTGGTACTACGCCGTCGCCGAGCGCGACCACGAGATCCAGAATCCGACGAGCCCGGAGAAGATCCGGCTCCTCGGCGAGCGCCTGCGGCTCGAGCCCGAGTCGCACGTGCTCGACATCGCGTGCGGGAAGGGTGGGCCGGCGGTGATTCTCGCGCGCGAGTTCGGCTGCACGATCACTGGCGTCGAGCGCGCGCCCGAGTTCGCGGCCGACGCCCGCGAACGTGTCGCCGCCGCCGGGCTTGCCGACCGCATCGAGATCCTCGAACGCGACGCGGCGGAGCTCGACCTCGAACCGGGGCGCTACGACGTCGCGTTGTGCCTCGGTGCGAGCTTCGTCTGGGGCGGGCTCGCCGGAACACTCGCGGCACTGACCCCGGCGGCGCGGGCAGGCGGACACGTCGTCGTCGGCGAGCCGTACTGGCGTCGCTGGCCGGTGCCCGACGGAATCGCCGACGACGGTTTCGTGACTCTGGCCGCGACGATCGATCGTTTCCGCGCGGCCGGGCTCACGCTCGACACGCTGATCGCATCGTCGGAGGACGACTGGGACCGCTACGAGTCATTGCACTGGCGCGCGCTCGAAGACTGGCTCACGGCGAATCCCGGCGATCCGGATGCGCCCGAGATCCGGCAGCGGCACGAAACGAACCGCGACGACTATCTGCGCTGGGGCCGCGAGCTTCTTGGCTGGGCGATCTTCGCTGCGCGGAAGGCCTAGGCGGCCTCCACCAGGGCGGGCTCGGCGAGCATCGTGCGAAACGTCTCGGACTCCAGTGGGTGCCGGCGCGAGCCGCCGCCCTCCACCTCCAGCTCGTCGAAGATCGCCTGCGCGAGCGCGTCGCGCTGCTCGGGCTTCGCCCGCCACTGGCCGCGCAACCACGCGTACACCTCCTCGAAGCGGTCGTCCGCGTCGAACACCCGCCGGATCACGAGCTGCGGTGCAACCGTTCCGTTCCAGTGGTTCTCCTCGAGCCGGAACGCGACGTCGTAGCGGCCGACGCGGCGGAAGCGGTCGAGCTGCGTTCCCTGGCCGAACGCAATCGCGCTACCCGCGTCGAACCCGTCGCGGCGGACGCGGAAGCGCAGGTGCTTGCCGTCGCCGACGGTCGCGAGATCGGCAACCTCGCACGCCGGCGCAAGCAGCGTGACCTGCGGATTGCCGAGCCCGAACGGCGCGAGTCGCCGTAGCTCCGAGCACAGCTCGAGCGTCAGCTTCGTGCCGCGCGGGAGCACGGCGTCCACGGCGGTGGTCGGGACCAGATCCTCCTCGGCCACCAGGCCTTCGGCGTGAGCGGCGAACGCGTCCGCGAACGCGCCGACCCGCTCCGGGTCGATCGACAGCCCCGCAGCGGCACGATGGCCGCCGAAGCGCTCGAGGAACTTCGCGCACGCGCCCAGCGCCGAGTGCAGGTCGAACGACGCGATCGATCTTCCCGATCCCTTCCACAACCCATCCGCGCCGGCGATCAGCACGACGGGCCGGTGGTAACGCTCGACCAGCCGCGAGGCGACGATCCCGACGACGCCCTCGTGCCAATCCTCGCCCCAGAGAACGTAGGCGCGCCGGCGCTGCTTCGCCTCCGGCGACTCCTCGACCTGCTGGATAGCTGCCCGGAGAATCTGGTCCTCGACGGCCTGCCGGTCGCGGTTCAGCTCCTCGAGGCGGTCCGCAACGGAGCGCGCCTGGTCGCGGTCGTCGGTCAGCAAGAGCTCGAGCGCGACGCGCGGATGGCCCAGCCGTCCGGCTGCGTTGATGCGCGGCGCGAGCCGAAAACCGACGGCCCCAGCATCGACGATCGCCGGGTCGACGCGCGCGACGCGCATCAACGCCTGCAGGCCCGGCTTCTGCGTGCGCGCAAGGGCGCGAAGTCCCGCGATCGCGAGCGAGCGGTTCTCGTCGACGAGCGGAACGACGTCGGCGATCGTCGCCACTGCCACGAGGTCGAGATGGCGGCGCAACGCGTCGGAGTCGGCGCCCAGGAGCGCCTGACCGAGCTTGTAGACGACGCCGGTGCCGCACAGCTCCGGGAACGGATACGCGGACGGGCGAGTGGCGACGATCGGACACTCGGGCAGCTCGTCCGCCGGACGGTGGTGATCCGTGATGATCACCTCGAGCCCGAGGCGCCTCGCCTCGCTCACCTCCGCGACCGCGGTGATCCCGCAGTCGACGGTCAGCACGAGACCGCAGCCTTCGCTGGCTAGCCGCGTCAGCGTCTCGCGATGGACGCCGTAGCCCTCGTCGAAGCGCGACGGCAGGTGCCACTCGACCTCCGCCCCGGCCTCGCGCAGGACGAGGACGGCGAGTGCCGTCGCGCAGATGCCGTCCGCGTCGTAGTCGCCGTGAACACAGATTCGCTTCCCGCACGCGATCGCCGCCCGGATCCGCTCGACCGCGACCGCCACGTCCCCGAGCTGGAACGGATCGTGGAGCGGCTGCTCGCCGGCCAGAAACGCCCGCGCTTCGTCGGGGTCGCCGTATCCGCGCCGGACGAGCACGCTGGCCGTGATCTCGCTGATGCCGAGCTCCCTGGCGAGGGCGCTCGACTGCCGGTGCGGGCACGGACGGATCGTCCAATTGCCCTGTTGCATCGCGCGTTCACCGTAGGGAGAGCGTCGGACGGACGCGCAGCGTCTGTCCGCGAAGCGGACCGGTGGAAGGGGTCTGGGGAAACCGGGAGGTTTCCCCAGCTCCCACCGCAACGCCGCCTTGCTTTACTCGTCCCGTGACGAAGCCGGCACAGATCCGTGACGAATTCATGCTCGACCCAAGCGTCGTGTTCCTCAACCATGGCTCGTTCGGTGCGTGCCCGCGCGACGTCCTCGCGCGCTACCAGGAGTGGCAGCTCGAGCTGGAACGCCGGCCCGTCGAGTTCCTCGGGCGGCGACTCGAGGGCTTGCTCGCCGAGGCGCGTGAGACCCTCGGTGCATACGTCGGGGCCGATCCGGACGATTTGGTGTTCGTGGCGAACGCGACCGCCGGCGTGAACATCGCCGCCTGGGCGCT
>VAXU01000047.1:0-5857 GCA_005885125.1 Actinomycetota bacterium
ATTCCGCCCCAAGAGCCGTCGGCTTCCTGACGTGCCCGGACCCACCGCTCGCCGACCCCGATCGCCCGACGCCGAAGCCCGCCCGGCCTCGCCGCGGCCCACGACTCGCCCGGGCGCGCGCCGATCTCCCGCAGGTCGACGTCGGAGCCGCGGACGGGACGGAGCGCCGCCGTCACGGCGAGCGGAACGAACGTGCCGCGCGCCCAGCACGCGAAGTCGTAGAGAGACAGCGGCGCCGAGGCCGGCAGCAGTACGAGCTCCGGCGGGATCGGGACGATCCGCTGCCACGGCCACTGGCCGAGCAAGGCGAGGAAGCACTTCGTGAAGATCCGCGCCCGGGGAATACCGCCTAGGCGACGAATGAAGTCGCGCGCGAGCGGCCCGGGATCGACGCCCGCGAGCCTCAGCGCGACGTAGGCCTCGATCGTCGTGTCGAGGTCGCCGGGCCCTTCGAACCAGATCGCCCAGGTGCCGTCGTCGCGCTGCCGCGCGAGCAGCTCGTTCGCGATCTTGCGATCGAGCTCCGGGGTACGCAGTCCGAGCACGTGATGCCAGAAGAGATGTTGGGCGGTCATCGTCACGTTCGACTCGAGCTCGCCCTTCCACCAGCCGTCGGGATGCTGGAGCTCGAGGAGTCGCTCGACTCCGCGCTCGAGCGTGCGATCGAGAGCGGTGAGCTCTTGGACGGCGGTCATGCTGCGAGCTTAGTTGCCACGTCGGACAACATCCTGGCGGCTGTTCGACCCGAGCGCACGGCGCTCTCCATCGTGGCCGGCCACCCCGTATCGGTCCACGCCCCTGCACGAACGACGTTGAAGCGCGACGTTCGCGGCCCCCGGCGGCGGGCTGCCGTGCCAGGCCGCCCCTCGAAGGTCGCAGCCGGCTCCCGCGAGACTCGCGACCAGAGGAGGCGTGCATCGCCGAGCCGGCCCGTGAGCTCGTCTCGCATGAGCTCCACGAGCTCGCGCCCGCGCACGTCCATCAGCTCGGGAACGCCGCTCGAGACCACGGTCAGATACTGCCCGCGCTCCGGCCGGTGACCCGTCAGTCGACCACGGTCGAAAATCCAGTGCGCGTCACTGTTGAGGAGCGCGGCGAGCGGAAACGGCAGCAGCTCGCGATCGAACCAGAGATGGACGCTGACGATCGGGGACTTGCCCAGCTCCGGATCCGGCTCGTCGAGGAGGCGGGCGCTCTCCAGGGGAGGCACCGCGACAACGAATGCATCGCCCACGACGCGATCGCCGTCGGCGAGAACGGCGGCGCCGGGGATCAGCTGCACCACCCGGGTGTTCGTCTTCACCCGGGCGCCGAGGGACTCGAGCTTGTGTCCTGCCGCAACACCGTGCATGTCGCCCAGCGGCGCCGTTGGGAGCAGGAGGTCGCTCGCGCGGCGGCGGCCAGACAGGAGAGCGGTCTGGACGGTCATGACTCCGAGCGCAGCGCTCGCCTTGTCACACGGGAGGTTCAACGCCGGGCGGATGAAGACGTCCCAGAACGAGCGGATCGCAGGCTCCGACTCGCCGAGACGGAGCATGAGGAATGCGCAGAACGTCTCCTCGTCACACGAACGCGGATCGACGCGGCGGAGGCGAAGGAGCGTTCGAAGCACGCGAAGCCGGTGCGTCGGAAAGAGGTGCGAGTAACGCAGAATCGAGAGTGCGCTCGGTCGAATGACTGCCGTGCGTCCGAGCTCGTCGATCACAGGCAGCGAGAGACGCGAGCGCCGCAGCGATCCCGCCTGATCGATGTCCCGCAAGAAGCCGAGGTACTCGGTGAAGCAGCCAAGCGCGATGTGCTGACCGTTGTCCGGAGGCGGCCTCGGATCACCCTCGCGCTCGGGGAGTGTCTGGACCGCGCCGCCCAGGGTCGGCCGAGCTTCGAGGAGCGTGACTTCGTGACCCGCTTTCAGGAGCTCGAGCGCAGCCGCGCAGCCGGCGAGCCCACCCCCGACGACCACGGCCTTCACCGGCGCAGGCCTTCGCCGACGATCCGCAGCTTCGTCAGCGCGGACAGGTGCGGCGGGCCGTCGAAGATGTCGAAGCCGGCGGCCTCGATCCGCTCCAGCGTCGCACGGTAGAGACCGGCGAACGTGGAGACGCAGAGTGCGCTGCGGTTGTCGAGCGAGCCGAGCAACTCGAGCCCGTCCTTCAGATAGGCGCGCGCCCGCTGGGCCTGGAACGTCATCAGCGCGCGCCACGCATCTGTCGCGCGACCGGCCGCGATGTCGTCCTCCGTGACGCCGTACGACTCGAGCTCCTCCTGCGGGAGGTACACACGCCCGAGCTCCCAGTCCTCGGGCACGTCGCGGATGATGTTGATCAACTGCAGCGCGACGCCGAGCGTGCGAACGTCGCATAGCGGTGCTGGTCGAGATCCTGCAGGCCGCCGTCGACCAGCGCGCGCAGCGAGTCGACGGGAATCGGAAAGCGCGAGCGCGCGTCCGCGAGCGCGATCAGCATCGCGTCGGCCGTCGAGTCAACGTTCAAAGCGGCCCGGAGCGACTCGAGCTGCACCCGCTTGTCGTGCACGGTCTGGTCGCCGTCCGCGATGTCGTCGACGCGTCGCGCAAATGCGTAGATCGCTGCGATCGCGCGACGTTTCTCGCGCGGCAGCAGCATGATCCCGTACGCAAAGTTGCGCGCACGCTTCCGAGTCAACCGCTGGACCTCGCTGTAGGCGGCGTCGACCGTCATCGCACTGCGGCGAGGGCGAGCCGCATCCGTGAAGGACGCGGGCGCTGCGTGAAGACATCCCAGCCCGCGTCCTCGAGCGCCTCCAGCGCAGCGAGCCCTCCGCGCGCGAACAAGCCGACCGCACGGCCAACCCGGCCCCCGATTCGCTCCTGCAGGACACGGCCGCCGGCGAGCAGCCCGCGCGCCCGCGCCGCCTCGAACTCGAGCAGCGAGCGCAGCTCGGGGCTCGGCGCGTCGAGCTGCATCACGCCGAACAGCCGACGATCCTCCCCCGGCAGATAGATGCGACCGAGCGCGAGGTCGCGCGGAACGTCCTGGAGGAAGTTCACGAGCTGCAATCCCGTGCAGACGTCGTCACTCGCAGCGACGAGCTCCGGATCCTCCGCGCGCCGCAACAACCCGAGCACGAGCCGGCCGACTGGATCCGCGGAGTGCACACAGTAGAAGCGAAGGTCCGCCCAGGTCTCGTACTCCAAGACGCGCTGGTCCATTCGGTTCGCCTCGATCAACCGGAGAAACGGCTCACGCGGCAGGTCGAACTCGCGGATCGTCGGCTGCAGCACGCGCATCACCGGCCACGCGGGCTCGCCCGCATAGCACGCATCGAGCTCCCGCTCGAGCTCGTCGAGCGCCGCGAGCCTATCGACCTCAACCTCGTCCCCGAGGATGTCGACGAGGCGCGCGAACCCGTAGACCGCGCGCAGGTGCGGCCGCAGCCAGCGCGGAAAGAGGAGCGATGCCACCGGGAAGTTCTCCGTGCGCGCCCTCCGGGCCACCAAGGTGACGTCCATCCCGGAACAATCGCGGCTTCGCACGCGCCCCGTCAACCGCGTTTGAGCGGAGTCGTATGTAGTGTGCTTCAATCGAAGCGCGCCGGAGTGCTCAGACCCCGCCTGAGGCGCTCGACCCAAAAGGAGCTCGCGTGGCCGAAGGGCAAGACCAAGGCGGAAGCCTGCGGAAACCGTCCGTTCTCTCCGTCGACCGGAATGGTGACAGCTGTGTCGTTCGGCTTGGCGGTGAGCTCGACCTCTACAACGCGAACGCCGTGCGAGAGGCGCTCTTCAAGGCGTGCAAGGACGGCCCGACTCGCGTCGTCGTCGACCTGAGCGAGGTGGAGTTCATGGACTCGACGGCCCTCGGCGTGCTGATCGAGGCGCGCACGAAGCTGCCGAACCGGAAGGCGTTTCTGCTTGCAGCGCCGGGTCTCGAGACCAAACGCGCGCTCCAGATCTCAGGTCTCGACCGTCACTTCTCCGTGCACGACACGGTGCCGGACGCGCTCGCCGCGCAAGTCTGACCGCTAGCCGGCGATCGGGGCGGGTGCAGCTGCCTCTGCGCCGCCGATCTGCTGCGCGGTGTTGATCAGTCCCGACCCGAGCCCTGCCTCGTCGAGAGAGTGCGGAACGCGTCGAGCAGCACGTTATCGTCGCCGCGGTTGCGGACGGTGATGCGAATGCCGTCGCGATAGGGGCGGACGGGCAGGCCGCGCAGCAGAAGCCGCTCCGCAACGTCCGCGCCGTCCTCCAGCGGGACGGCGAGGAAGTTCGCGTCCGAGGGCAGCGGCCGGAGCCCGATCATGCGCAGTTCCTCCGCCAGGCGCTCACGCTCGTCGATGACCGGGCCGACGTCGGGCGGCGAGTCGAGCCCGGCGAGGACGAGCGCGACGGACAGGGTCGAGACGGGGGCCGGCGCCTGGCGCCGGTTCAGCTCTGCCGCGACGTCACGACCCGCGAGGGCGTAACCGACACGGGCGGCCGCGAGCCCGAACGCCTTCGAGAAGGTCCGGACGACGATGACGCCGTCCTCGATCAGGTCGACGGCGGAGACACCCGAGTATTCGAAGTAGGCCTCGTCGACGAGCAGCGGCCGCGCAGACGGGAGTTCTCCGAGCTCGCCCGTCGGATTGTTCGGCCGGCAGCAGATCGTCAGCACCGGATCGTCGTCGCCCACCTCGGCCCCGGCCAGGCCGACCGCGATGTGGAAGAGCGCGTACGTCGGGTCGTTTGCAATCGCAATCCGGTCACCAGGACCCGCAAATGCGCGCGTGACGAGGAGAATGACGTCGTCCGCGCCCGCGCCGAGGACGACGCTCTCCGGTGCGACGCCCGCATACTCCGCGATCGCTTCCGCCAGCCCCGGATAGCCCCCGTGCGGATACGTGTGGATCTCGGCGAGTGCCTCCGACAGCGCCTCGGCCCGCGCGAACGAGGGCGCGCTCGGCGACGTGTTCCCGTCGAAGCGGATCACCTCGGACGGCGCGATCCCGGCCCGCCGCGCCACCTCCGCGGTCGCCGGCGCGTCGTAGGACGCATACGGAGGGGCAGGCCTCATGACCTGGTGGTAATTGGGTTGTCTTGGGTGGTGGTACCCGGCAGCGGCCGTAATCTTCTCTCAGGGGCACCGATTGGGGCGGTGCGATATGAGAGAGTCTTGGGGCCGTTGCCTGACGCGATGCCCGATCCGCTGTACTCCGCGCTGTCTGGGCGGCTGCGTGAGGTGCTTGACGATCAGCCGGCGACGGAGGGAAAGCTGCGCGCCCTGGCGGAGGAGGCGGACGCGGGGATCCGGGCGCTCGAGGCGCAGATCCGCGGCAGCGAAGTGCGGCTCCGCGAGCTGACCGCCGACGCCGAGAGCTCGCTGACGGAGATCGCCTCGGAGCTGCGCCGCGTCGAGCTGCTGCGACCGGAGCTGATCGAGCTCAACTCGCTCCGCGGCGAGCTCGATCACCGCGCACGCGAGTTGCGCACCGAGTGGCTGCTGCGCCAGACCCGGTCGGCGCGGCCTTCGTCGAACTGACTACGCCGGCGCTGGTACGGCCGGCCCGAGTGCACCCGGGACCGGCTCTGCGGCGGGCGCCGGCGCGAACGCCGGCGCTCCAGCCGGCAACGACCACACCTTGATCTTCCCGGCGCGGCCGCGGACTTCCTGCTCGCCGGCGAAGACCAGGTCGTTCGCCGGCTGCACGAGGGCGTCGCAGGTGGACTCGGCGATGAACGCGGAGTGCCCTGAGCCCTTCGTCAGGCCCTCGAGCCGCGAGGCCGCGTTGATCGTGTCGCCCATCGCCGTGTATTCGAGCCGCCTCTCCGAGCCGACGTTCCCTGCGAGGAACTCGCCGCTGTTGATCCCGATCCCCATCCGGAACCCTTCGCCGTAGCCGCGCT
>VAXU01000047.1:5864-14019 GCA_005885125.1 Actinomycetota bacterium
GTGCGCCGAAGATGGCCATGAAGCCGTCGCCCAGGTACGAGATCAGCGTGCCGCCGTGGCCGAGGATCGCCTCGGTCAGCTCGCCGAGATACCGGTTCACGACATCGACGACCTGTTCCGGCGGCAGCGACTCCGCGAACTTCGTCGAGTCGCGGAGGTCGGTGAACATGCATGTCCCCGTCACGCGCACGCCGCCGAGGCGAAGGTGCGAGTCCGTCTTCGTGAGCACCTGGTTCACGACTTGCTCGGGCACGAAGCGCGAGAAGATGTCGCGCGTCCGCTGGCGCTCCATCGCCTCGATCAGGTAGTGGGCACCGAGCGAGCCGATCGCCGACAGCGCGAGCGCTCCGAGCGGATAGACGACGGCAACGATGTGACCATGGTTGAAGAGAGCCTGCGCGCCGACTGCGAAAACCGCGCCACCCGCCATCGCGGCAGCCAGCGTCGGCAACGGGCGCACGCGCATCCCGACGAGCGCCGGCAGCGCGCCGAGCCCCAGGATGAGGAACGCATTCCACCACCAGGACACGGAGCGGAGCGGAAAGCCCTCGAGCGCTGTGGCGATCGCATTCGCCTGGATCTCCGGACCGGGCATGGTCGGCGTCGTCGACGTCGCGTGGACGTCCTGCAGCGCCAGCTCCGTCATGCCGATCACGACGATCTTGTTGCGGAAGAACCCGGGCCTGACCTTGCCGCGCAGCGTGTCCGAATAGGAGACGGCCGGGATGGTGCCCTCGGGGCCCGCGTAGTCGATCCACGTCGTCTTGCCGCCGAGCCTCGACGGCGAGATCTCGTGTCCCGAGAATCGCTCGGCCGCGGCAATCGAGAACGCCTCGACACCGTTGACCGCGTACCGGACGCGCCGAATGACGGCTCCCGGGTCGGCCGGGAACAGCGGCGACCCCGCGCGGGCACCGAACTTGTCTGGGTACGCGCCCCCGAAGAGGTCGACCAGGCCGTGCCCGTTCGTCTGGGTCGCTGCAAGCACGACGTTGTGCGCGCGGGCGACCGCCTGCACGAGCGCGTCGTCGTCCTTCGTCGGCGCGTCGAACAGGACGTCGAATGCGATCACCTTGGCGCCGTCGGCGCGGAGGCGATCGATCAATCTCGCGTGCACGGTCCGCCGATACGGCCAGCGCATGCGCAGGTCGCTCAGCGTCTTGTCGTCGACCTGGACGAGGACGACGTTCTGCGGCGGCGCCTGCGTCCCGCGCATGTCGAACCGCAGGTCGACCGAGTTGAGCTCGAGCCCCTGCACCACGTGCAATCGCAAGGCGGCGAGCGCAAGTGCGCTCGCCGCCAGTCCGACGCCCAGGAACAACAGGGCCCTGAAGCGTCGCCTACCGTGCGTCATCAGTGCGGCCTCGCGACGTAGCTCTGTCCTGCCCCGAGCTGGATCGTCTTGTGCTTCACGAGGTCGCGCACATCCACCACACCTTCCTGCACGAACGCCCTCGACCCGTCGCAGCGGTCTTCCGTCAGCCACGTCGTGCCGTGAACGGTGGCCGCGATGAACCGGCCCTTCGTGCGGAACTTGCCTTTGCCACTCCCCCACAGGTGCCGCACGACCTTCTTGGAGCGCTTCACCTTCTTGGCCTTCTTCGGCGTCTTCTTGTCGAAGGCGGACAGCGTGCGCTTCGCCGCCTTGCACGACTTGAAGTCGCTGCCGCTGAGCTGCAGCACGGTGACGCCGTTCCCGAGCTGCTTGCCGATCAGGAACCGGCCCTCGTAGAAGTCGGCGTGGTAGATCGTGCCGTTCGCATCGACGGTCGAGAGGCCGACGCGGCCGTTGGTCGCGTCGAGCTCCGTACCGATGCCGACCTGCTCGCCGTCCTTGAGCGGGACGAAGTCGGTCGTCCCGGGTAGGCGGACGAGGACGTCACCGGCGACCGGCTCGACGTCGACGCTCTTCTGGAACACGGGCGGAGGCACCTGCTGCGCGCCACCCGTGGTCGTCGTCGTCTGGTTCTGCTTCGGCGGATCGCTCGGCGTCGTGGTCGGCGGATCCGACGGAGGCGGGTTGCCGGCCGGCGGCTGGGTTGCCGCGACGACGGTCACTCCGGCCGAGGATCCCGACTTGTCGATCGTGAACGGCGCGGCGACGTTGCCGGACGCGTTGGCGTTGTAGTTGCCGAGCGCCTGCGGCGCGGTCACCGCGAAGTGCAGCGCCTTGTTCTGGTTCCCGGGCACCTCACCGGGCCCCTGCCACGTGAGGTAGAGCCCTTCGCCCTGATCGATCGACGGGTCTGACGTGACGGCGCCCGTCGTCGAGCCCTGCTGGTAAGCGAAGCCGTTGGGGAGCCACACCGAGACGTACGAGGCCGTGACGGGCACCTCGTTCGGGTTCGTCAACGTGGCCGTGTAGCCGGCCGTTCCACCGGACGGCACGTTCGCCGAGTCGGCGGTCAGCGCCAGCTTGATCGGCGCGAGGTCGACGTTCGACACCGTGCAGGTCTTCGACCCGCCGGGAGCGATCGTCCCCCCGCAGTCGGAAGAGAGCGTCGTGTAATACCCGAGCGCCGTCTCCTGGCTCACCGCGTACGAGCCCGCGTCAAGCGTGACTTCGGTCCCTTCCGAGTTCCCGGGGAACTGCGCCGGATTGGGCGACCCGCCCTTGACGGCGAGTGCGAAGTCGGATGCGGACGCCGTCCCACCGTTCTTGTTGACGACGTTTTCCACGACAGTCAGGTGCGCCGGGCTGTCGTTCGTCGTGATCGTGCAGGTCTTCGATTCGCCGGCGGCGATCGATCCCGAGCAATCGTCGGAATAGCTCGCGGCGTAGCCGGACGGCCCATCTTCCAGACTGACCTTGTAGTCGCCCGGCTCGACGGAGACTGGCGTCCCCTTCTCGTCGCCGGAGAACATGGACGGGCTGGCCTGCGCTCCGTCGACCACGATGTCGAAATCGCCCGCGGCAGCGGTGCCGCCGTTGTCGTTGACGACGTGGTCGATGACCGTCAGCTGCCCGTGCGGCGGCGGGTCTTCCTTCGGCGCGACGACGTCAGTTGACTCGCTCGCGCTGTTGTTGTCGGTGTTCAGGTCATTCTGCGACGAAACCGTCGCCGTGTCCGTGAATGTTCCAGGCGTGTCGCCGTGGACGTACAGGCGGACGGTGACGCTCTCACCGGCCCGGATGTCGCCGAGCCCGCAGTAGACGTCGCCGTCGCGGTTGCACGACGCGCCGTCCGTCGAATCGAGCGTGAGCCCGTCCGGCAGCGAGTCCCTGAGGTTCACGCCGACCGCGTCGTCGGGGCCATTGTTCGTGACCGTGATGTCGTACTCGAACTTGGTCCCCACCGTGACGGGATCCACCGAGTCCGATTTGGCGACCGTCAGATCGGCGCCTTGCTGCCCATCGGTCACGCCCTGCAGGTGTAGACCGAGACTCGCTCCCGACGAGACCCCGAATGTGAGTCCCGCCGCTGTGAGTGTCATCAGCGCCATCGCTTTGGCCAGGCGCCGCCCAAGAGTCCTTTCAAACGTCATTTGTCGTCTCCCTCCGTTCAGTTCCCTCGTCCCCCAGACGAGGGAGGGAGGCGGAATCTTCCGAGGGAGCGACGAGGACTTCAGTCAGCGATGGGTCAGTCGCCGCGGCGCAGCGAGCCCAGCCAGGTGATCGTCGCGCCGCTGGCGACCGATCCGACGCAGGCAGGGCACGTCCCGCAACAAGCGGGAGCGGCCTCCGCCCACCGGTCGAGGAAGGGCACGACGCGGTAGAGCCACAGGCGGAGCCTCAGGAGCACAGCGCTGGTTTTAGGCGCGACAGCTGAACGAGCCGGTGAAGCGCTCGCCGGTGCGACCCAGGCGCCCGGAGAACGCGCCGCGCGTCAGACTGCCGCGCAACGTGAGCGTGTCCTTGTACGTCGGCTGGTCCTTGCCGGCGTACTGGAACACGATGTGGACGACGATCGCGCCTCCGTCCTGGCCGCTGCGATACGTCCCGTCGTCATAGGTGTTCGCGGCCAGGCCGAGATACGTGGATTGCGCAGGGCCGCTGATGGTGAGCGTCCCGAGATCGAGGTGGAAGTAGGCGGGCATGGAGCACCGGCCGCTCTGGAAGGTCATCGTCGTTCCACCGAAGTGAACGACCGCCTTCGCGGGCCCGCAGAAGACCTTGACGAATTCACCGTGGACCGTGTGCACGCCCGGTTTGCAGGCCGCGCGCGCGGCGGACGGCTGCGCCGATGCGGTCGACCCGCCGACGGCGGCAACGAGAGCGGCAAGAACGAGGAGGCGAGTCACGGAGGAGGTATCGGCATCGCACCCGCGCTGAGATCCCCGAAAGGGTGATCGCCGGGCACTCGCCGCCGCTGCGAGAAGGAACCGCCGCGAAGTCGTCACGCTCGCGCGCCCAGCGCGAGCGGACTTCGCGGCGCTCAAGCCGCAGAAGGCGACAGCGGGACTGCGAACTGGCAGCCTTCGGCTGTGGCGAACAGGGCTGTGCTTGTGACGGGTGCGTCGCGCGGGATCGGTGCTGCCGTGGCCCGCGAGTTCGCTGCGGCCGGCGACCGGGTGGCCGTGCATTACGGGCGATCACGCGAGGCGGCGGAGACGCTCGTTGGCTCGCTGCCCGGGGGCCCGCATGTCGCGGTGGGAGCGGACCTGGCGGACGCCGTCGCGGTTCGAGCGATGGTTGACGAGGCGGCTGCCGATCTCGGCGGGCTGGACGTGCTGGTCAACAATGCCGGTATCTACGTCGAGCACAGCATCGTCTCGACTTCGTACGACGAGTGGCGTCAAGCGTGGGAGCAGACGCTCGCCGTCGATCTAGTCGGCACGGCGAACGTGACGTGGTGCGCCGTGCGTCACATGCTCGAGCGGAGCAGCGGGCGAATCGTCAACGTCTCCTCGCGCGGCGCATACCGTGGCGAACCTCGCGCGCCTGCCTACGCTGCAGCGAAGGCCGCTCTGATCGCGTTCAGTAACTCTCTCGCTCGGGCGCTCGGCCCACACCGCATCGCCGTGGCGACCGTCGTCCCCGGCTGGACAGAAACGGACATGGCCGTCAAGAGCCTCGCTGGCCCGAGGGGCGACGAAATCCGCGCCGAGAGTCCGCTCGGACGGGTCGCCACACCGGCCGACGTGGCAAGCGCGGTGCTCTACCTCGCCTCGCCTGAGGCCGAGTTCACAAGCGGCACGACGATCGACGTAAACGGAGCCTCCTACCTCCGCCTCTGAAACGTCACTGACGTGTGTGCCTTGTCTCCGAGGTTGCTGCGGCAGTCAATGGCCGCCGCATACGCAGGCCGCGAGACGGGACCCGCCGCGAAGTCGTCATGGCCCGCGAAGCGGGCCGGACTTCGCGGCGCCAAAGCCGACGCCCGGACTCGAACCGGGGACCCCTTCATTACGAGGGAGTTCCCGGTTTGAGTCTTGAAGCCGATTCGGCTTAAGGATGCGGATTCGATGCGTCGCGGGAAACCTTGGCTAACCGCGTTTTCCGGTCCCGTGCGACCCTGGTGCGACCTCACGCGACCGAACATCGAGGCCAGGATTGAACAGACATCGCGGCCTGTACCCCTTTTACCGAGAGAAGGAAAACCGTGCCGCTCGAAGAGATTCGGCGAGTCGACAAAGAAGGGAATGCCCCACCCACCCGGCAGGGCATTCCCTTGTAGTTGGTGGTTAGGCCAGGGTTGGGCGTGAAGCTGATGCGCTCGCCTAGCCCTCGTCTTCGCCCTGATCGTCCCCGTCGCCGGTGCCGCGCGGCTGCCAGCCGGGTACGAACTGGAGCCCGCCCGGGTGGACTGCCTGCGCGTCGCTGCCGTCTGCGGCGTTGAGCGTGTAGACGGTGCGGGTCGGCATGTCGAGGGTGGCGATGCGGGTACCGTCGGGTGACCAGGCGGTGCCGTAGTCGGTCGCGTTGTGGGTGATCGGGTGCTGGTTGGAGCCGTCGGCGTTCATCACCCAGATGTCGCCCCAGCTCGGGTTGACGACGTCGGAGATGCCGTGCGTGTCGGCGAGGTAGGCGATCTTGGAGCCGTCCGGGCTCCAGTCGGACACCTGGTCCTTCGGTGCCGAGTCGAAGGTGAGTTGCGTCTGGCCGGAGCCGTCGGCGTTCATCACGTAGACCTGCGAGGTGCCGGTGCGGTTGCTGTTGAAGACGATCTTGCTGCCGTCGGGTGAGAAGGCGGGGTAGACGTTGTTGCCGACGCTGGTCAGCTGCTGCGGGGTGCCGCCCTCACTCGGGACGACGTAGATGTTGCGGGCGGTCGCGCCGGCGGGCTGGGCGGCGAAGACGATCTCGCTCCCGTCGGGCGAGAAGTCGGGGAAGATCGCCGCCCCGCTCAGGTGCGTGACCTGCTGCTTGTCGGTGCCGTTCTGCTTCATCGTCCAGACCTGGACGGGGCCGCCACCCTGGCCCGAGCAGTAGGCGATCCGCCCGCCGTCGGCCGAGTAGGCGGCGCAGGCGTCGAAGCCCGGGTCAGTCGTGAGCCGGCGCAAGTCCTGCCCGTCCGGGCGCACCGAGTAGACGTCGGTGTTGCCGTTGATCCTGATCCCGAAGGCGAGCCGCCCGTTCGTCGCCCCTGGGTAGGTGGCGCGGGCGGATCCCACTGCGGCGGCCAAGGCCGCCAGTGCGAGCACGGCCGCAAGCGCGGTTGTGGCAACCGTCTTGTTCATCTCATTTCCTCCTCCTGTTGTGGACGTCGCTGATGGATCGCCGGCCGACGTCCCCCGATCCGCCAGGCCTCTCCGCCGGCGACCTGACGGTTGCGTAGCCGCGGGCGTCGGTCCAGATCTCCCCGCGGTAGGCGAAGTCGCGAACATCATGAGTGTGGTCAAAAGCTTGTGGTGGTGCATCAGATCCCTGCTAGCGCTGCGGGAAGCGCAGGACGAAGCCGCGGGTTTTTGCAGTGAATCCACCGCTGCCGCCCGGCCACACGGTCACCCACAATGCCCTCCGAGCGTGCAGGATCGCGCTCGCGAAGTAGTCGTTGGTGCTGCCCACGATCGGTATTCGGATCGTGCGCACTACGCGGCCGGTTGTCGGGTCGAGGCGTTTGAGGGCGTCGGCATCGGTTTGAAGCCAGACCGACCCGTCACCGGCTGATTCGACTAGTGGGAAGACCGATGGGTCGCCGGTCTTCCCGAGCGCCACATGACGGGTTACGCGGCCGGTTGTGGTGTCGACGCGGAAAAGCTGGTGCTGCCCGGAGGGGGCAACCCAGAGAGCGTCGCCGCTCGCTGCTCCGGTTGCGAAGCCGTCTGTGAAGAGGTGGATCGTTTTGACGATCTTGCGAGTTTGCGGCTGGATGCGTAGAAGGTCGAGGTTCTCGTCGACGGCCCACACCGCCGATGACGAGGCCGCAAGTAGGCTCAACTGGATCGTTCCGAGCGGTCCGGCGTTGGCAAATGAAGTTGTGCTTCGGACCGCGAGCGTCACCGGGTCGAGCTGCCACAGTTTGGCGTCCTCGCTGGACGTGACCCAGACAGAGTTTGCGCCGACGGCGATCGAGTACGGGAGCACGCGTACATTGCCCAGGCGTCTGACCGTGCGGGCGTGTGTCACGGGGTCGATCCGCGTCACAGAGCGCTCGAGCACGCCGCCGTCGAGGACGAACAGCGCTTTTCCGTCGGTGACGAGGGCGCTCAAGTTGCTGCCGCCGCCGGTGGCCCCAGCCGGCTTTGCAATGACAATCGGGTCTGCGGCTCTGTTCGTTAACGGGTCGATCCGTTGCACGCTCACGTCGCGATGGTTGCCCACCCAGATTCCCCCGTGCGCAAAGACGATGCAACAGGGCCCGCGACCGACGTCGATGCGGACCCTCCCTGCCGCCGCCGTCAGCGGCAAGACTGCGGCGGCGAGAAAAACCAGGAGACGGGTCATACGGACATCCTCGCCAGAGGCCGTTTCCGGGGAGTTGCAAAAGCGTGACGGGGGGCTTACAACCCACCGGTGGAGCTCAAAATCCTTGGGCCGCTCGAGCTCGTTGTTGACGGGAGGTCGATCCCTCTTGGCGGGACCAGACAGCGCGCGCTGCTCGCGTACCTGGCGCTGCATCCGAACGACGTCGTCTCACCGGCGCGCCTCGCCGAGGCCGTGTGGGGGGCGCCCATCGACCTCAACGCCTTACGCACCTGCGTTTCGCGAGTGCGGAAGCTTCTGCCCGAAGGCGCCTCGCTCGATCACGTACCGGGCGGATACACACTACGG
>VAXU01000048.1 GCA_005885125.1 Actinomycetota bacterium
CGTCGCCGCGGCCGGGATCGGGGCGGCCCTCTACTTCGGGCTCCGGGGAAACGGCGGCAGCAGCACGCCGAAGGCGGTCGGGCCGAACACCTTCAACAAGCTCGCAGGCATCCGGAAGACGAAGGCACCGTGGCCACCCGAGGTCGCACACCTGAACGACCGGCTCGCTCCACTGGGGCTGAATCCGAACCCGACCGAGCAGCTGGCGTACCACATCCACCAGCACCTCGACATCTTCGTGAACGGGAAGCACATCACGTTGCCCCAGTGCATCGGGATCTACGGCTGTTACAACAGCTTCGTCTACATCACCGAGCTGCACACGCACCGGACGGACGGCGTGATCCACGTTGAAGCGCCGGCCAAGGCGCACTACACGCTCGGGACGTTCTTCGCCGAGTGGGGCGTCTTCCTGAGCAAGAAATGCGTCGGCGGCTACTGCCAGGGCTACAAGTGGTACGTCAACGGCAAGCTGCAGACCGGCCCGGCCTATGCCCTCCAGCTCAAGCCCCACGAAGAGATCGCGATCGTGATCGGCAAGCCGCCGGCGAAGATCCCCTCGACCTATAACTGGACCGGCCTGTAGGCGACCGACTCGCGGGCGCCGCGTCATCGCGAGAGAGCGCTACCCTGCGCGGGCCGGGGTGGCGAAATTGGTGAGACGCGCCTGACTTAAAATCAGGTGTCCCCCCGTGGGGCGTGCGGGTTCGAATCCCGCCCCCGGCATGCACAGACCGGGCCTAGACTCCGATCGTGGCCAAGCTGGAGGAGCCGCCGGTCGAAGAGGTGCAGCTCGAGTGGGACACGCCGCTCTTTCGGACGGCGCTGGCGCAGTTCGAGCAGGCGATTCCCTACGCGGACGTCAACGAGTCGATCGTCGCCCGGCTGGCCTCGCCCGAGCGGGCCGTCATGGTCGCGGTTCCGATCCGCCGCGACGCCGGCCATGTCGAGGTCTTCCCGGCCTACCGGGTCCAGCATTCGAGCGTCCTCGGTCCGACCAAGGGCGGGCTCCGCTACGACCCCCACGTCACCCTCGGCGAATGCGCTGCACTGGCCGTGTGGATGACGTGGAAGTGCGCCCTGCTCCGGCTTCCGTACGGCGGCGCGAAGGGCGGGATCCGCTGCAACCCGCGCGCGCTCTCGCTGCCCGAGCTGCAGCGTCTGACGCGGCGTTACACGTCGGAGTTGCGCGGGGTGATCGGCCCGCAGGAAGACATCCCCGCGCCGGACATGGCGACCAACGAGCAGACGATGGCCTGGATCATGGACACGTACTCGATGCAGGTCGGGTACGCCGTGCCGGAGATCGTCACCGGGAAGCCGGTGTCACTCGGCGGCTCGCTCTTCCGCTCCGAGGCGACCGGCGCCGGGGTCGTGATGGTCGTCGAGCGCGCATGCGAGCGGCTCGGCTGGAACCTTGCTGAGCAGCGCTGCGTCGTGCAGGGCTTCGGCAACGTAGGCGGCATTGCCGCGCAGGAGCTCGTCGGCAAGGGAGCGACGGTCCTCGCGGTGTCGGACTTCTCGGGCGGCGTGTACTCGGAGCGCGGTCTGGACTTGACCGCCGTGCGTGCCTGGATCGCCGAGCACGCAACGCTGGAGGGCTACCCAGATGCGGAGAACGTTACGAACGCCGAGCTGCTCGAGCTTCCGTGCGACATCCTCGTTCTCGCCGCGCTCGAGGGCCAGGTGACCGGCGAGAACGCTGCGCGCATCGACGCGAAGGTGGTCGTCGAGGGTGCGAACGGCCCGACCACGATCGAGGGCGACGCGATCCTCGGCGAGCGGGGCATCCTGATCCTCCCGGACGTCCTCACGAACGCGGGCGGCGTGACGGTCTCGTACTTCGAGTGGGTCCAGGACCTCGGCCGGTTGTTCTGGACGCGGAACGAGATCCGCGCGCGGCTCGCGGACAAGCTCAACGATGCGTTCGACCGCGTTTGGACGCTCGCCGAGAAACAGGGAATCTCGTTGCGCCAGGCGGCGCTCGTCGCGGGGATCAACGAGGTCGCGGCAGCTCTGAAAGCGCGCGGTATCTACCCGTGAGCACGCAGCACGTCCGCGATGCGATGGTGCCGGAGCCGGGGACGCTCGACGTCTCCGCCAGCGCGCAGGAGGCGGGGGAGCGCTTGTCCGATCCGGCCGTGCGCGCGGTGCTCGTTTGCGACGACGGCAAGCTCGTCGGGGTGATCACGCGCAAGACGCTCGTGCGGGAGGTCGTGGCGACCGGTCGCGACCCGCGCGCGACGCGCGTCGGCGAGATCGCAGAGCCGCCGCTCTACACGATCGACGCGGGCTTGTCGCTCGACGAGGCGTTCCACGAGCTCGAGGAGCAAGATCTCGAGCGCGTGCCGGTCGTCGAGGACGGGCGGCTCGTCGGCGTGCTCTACCGGAGCGTGCTCCAGCGGCGCCTGGCGGAGGACGAGCCGCCGCCGGTGGAAGCAGCGTGACCGTCGCGATGCTCGCGAACGAGGGCTACATCAGCCTGACGACGTACAGGCGCGATGGAACCGTGGTGGCGACGCCGGTATGGGTTGTGAGCGACGACGGCAAGCGGTTGCTCGTCTGGACGGGCTCCGAGATGTGGAAGGCGAAGCGCATCCGTCGCGATCCGTGCGTTCTCGTTGCACCCTCGGATGCGCGCGGCAGGGCGAAGGGAGACGCGGTGCCCGGCGAGGCGAGGTTCCTCGACGCGGCCGACGGTCAGCCCGTGATCCGGCTTCTGCGGCAGAAGTACGGCTTCCAGAAGCGTGCGCTCGATGCATACAACAGCCTCGTTCGCAAGCTCGGTCGCCGCTGCGGGCCTGCGCGGTCCGTGTACATCGAGATCGTGGATCAGCAGCAGGTTTAGGCGCCCGGCGGCGCTGCGCCTTCAGGCCGAGGTCGAGCGCCGCGATTCGATCCGGCGCCGTCCTCGCCGACGCCTTCCACGCCCTCGAGGACCGTGACCTCGAGCGGGTACCTGTGGTAGAAGAAGGCCGGTTGGTCGGAGTGCTTTCCCGCAGCGTCCTACAACGCCGTCTCGCCGAGGACGAGCCGCCGAGGGAGGAGTCCACATGAGCGTCTCCAGCCTTACGGAAGAACGCTTCATCAGCATCACGACGTACAAACGCGACGGAAGCACGGCATCGACAGCCGTCTGGGTGATGAGCGACGACGAGCGACGGCTCCTCGTCAGGACCGGCGCGCAGACCTGGAAAGCGAAGCGGATCCGCCGCGATCCGCGCGTGCTCGTCGCGGCGTCGAGCGCGAGTGGGAAGGAGAAGGGCCCGCAGATTCCCGGGAAGGCCCGCTTCCTCGATCCCTCCGAGGGCCCGCTCGTCGAACAACTCGCCGATCGCAAGTACGGGTTCCTCAAGAAGCTCTCGGACGGCTCAATTCGCCTGACGTCGATGATCAAGCGCAAGCAGCCCGAGTTCGTCTACCTCGAGATCACGGACCGCGATGAGGCCGGCGCCGAAGCCGGTCAGCAACAGGTGTAGGCGCCCGGCGGCGCCGCGCCTTCTTCCGGCTCCGGCAGGTCCAACGCGGCGAGCGCCGCGCCGTCAAGGATGTCGCGCTCGCTGACCTCCAGTCTGTCCAGGCCGAAAAAGTCGACCACCTCGCGCACGATCACGGCGCCCGCGACGATCACCGGCGCGCGCTCGGGATCGAGCGGACGCATCGTGCGCCGCTCTGCGACGGGAACGGAGGCCAGACGTTCGAGCTGACGCTGGAGCGCGCCGGCCGTCAGGACGTGACCGTGCACGCGCTCGCGGTCGTGCTCGTCGAGGCCGAGATCGAGCGCCGCGATGCTCGTGATTGTCCCCGCGACGCCGATTGCCGCAGAGACCCACGTGCGGACGTCGTCCGGCACGCGCTCGGCGAGCAGCGGGCCCGCCGCTGCCGCGCACGCGTCGAGTTCCTCTTCTGTCGGCGGATCCGAGTGGAGGAACCGCTCCGTCAGCCGCACCGAGCCGATGTCGAGGCTGTCGTGCCAGCGCACGCCGTCGGGCCCGCCGGCGACGAGCTCCGTCGAGCCGCCGCCGGGGTCGACGATCACCGTTCCCGCCTCGAGCTCACGCTCGGACGTCACTCCGCAAAACGTCATCAGCGCCTCGTCGTGCCCGGAGAGCATCCGCGTCGCGAATCCGTAGCTCCACTCGATCTCGCCGAGGAACGCCTCGCCGTTCTCCGCATCGCGCACGGCGCTCGTCGCGATCGCGAGGGTTCGCTCCGCGCCGAGCTCCTCCAGCGTGCGGCGGAAGTCGGAGAGGACGTTGCGCACGCGCGCGATCGGCAGCGGCAGGAGTCTTCCGCGCCCGTCGACCCCCTCGCCGAGCCGGGTGACACGGGTCTCCCGCTCGACGTCGCGGATACGACCATCCTCGATGTCGGCCACGAGCAGGCGGGTCGAAGTGGTCCCGAGGTCGACCGCTGCGACGCGTGTCACGGGACCGATGCTACCCCCAGTGCGGCCGCTAGGATTGCGCGCCGTGGCCGCCGCTCGAACGCTTCTCCGCCGCCTGGACCCGGTGCTTCAGATCGGCCTCGTCATCTGCCTGGCGGAGGTCTATCGGCTGCTCCGCCGGCTGATTCCGACCGACTGGCCCGTCGCGGTCGCCAACGCGCATCAGGTCCTCCATCTCGAGCGCGCGCTCCACATGGAATGGGAGGGAGCGGTCCAGAGAGCGTTCCTCCATGCGCCCGAGCTCGTCAAGGGGATGAACTGGTTCTACCTGTCGTCTCACTTTGTCGTCACGGGCGTCTTCTTCGTGTGGCTGTACTGGCGCAACCGTGAGGGATTCGCGCTCTTCCGCGACGGCTTCCTGCTGGGGACGGCGATCGCGCTCGTCATCCACTGGCGCTATCCGACGGCGCCGCCGCGCCTCGCGAACATGGGAATCAAGGACACCGTCGAGATGTACTCCCACGTCAACATCGGCGAGCCGCACCACGAACGGTTTGCCAATCCGGTCGCAGCGGTGCCGAGCCTGCACGCGGGCTGGGCGATCGCGCTCGGCGCCGGGCTGATGCTGTATGCCCAGTCGTGGGCGGGGAGGATCGCCGGGATCGTGTACCCGCTCGCCGTTCTCTTGACGATCGTCGTCACGGGCAACCATTTCATCTTCGATGCGGTCGCCGGCGCCCTCGTGATGGCGGTCAGCTTTGCCGCAACGGCGCCGTTCCGCTTCCGCTTTGCGGAGCCCGCGTACGCGACGGTCTCGTCGCAGCGCGACTGACCGCTCCGTCTCGGTTGAAACGCGCTCGCCAGAGCTTGCGGCGGTTTCGAGTCGCGCGGGCGGTGCTATACTCGCCAGCGCGACGCGGGGTGGAGCAGTCAGGTAGCTCGCCGGGCTCATAACCCGGAGGTCGCAGGTTCAAATCCTGCCCCCGCTACTAAGAAAGGCCCGCAAACGCGGGCCTTTTGTTTGCCGAGCTGGCGTGCGAGCCCGAATTTTGTACCCCTTTTTGTACCCATCGCAATTCTGCGAAGTCCCGCTTTGACTGGAAACGACGACTGCCTTGTTGCCAGGATGGACGGTGGCGCCGCCGCGTCCGCCGTGTCTTACGCCCCGGCACTCGGCGGCGCGGACGCGTGGCCTGCCTGCTGACACGGCGCTGACACGGCGACGCGTCGCCCACGCCTCTGCACCATTCGAGTCCGGCGGTATCGTGGCCGGCCGATGGCCCGCACCGGCTTCGTGTTCGGCGTGGTATTCCCGCCGGATCTGCTCGCGGAGTGGGTGGCGACGCTCGCACTCGCCTTCAACGACCTGCCTGCTCTCGATCGCGTACCTCTTCCTCTCCGTACTCGTGCAGGGCGCGCGTAGGGTTCAGATATTCGTCCGCTGGGGCTGAGCAATGTGCGTGAGGCGGGACCGAGGACGGTCAGCGAGACCAGGCGCGGTGTTTCGAGGCGTCAGCTTCGAACGTTGAGGCGTTGGTGGACGAGTTCGATCGGGCGGACGTAGTCGCCGCGGTTCCAGAGCATCCGGCGGAGCGCGTGGTTGAGGTCGTTGATGTCGCTGCGGCGCAGGCCGCGTTTGTCGGCGATGATCCATTCCAGCTCGAACGCCATTTCAGTCATGAAGCCGAGAGTGCTGCGGCTTGCAGTCTTCGCGAGCTGGACGCTGTCGGGCTCGAGCGCTGAGAAGGTGTCGGTGGGTAGGCCCTCTGCGCGGAGCTCGGCCTCGATCGCCTCGACGAGGTAGTTGCCGAGTGGGCGGAGATCCGCAACGTGGACACCTATTCGGAAGGCCGAGAAGAGGGTGCCCGCGTGGGTGAGCAGCAGACATTTCTGCCGATCGATCCAGACGAGGTTCAGGTACCAGTCGTCGTCTGACGGCGGCAGCTCGCTGAGCGTGGTCGAGCGGACGCCGAGGAGGCCGAGCATCTTCTTGGTGCAGCGCACGACCACCCGACGAAACTACCAAGCCACGGCGCGCGTGCTCATGCTGCGGCTTGGTATTCGTGAATCAACCCGCCGAGCAGATCACGGCGCTCCGCTAGCACCGGCAGCTCGGCCTGCTCGACCGGCGTCGAGCGGTCGGGCGGGGCAAGCCTGAGCGCGCGGTGTGGCCGATGCTCATTGTAATGCCGCACATAGACACGCAGGACGCGTTCCAAGTGGCGTCGACCGACGATCAGGAGATGGTCAAGGCAGTCGGCGCGGACAGTTCGCACCCAGCGCTCCGCGTAAGCGTTCGCGTTCGGCGCTCGAACCGGCGTCCGGATCACCTTGCAGCCTTCGGAGCGGAAGACCTCGTCGAACGCGCCGGCGAACTTCGCGTCCCGGTCGTGGATCAACAGCCGGAACGGCTGCTCATCGCCGAACTGGATCATCAGGTTGCGCGCCTGCTGTGCCGTCCAACCTCCGTCCGGGTTCGACGTGCAGGCGACATACTCGACCCGTCGCGTCGCAAGCGAGATGAAGAACAACACGTAGATCCGCTGCAAGAACGCCGTCTCAACGGTCAGGAAGTCGCAGGCCAACGTGGTCGCCGCCTGCTGACGTAAGAAGGCGCGCCACGACAAGCCGGCGCGCTCCGACGTCGGCGGCACTCCCGCCTCGATCAGCACGCTTCGCACGGTCGTCGCCGAGACGGCGACACCGAGGCCCTTCAGCTCCCCAACGATCCTCCGGTACCCCCAGCGTGGATTCTCCCTCGCCAACCGAAGGATCAAAGCACCGACCGACGAGTCGAGCGGAGGCCGCCCCGGGCCCGCACTTGCGTACGTCCAGCGGCGAGCGACCAGCCGGCGGTGCCAACCCAACAACGTCTCCGGCCTCACCAAGAAGCAGGCCCACGCCGCGCGCGGCAACGAGCGGCTCAACACAGCCAGAAAAGCACGATCCGCGCGCGACAACCTCGGCCGAACCGCCTGACGTCGGAGAACAGCCAACTCGTGCCGCAACACCAAGATCTCCAGCTCCTTCGACCGGCGCGAGCGCCCCAACAGCAAAACGAGCGCGAGCAGACCCCGCACCGCCAGGTACGCAAACGACCACAGCAAACGACCCTCCCTCACCCGACTCCACAAAGGAGCCGACCGTAGCCGACCCGCGCCCGGACGAATTTCTGAACCCTACGCGGATCACTCAGCTCACGCAGGCACCGACGATTCTCAGATGTAGACGGAAGTTTCGTAAGGGATGTCGTTTTCTTTGAGGAAGTCTTCTAGGTCGGTCGGTGCGGAGCCGCGTCCTCCGAAGGCCCGCACGATCAGCGCAAGCAGCGACGCGTCGCCACTGGCGGTGCTGGCGGTGGAGTCCTCGGCGCAGCGGTCGCGCAGAAGTTTGAGGAGTTTCGGTGTGTTCGCTGCGCGGACGGTTACCCACCACTCGTAGTCGCTGTCGCCGAAGCGGCGCTCGAGTTCTTCGCCGATGTCTTGGACTTCGACGACCAGGTCGCCCGAGCCGTCGAGATGAACCTCGGCGTGGCTG
This sequence comes from Actinomycetota bacterium, assembly GCA_005885125.1. Lineage (GTDB taxonomy): Bacteria > Actinomycetota > Thermoleophilia > Gaiellales > Gaiellaceae > 3-1-20CM-4-69-9. The sequence continues at coordinate 7,925 of VAXU01000048.1, forward strand.
GTAATGCCGGACGGGAGTGTGCCGTCGAAGAGCACATTGCCTCCTGCCTCTGCTGGGGTTGCGCGTTCGGCGCGTGCTCGAGCCTCACGGCTGCGCGCTGCGGCGAGTCGGGCCTCCCGCTTTCGAGCAGCTTCGGACTCGTCGTACTCGCCCACCCAGTCTCGCTCCCCACAGACGCGGCAGCTCTTCAGCGCCATGAAGTACGGCGTATGCCACACCTTCCCGTCCTCTTCGTTGTAGTTGCTCGAGACCGGCCGGTGAATCCGATCCTGGCCGCAGTTCCCA
>VAXU01000049.1 GCA_005885125.1 Actinomycetota bacterium
CGGCGAGCAGCTCGGAAACAGTGCGGCTGTGGCACGCGCGTCCTACGTGAGCCCGGCGGTCATGGATCAGTATCTCGACGGGCGAACGATCGAGGATTTCCGGCCGCCGCATTTGCGCGTCGTCGGTGCGCGCGATCGGGGGCTCGATTTGGAGGAGCAGGCGCTCCTCAGTCTCCTCCGATCCTGGCGAATTCGTCGGTCACGCGCGGCTGCATAGATGCACTGCGGTAAGCTGCGCGCGTTTCCACTGGTGAAGGAGGAATGGTTTGGCGCGGAAGACGGTGCTCGTGTCGGACATGTCCGGGGCGGAAATTCCGGAGGGAAAGGGCGCGACTATTCGCATTACGTTTCGCGACGCGCGGAAGGGCGTGCGTGAGCTCGACGTGACGGACGACGAGGCGGAGAAGCTCGGCGGCCGCTCGGTCGCCCGCCGCGGGCGGCGGCCGAAGAGCGCCGGCTAGCACTAAACGTAGTCGAGGATCGGATACTCGCTGCGGCCGTCGATGCAGTCCGCTGCATAGAGCGCAGCCCCGATGTCACCGGTCCACAGCGAGTATCGACCGCGGCCGCCGCGCTGTGCACGTAACCGTTCGACCTGGTCGAGTGCATGGACCGCAAATCGCCGCGCACGCTCGAGCCACTTCTCGTCGCCCGTGCGCTGAAAGGCCTTGAGGAACGCGTAGCCGTTCCCGGCGGTCCCGTGACAGATGCCGGGTCCTTTCTCGAGTGCCGGAGGCCCCGTGTGCCATGGAAGCTCTGCGCCGGCGAGGAGCAGGTCTTCCTCCAAGTAGTCGGCGGCGGCGATCACGATGCCGGGCCCGCCCGCGCACCACTGGACGCGGATCTGGCCATCCGGTCCCGGCAGGTCGGGGCGGTCGCGAGGAGGCCAGTTCGCCAGCCCGTCCTCGAGCACGGCGGTACGCGCGATCAGAGCGGCCGCCTCGCGCAGCAGCCTCTCGCGGCGTCCCTCGTCGAGGAGCGGCATGAGGGCCTGGACGTTTCCCACCAGACCGTGCGGCGGCGTGAGCCCGCGGTACTCCTGGCCGTACAGGCGCTGAACCCAGAAGCCGTCCGGTTCCCGTCGTGACCAGAGTGCCTCCGCGCTCTCGTTCCACGCGTCGCGCCAGCGCGCATCGCCTGTCCAGTCGAGCATCGCGCGTGCCGCGATCAGTGTTCCCGGCGACCCCCACATGACTTCGTCGGCCGGGTTGTCGACGTTCGCACGCACGCGCGCCAGCAAGTCGTCCGCAAGCTCGTCCGTCGGGCCGAGGCGCCAGGCGACGAGCAGGATTCCCGTCTCGCCGGCAAAGAGTGCGGATTCGCGCGGCGGCGGCAGCGGCAACGGCAGCGTGTCCCCATGGTCCCGCTTTCGGAGCTGGTCGAGGGCCCAGAAAGCGCCGGCGGCGCCGACGTAGAGATTCTTCATCGGGCTGGTCCCCTGCCACCGATCCCAGTCGTCCGCGCGCCAGAGCAGCCGCGGGCCCCGCAGCGCGCGGTCCGTGTCGGTGACGACCGCCCGGATCGCGTCCCGCACGCGACCCCCGTCCCACCGGACGTCCGTTAGGGGCTCGAATGCCTCGGGCCGATAGAGCACGCCGGGACCACCCTAATCGCCTTTCACGCTCTTTCCACGGAGCGGCGCAGGCGCCGTCGGACCGCAGAAGTAGCATGGGTCGGTTGGGTCTGACGCTCATCACCGGCCCGGCCAACGCCGGGAAGGTGGCGCTCCTGCTTCGGCGCTATCTGGACGCGCTTCCGCGCGAGCCGTTTCTCATCGTGCCGAACCGTCCGGACGTCGACCGCGCGGAGCGCGACCTGCTCGAGCTCCAGCCGGCCCTCCTGGGCGGGACGATCGGCACGTTCGACGACCTGTTCGGTCGCATCGTGCGCGCTCCCGGAGAGCCCTCGCCCCGCCGGGTGGTCTCGGATGCACAGCGCGCGCTCCTCGTCCGCAGGGCGGTGAGCGTCGCAAGGGCAGGCATGAACGGCTTCGGCCGGTCGGCCCGCTTCGGCGGCTTCGCCGAGGCGCTGCTCGCGTGCGTCGGCGAGCTCGAGTCCGGGCTGCTCGATCCGACCGACCTCGACGGCGATCTCGCCTCGCTCTACGCGGCCTATCGCGCCGAGCTCGACCGGCTCGAGCTCTGGGACCGCGACCTGCTGCGCCGCTCGGCGGGCGAGCGGCTCGCGTCCCACTTCGATGCCTGGCAGGGCGAGCCGGTGTTCGCGTACGGCTTCGAGGATCTGACCGGCGCGGAGTGGGCGCTCGTGCAGGCGCTCGCCGGACGTGCGGACGTGACGGTCTCGATCCCCTACGAGCCGGGACGCGCCGCGTTCGCGTCGCTGAGCCGGACGATCGACGACCTGGCCGCGCTCGCCGACGGACGGATCGAGGAATTGCCGCCGCGGTTCGACGAGGTCGCCGAGCCGGCGATCGCACACGTCGAGCGCGCGCTGTTCCAGGACACGCCGCCTCCTGCTCCCGCGATCGACGGCGCAATCCGCTTCTTCGAGGGCGCGGGGACGCGAGGCGCGCTCGAGCTCGTGGCGGAGGAGCTGCTGGAGCTGATCCGCGGCGGCATGCGGCCCGAGGGGATCGCCGTCGTGTGTCCGACGCTCGACCGCTGGCAGGCGCCGCTCGAGACCGCGTTCGGAACGCTTGGAGTGCCGTATGCGATCGAGGGCCGCCTCCGGCTCGATCGCACGTCCTACGGCCAGGCTCTTCTGGCACTGCTCCGGTTCGCCTGGCTCGGCGGCGGACGGCGCGACCTCTACGGATACCTGCGCTCCCCGTACTCCGGGCTGAGCCGGACGAACGTCGACTTCCTCGAGGGCCGCCTCCGGGGCCGGGGCATCGAATCCGCCGATCGCGTCGAGGAGGACACGATCCGCCTCCGCGACGGGCAGCCGCTGCCGGCCCTCGAAGCGCTGCGCTCGGCGGCGAACGCGATCGACTCGGTGCAGGAGCTCGCCGCCTCGATGCTGCGCGCCGCGTACGGATTGGAGTCGCCGCCCGTCAGCGAGTCGTCGCGCCAGGATCTCCGCGCGCACGACGCAGTCATACGCCTGCTCGGCGAGCTGCGCGGGTGGACCGAGCTCGGGGAGCCGCTCCCGTCCGAGGAGATCGTCGGCGCGCTCGAGCGGGCGGACGTGCGGCGCGCGTCGGCACCCGAGCCCGGCCGCGTCGCCGTGCTCGACCTCATGCGCGCGCGGACACGGCGTGTCGACGTCGTCTTCCTGCTCGGACTGGAAGAGGGAAGCCTGCCGCGCCGCGTGCACGAGTCCCCCTTCCTCGGCGACGACCTGCGCCGCGAGCTCGATGCTCGCCGCGGCGCTCGCCTCGCACCGCGCGACCAGGTCGCGCGCGATCGCTACCTCTTCTACACGGCCTGCACTCGCGCTGCGCGGCGCCTCTATCTCGTGCGCGAGGCGGCCACGGACGACGGCAGTCCGCGCGAGCCGAGCCCGTTCTGGGAGGAAACGCGCCGACTGTTCGCCGACGACGACGTGCAGCGGTGGACGAGGCGCCGTCCCTTGTCGCAACTGACGTGGCCGGTTGAGGCTGCGCCGACAGTGCGCGAACGCTTGCGCGCGACGGCTGCGCTCGCCGCCGACGACCGGGAGCTCGCGAGGAGCGTTGCAGCGGCCAACGACTGGGGCCGGCAGCTCGAACGTGCGCTCGATGCGTTCATGCGTCCGACCCGGCTGACGCATCCGCTCGTGCTCGAAGAGCTCCGGCGCAAGGCGACGTTCGCCGTCACGGAGCTCGAGCGCTTCGCCGACTGCTCCTCGATGTGGTTCTTCGAGCGGGTGATCGATCCGCGGTCGATCGATGCGAAGGTCGATGCGCGCTTACGCGGCGGCGTCGCGCATCAAACGCTCTTCCGCTTCTACTCGGGTCTTCCGAAGGAGCTCGGCGTCGAGCGTGTCGACTCGGACCACCTCGACGACGCGATCGCATTCCTCCGCCGCTGCCTCGACGAAGCGCTGAGCGGTGTGCGCATGGAGCTGACGCCGCTGCAGCGCCGCGAGCTCGAGCATGGGCTGTGGCGCGACCTCGAGGCGTTCGTGCGCGAGGATGCCGCGTCGGAGCTGCCGCTCGTTCCGCGCCGCTTCGAAGTGTCGTTCGGCTCCGAGCGCTCCGCACCCGAGCTGCAGCGCGGGCTCGAGCTCGCGCCCGGAGTCTCGCTCGCGGGCAAGATCGACCGGATCGACGTCGACCCGTTCAGTGCCAGCGGGATCGTGCAGGACTACAAGTCCGGGAAGACCGGGCATTCCGCAGCGCAGATCGAGTCGGAGCTCCGCCTCCAGATCCCGCTCTACATGCTCGTCCTGCGCGACCTCGTCGGGATCGAGCCGCTCGGCGGTCTCTACCGGCCGTTGTCGGGCGAGCGCAAGGCGCGCGGACTGCTGCGCGCGGGCTCGCGTGATGAGGGCGTTCCCGGCTTCGTCAAGCAGGACTATCTCGACGAGGACGCGTTCTGGGGACAGGTGGAGCGCGCACGCGAGACCGCCGTCGGGCTCGCAGAACGGATCCGCGACGGAGACGTCGAGCACGATCCCCGCGGCGGCGCGTGCCCGACCTGGTGCGAGCTGTGGCCGATGTGCCGGGTGAAGCGCGCATGAGCTTCAACGCCGAACAACGTGCCGCCGTCGACGCGCGCGGGCTCGTATTCGTCTCCGCCGGCGCCGGGACCGGCAAGACGAAGGTGCTCGTCGAGCGCTTCGCGCGCGCGGTGTGCGACGAAGGGCTCGACGTCGACTCGGTGCTCGTCATCACGTATACCGAGAAGGCCGCCGGCGAACTGCGCAGCCGGATCCGCTCGCGGCTCGTCGAATCCGAGCGCCACGACCTCGCGCGCGCGCTCGACGGGGCGTGGATCTCGACCATTCACGGTTTCTGTCACCGCTTGCTGCGCTCGCATCCGTTCGCTGCGGGCGTCGATCCGCGTTTCCGCGTGCTCGACGAGAGCCAGGGACGGGTGCTCCGCAGCGAGGCGTTCGAGACGGCGCTCGAAGGGTTCTGCGCGACCGACGATCCCGACCGGCTGCGACTGCTCGCGGTCTACGGCGCGTCGAACCTGCGCCGGATGCTGATCGGCGTCTACGAGACGCTGCGGGCTGCAGGGCGCGACCTCGTGCTGGAGCTCGGCGACCGGCCGAGCCTCGAGGCGCGGCTCGCCGAGTGGCGCGAGGCTGCGAAATGCCTCGCCGGCGACGCGGGCTCGGTGGACACCGCGCGCGAGACCGCGCAGCAGGCGATCGTGCTGGCCGAAACCGAGGCCGCGCCCGACCGGCTGTTCGAGCTCGGAGGCCTGAAGCTCCGGGGCGAGCGCGCCGCAAGCTATGAGGAGGCTCGACGCGCGGTCGAGCAGGCGGCGCTCGACGAGCTGGCCGCGCGCGACCGCGACCTGCTGCAGGAGTTGCTCGCCGGGTTCGCGGCCTCCTACCAGGAGGCGAAGGACCAGGAGTCCGCACTCGACTTCGAGGACCTGCAGCTCCGCGCGCGCGACCTCCTGCGCGACGACGCCGCGATTCGCGCCCGCGAGGAGCTCCGGTTCCGGTCCGTGATGGTCGATGAGTTCCAGGACACGAATCGGCTGCAATGCGAGCTGATCGACTTCCTCGCCGGCGGGCCGAGCCAGAAGGAAGTGCTCTTCGTCGGCGACGAGTTCCAGTCGATCTACGGGTTCCGGCATGCGGACGTCCAGGTGTTCCGCGAGCGCCGGGAGGTGTCGCCGAACGTCCTGCCGCTGACGCTCAACTACCGCTCGCGTCCCGAGGTGCTCGCGGTCGTGAACCACCTGTTCGGTGGGGATTTCGGCGACGAGTTTCAGCGGCTCGCCGCATCGGGCGAGTTTCCCGATCCGGTGTTCGGCCCGCCCGTCGAGCTGCTCGTCACCGACAAGTCGAGCTACGCCGAGGACGAGAAGATCCACTGGCGACGCGCCGAGGCGAAGGCGATTGCGCGTCGAATCCGCGAGCTCCTCGACGCGGGAGCGGCGACTGCGGGCGAGATCGTGCTCCTGTTTGCCGCCGGAACCGACGCCGAGTGGTACGAGCAGGAGCTCCGCGAGCTCGGCGTCCCCACGTACCGCGCCACCGGCAAGGGGTACTTCGGTCAGCAGCAGGTGGCCGACCTGCTCGCCTACCTGCGCCTGCTGCACAACCGCTACGACGACGAGGCCCTCGTGAGCGTGCTCGCGTCACCGTTCGTGGGCGTCTCGAACGACGCACTCGTGCTGCTGCGTCGCGCGGCGCCGAAGCGGCCGCTGTTCGTCGGGCTCGAGCGCGGGATTCCGGAGTCGATCCCGCAGCGCGACGCCCAGCTCCTGCGCGCGTTTCGCCAGCGGTACGACCGGCTGGCCGCGCTCTCGGCGCGGCTGTCGCTCGAACGCCTCTGCGAGCGGATCGTGACCGAGCACGACTACGACCTCGCCGTGCTCGCGCACTGGGACGGACGGCGGCGCTACGCGAATCTGCGGAAGCTTGCGCGCCTCGCCCGGTCGTACGAGGAGCTGCGTGGCCCGGACGTCGAAGGGTTCGTCCGTTTTGTCCGCGATCAGGAAGCCGTCGGCGCGCGCGAGCTCGAAGCGGCTGCGGAGGAGGAGGGTGCGGACGCCGTGCGGCTGCTGACGATCCACGGCGCGAAGGGGCTCGAGTTCAAGGTCGTCGTCGTCGCCGACGCGGGCCGCGACAAGGCGCCGCCGCCGACGGACGAGATTCTGGCGCTCTCCGACGGGCGGTTCGGTTTCCGCGTGGCCGATCCGATCACGAGTGAGCGACGGGGTGCGTTCGCCTACGAGGCCGTGCGCGAAGCTCGGAAGGCAGAGGAACGCGCCGAGCGCTTGCGCCTCTACTACGTCGCGATGACGCGCGCGAAGGACCGGCTAATCGTGTCCGGCGCGATCGACCCGACTCGCAAAGCAGACGAGACGACGCCGATCGGCTGGGTGCTCGGGCGCCTCGATGCCCGCGACGAGCTCGAGCGTGCGGGCCGCGATCCGGTGGAGCTGGAGCGCGAAGGCGCGCGCGTCGTCGTCCGTGTCGATCGCTGGACGCCGCTGCCGGAGGAACCGTCCGTTCCCGTCTCCGAGGACGGACAGCTGGCGTTGTTCGAGGCGAACGGCGCCGGTGCACTGCCGCGGCTCGTTCCGCCGCTCGCGCCGCTCGTTCCGGTACCGCAGCCGCCGCTCCATCGCGTGCGACGCCTGTCGTTCACCGCGCTCGGACAGTTCGAGAGCTGCTCGTACCGCTATTACGCCGAGCGCATCGCGGGGATGAAGGCGACGGACGAGCGGCTCGCCGCTCCCGGGACGACGGGCCTCGCGGGGACCGAGATCGGCACGGCCGTCCACCGGCTCCTGGAGCTCGTCAACCTGCGCGAGCCCGTTCCTCCTGACGATCTGGCCGGACACGTGCGCAGCTGGTATCCGAGCGTGACCGACGAGGAGCTCGAGCGCATCTCGGCGTTCGTGTCCTCCTACTGCGAGTCGGAGCTCGCCCGCCGGATCGCCGGCCTTTCCGGCGCAGCGCCGGAGCGGCCGTTCGCGTTCGAGCACGACGACGTGCTGCTCCAGGGTCGCCTCGACGTGCTTCAGATCGACCCCGCGCGCGCGCTTGTCGTCGACTACAAGACGAACTCGCTGGCGGAGGGGACGCCCGAGGAGATCGTCGAGGCCGACTACCGGCTCCAGCGGCTCGTGTACGCGCTCGCATGCTTCCGGGCGGGGGCGGCGGAGGTGGAGGTCGTGTACCACTTCCTCGAGCGGCCCGACGCCGTCGTCTCGACGGTGTTCGCGAAGGACCAGCTGCCGGAGCTCGAAGCCGAGCTGTCCGCTGCGATCGACCGGATCAACGCCGGCGACTTCCGGCCGTCACCGGACGAGTACACGTGCTCCGGCTGTCCCGCGCGGGACGTCGTGTGCGCCGGGCCGCGGCTCCGCGAGCACGGCTTCGCCGAGCCGGCACTCGCTACCGTTTAACGATGCCACGCAGCTTCGTCCACGAGGCGCGGAAGCGCGTCGGTCCGAAACGCGCTCGCATCCGGCCGATCATCGAGCGGCTGCAAGAGGCGCATCCGGACGCGAAAATCGCTCTCCGGTCGTGTGACCCTCTGCAGCTCCTCGTCGCGGTGATGCTGTCGGCGCAGACGACCGACGTGAACGTCAACCGTGTCACGACGGTGCTGTTCGAGAAGTACCGCCGGCCGGAGGACTACCTCGCCGTGCCGCCCGAGGAGCTCGAGCGCGACATCTACGCAACCGGATTCTTCCGCCAGAAGGCGAAGTCGCTGCGTGGGACGATGAAGATGCTGATCGAGGAGTACGGCGGCGAGGTTCCGCGCACGCTCGAGGAGCTCGTTCGCCTGCCCGGCGTCGCGCGCAAGACCGCGAATGTCGTGGCGGCCGAGCTCGGCACTCCACAGGGGATCGTCGTCGACACGCACGTCCGCCGTCTCTCGCAACGTCTTGGGCTGACGAGAGAGGAGGGCCCCGTCAAGATCGAGCGCGACCTCATGCGCCTCGTCCCGCGTGAGGACTGGGGCCGCTTCCCGCACCTGCTGATCTGGCACGGGCGCCGCGTCTGCCTCGCGCGGATGCCCCACTGCGGCGAGTGCGCGATCAATGATCTGTGTCCGTCGAGCCGCGTGTGAGCGGGCTCCAGCATCCCGACTCGCGGAGCTTCGAGCAGGTGGCCGACTTGTACGAACGGGCGCGTCCGGGATACCCGGAGGAGATTGTCGCGTGGCTCGTCGAGCGCCTTGATCTGCGCCGTGGTCGCACCGTGCTCGATCTCGGCGCGGGAACCGGAAAGCTGACGCGCGCGCTGGTCGCGACCGGTGCCGAGGTGATCGCGCTCGAACCGGGAGACGAGATGCGTGCGCAACTTCAGCGCGCCGTTCCCGAAGCGAGGGTCCTAGCCGCGGGCGCGGAGGCGATTCCCCTGCCGGACGATTCCCTGGACGCGGCGACGGCGGGACAGTCCTTTCACTGGTTTCGGCTCGACGAGGCCGTTCCGGAGGTCGATCGCGTCCTGCGACCAGGAGCGGGTCTTGGGCTCGTGTGGAACATGCGCGATCAGGACGACGAGCTCCAACGCGAGATCACGGAACTGCTTGCGCCGTTCGTGCCGCCCGGGCGCGAGGGGGAGGGTCCGGGGGTGACGGAATTCTTCCGCCGGGAGGCATTCGCGGAGAGCCCTCTGTTCGAACGATTCGAGGAGCGCGAGGCGCGCTTCGCCGAGGAGCTCGATGCCGAGATGCTCGTCGGGAGGATCTCGTCGATCAGCTTCGTCGCGGCTGCGGCTGGCGAGGAGCGTGCCCGGCTCCAGGAGGCGTTGCGCGAGCTCGCAGCCACGCGCGGCGGCCGCGTCGATTTCCGCTATCTGACCGAGGCGCTCGTGACGTTTAGCGTGGCGTGAGCGCGACGAGCAATCCGCCGTCCTCGTC
>VAXU01000050.1 GCA_005885125.1 Actinomycetota bacterium
ATCGTCGCTTGCCGTCGGTGACACTCCTGCGCCGCTTGCCGCCCTGAGCGAGCAGCGAGCGTCCACGCAGGCGATCGAGAGCCGTTAACCCAACCCGTCCCTGCCGTCGGGGCGTGGCCGGCTGTGGTTGTCGCGGAAGAGCCGAAAGGAGACGTCACGCCCGCCCCGGGGCGCGAGCGACGCCCTTCAGAGGGAAGGCGTCGCCGTGACCTTTAAGGCATGTGCGGGATCCGACGCCTACACACGCACCGTTAAGCGTCTGCGCATTGAGGACGCTCAGGCTGCGAGCCGCCCGGTCGTGGTCGATGTCCTTCGTGAGCCAGGAATTCGGTGCACCGAGGCCGGGCTGCCCCCGAGCAAAAAGAACAGGCAAGAGTTCTCAACGCAGGACAGCCCGCTCATCGTTCGAGGTACGACGCCGGGCGCTGTGCGGATTCCGTTTTACGAAATCGGGCGACGGCGCCGGCGGCTCGGGGGTGCTGGCATTCTCTCTCGCAGCGGGCGGCAATTCGTGAGGGGGCGGCGTCGCCGCAGTCGCCGCTCCTCGCCGCCCGCGCACAAGGCTGCGCGCGCATCGGCAGCTCTTCCTCAAAGCTAGGCCGCAGTCGAGAGTGTTCCCCCTAACCAAGCGGCAAGCATGCCGATGCGCGCCCCAACATCCTTCAATCCTCCGCCGCGGACCTCAATGGGCCGAACGGCCCAAAATTCCCGCAAACGCGGCCTATGAAAGTCACCGGCACGGTGGACAAGCGCGTTCGTTCATGGAACGCGACCTTAGACGGCGGTCTGAGTCCAACGTCACGAGCTTCTTCCGCGCGCAACTAGCGAACGTGCCGCCCCCGCCAGGCGGAGGCGATCCGGGGACGATGCCCGACATCGCGCGTGATGTTCAGCGATCCCTCATCGGCCAGCGGTGGTCGGCGGACCGCCAAAGGTTGAACGCGACAGCTCACGCCACCGCCGAACCTTTCGCTGCAGGGAAACGAGCCGAATGCTGGAGTGCAGGCCGAGCCCACCAGAGCGACGTCGGGACGCTCTCTCACCGCCCCGACCTCCTTCGCGTAGATCTCGCGAGCGATAACCTCATGCCCGCGGCCGGCCACGACCTGGGCAAGGAGCTCGAGCCGCTCACGCGAAAGATCCGCCCTCAGCAGACCGGCCTGTCGAGACTAGTCGTATCAGCGGTATACAGGCTGCGTCGGCTGTGCTCGAATGCGATGGAAAGACGGGCCGGGTAGCCGGCGTTTAGCGCGTGCCCACCTCGCTGTTACACCCCGAATAGGGCGCGGGCGACCTCTTCCCCAAGAGGCCGCTGCCGGCTGCCCGGTCCCCTGCACGCGAGGCGGCCGCAACTCTGGGTTGTTGTCTCTTTGGACGATGTGCTGAATCATCGTTCTTTCCTACCCAAACGGGTGGGTTGTCTTGACCGCCGCGACCTTCAGGCTCACTGTGTCAGGGAACCTGGAACACGCGTCGAATGACGGGTGCCCGGGGAACGCTTCCCTGACCAGCTCAGAGGAGCGAGGCAGCACCGCACCGGCCAATCGGGGAGTCGTGGAACTAGAGGAAGCATTCCGGCGCATCGTCGGGCAACACTGGCGGCTGATCGTTTGCTTCGTCGTGTTTGGCCTCGCCGTTGCCCCATTCATTCATTTGCGTGCGGGTACGTCCTACACGGCATCGGCACGGCTCGTCCTCGACACGCCGGATCCGAAGTCGAGGACGGAGGCCGGCGCGATCGCGGATACCGCCCAGGCGATCGCAACGAGCCCGGCGCAGGTTCAGGCGGCCTTGAGTCGCATCAGTGTGCAGCGAGATCCGATCAACGTCGCCAAGCACGATGTCACCGTCCGTCCGCTCGGTACGTCGGGGGTCTTGCAACTCTCTGTGAGCGATCGAAACGCGCAGGCCGCAGCGGTCATCGCAAATTCGCTCGCCGCGCAGGTGATCCGCGCTCGGCTCGACGTCAGCAGCGGCGGACTTCAGAGTGCTCTCGCAACGATCGGCAAGCAGATCGACGACCTTGGCGGCGGGACCTCGAGCTTTGACGTTCAGCAGCGGGCCGCGCTCGAGGCCGAACGGGCGAACCTCCTTTCGAATGCGGCATTCCGGCCGAAGCCGACGGTCATCAGCCCGGCAACTGTGCCAAGGCACGCGGCTTCGCTGCGCTGGCTTCCGGACCTGACCTTGGGTGCGATCCTCGGTCTCATCCTGGGCGTCGGGATCGCGGGGCTGCTCGAGCTCATCCGGCCCACGCTCGTCGGCGATGACGTACTGGCCAGAGAGTTCGATACGCCGCTCCTCGGGAGGTTGCACGGCGATCCGAGTAACGCGTCGACTGTGGAGTCGTTGTGGTTGAGCGAGCGGATCAGATTCGCGGTCGAGGCCGCGGGTGTTAAGAGTGTACGGCTGCTCAGCGCCGGACCACCTGCCGACTTGGAATCTCTGGCCATGTCATTGACGGTCCGCGCTCGTTCCGATTCAGGGAACGGGCAGCCGATCGAAGCGACCGATGAGCCAACGGCTCCGGCAGAGGCCCGGGGAGGCCGGCCTGGGCGAGCCGTCGGAATCGACGTCTTCGACCTGCGAACATGGTCAACCAACGGCGGTGGCACCGGGCTCGTCCTGGTCTCGCCGATCGCACTGAAGAAGAACCATCTCGTCGACGTCAACCGGGTGTTGGGGGTCAGTCGGGCCCCGGTGGTCGGCTTGATCACGTATGAGCGCCGCGACCGCGCTCCGGGACAACGCCAGCTCGATGAGATCGTGTCGCAAGCGAAGACCTGGTCGCGAAGGCACCTGAAGTCCCGCTCGCCGGAGTAATCCACTCGTGCATCCTCCAATGAGGACACGAGCACTCCTGTTCCGCGTGCTCGGAGTGGTGACCGTATTCGCCGTCGTTGCCGCCCTCGGCGGCTCGCACGGGAGGCTCGATGCGCCGGCATTCGGATCCCGCTTCTCCCAAGCGGCAACAATTCGCAAAGCGCCCCGGTACCGCTACATGATCGACTCGGGCTCGAGAGCGGCGACTGTTGCTTCGTACGGTTGGAACCTGCTCGACGTCAGCTCGAAATCGGCAGCCGACCGGCTACCGGCGAGAACGAAGGCACTGGTGTGGGTTGGCAACTACGACAAGTCGAGTTGCACGTGGCAGGTCCCCGACTCCGAGCTCCGGCGCGAAGTGCGCGCCATGGCGCGTGATCCGAAGGTCGCCGGGTACTTCATCTCAGACGAGCCCGATCCGTATCGGTGTCCGTCTGCGCCTGCCCAGCACGCAGCGCGCACCCTCTTGATCCACTCGTCGAGCCCGGGGAAGCCGACGGTCATGGTCATGGACTCGAACTCCGGCGGCGCAAGCCTCGACCAGGTCCCTTTGTGGCTGGGTGCAGCCGACTACGTGGCGCTCGACCCTTACCCGTGTTACCAGGGGAAGCCCTGCAACTACGCCTGGATCGACACGATCATCAAGGCCGCCGATCGAGCGGGTCTTGCCTATTGGGGTGTGGTGCAGGCCTTCGACGACTCGAACTGGCGGTGGCCGACGCCGACCGAGGAGCGTCACATGCTCTCGCAGTGGGCCTCGTCGAAGGAGTCGGGCTACATGACCTTCGCGTGGACCTGGCGCGGCCAAACGCTCGAGAGCCGTCCGGCCTTGCTGAGGGTCTTCAGAGGCTTCAACCGTACGGCGAAGTCGAAACTGCGGCGCACGAGCGGAACGGCGGTGCACGACACCGCAGCCGCGGGCACGGCGACGGAACTGCACTACACATACGGCGGGCCGACCTCGGTGACGTTCGACTGGGACGGAACAGCGAGGACTCTTCGCTTCGGACGGACGCGGCGGTACGGGTTGGCTGTGACGGCCCGGTCCCCCAAGATCATTCCTTTCTCGTCGAAGGGCCCGTTCTGGCAGGTCACCCTCACGAGGCTGAAGCCGGGGAGCACGTATCACTACTCGGTCGGGAATGTCGCCTCGACCTTCTCCACGCCGCCCCTGGGCCGGTTCCGGTTCGACTTCGAGGCCGACGTCGGGGCTTCAAACGACTTCGACACCGTCGCCGTCACCCAAAAGCAGATCGTGGCCGATCGGCCCGCGTTCGTCATCGTCGCCGGCGATCTCACCTATGGAAACGACAACGGTCTAGCCGCCGTCGACAGACACTTCAACGACGTCATGGTCTGGAGCCGCTGGGCAGCGTACATGCCAGCCTGGGGCAATCATGAGTGGGACGAGCCGTCGGACGACATGCGGAACTACAAGGGACGTTTCATGCTTCCGCATCCAAAGACCTCACCTAAGGCGCCGCCCAAAGGGTGCTGCGGACAGGATTGGGGATGGTTCGACGCAGGAGGTGTGCGGTTCATCGCCTATCCGGAGCCCTACTCCTACGACTCGTGGCGGGACTGGCTCACCAAAGCCGCTCCGCTGATGGCGGCTGCTCAACGCGATCCGAAGATCAATTTCATCGTCACGTTCGGCCACCGACCGGCCTACTCGACGGGATATCACCCAGGCGACCCTCTGCTCGCGTCGGAGATGAACACGCTCGGAGACCGGTACTCGAAGTACGTCCTGAATCTCAATGGGCACTCGCACGACTATGAGCGGTTCGTCCCGATTCATCACGTCGTGCACATCACAGCGGGCGGCGGCGGCGCCGATCTGGAGCCGTGGTCGCGAGGAAAGGACCCCCGGGACGCATTCCGCGCGCTGCACCTCGTGCACCTCCGCGTCGATGTCACGGCTCGGCAGATCCGGATCGAGGCCATCTGCGGGCCCCCGGAGTCGCACCAGGAACGCAGTTGTGCGCTGAATTCGGTCCTAGACTCCTACACGATCCGTTCGCCTGTTGCGGCATCGTCGTCGCACGTGAAATGACAGCAGCAGCAGCGCGCAGAAGAGCAGAAGGACAAATCGCGCGAGAACGCGGGCCTCGTGTGATCGCGCTCGCGCGTCGCGACTCGCAGCCGGTCGCCGCGTTCACGGTCGACGTCGAGGACTGGTACCAGTCGTGTGTCGACTACGACGCGCCGATTACCGAACGTGTGGTTCGCAACGTGCATCGTGTTCTTGCCGTCCTCGATGAATTTGCTGTCAAGGCAACCTTCTTCGTCCAGGGTCGGGTCGCGGAGGCATTCCCGAAGCTCATCCAAGAGCTCGTCATCGAGGGCCACGAGATTCAATCGCACGGGCACAGTCATCGACCCCTGTCGCGAATGAACCGGGCCGAGCTGCGGGACGAGTGCGAGCGCGCACGGGCGACGGTTGAAGATGCCGCAGGGACGCGGGTGACCGCCTTCCGCGCACAGGATTTCTCGATCGGAGCCGAGAATCTCTGGGCCCTCGACGTCCTCGCTGAAGTGGGTTTCAGTGTCGATTCGTCGATTTTCCCGATTCGGACTCCTCGCTACGGCATTTCCGGCTGGCCGCTTGGCCCTCACGAAGTCGCGCTGCCGGGGGGCGGGGTGATGTTGGAGGTGCCCGTCGCTGTGTGGAAAAGCGGCCCCTGCCGAATCCCGGTCGCGGGCGGCGGCTACTTCCGGCTCGCGCCGGCAACGCTGCTCGCCCGAGCGTTGCGCTCGATCGCAGACACCAGACCGCCGGTCGTCTACTGCCATCCGTACGAGTTCAACGCGACCGAGCTGGCCGAGTACCGCGGCGCGGCCTCGGCCGGCCTGCTGTTCTCACAGGGTCTCGGACGCGACTCGTTCGTCCGGCGCGTTCGTCATCTCCTGACGTCTCTCCCATTTGGACGCTTCGACACGGTGCTTTCCGCGTGGGGCCTGACATGAAGATCGTCTTTCTCACGACCTCGGACGCGATCTACCTGCCCGCGTTCTTCGACCGCGTCCTGCGTGACTCTGCCTCCCAGACCCAGGCAGTCCATGTCGTTCCGCCGCTGTACAAGGGACAGACCTTCCTCCGCGCGTTCTTGCGTTACTACCGGACATTCGGCCTGCGCGGTGTCTGGGGTCTGACGGTGCGGATCGCGCACGCGAAGGGCCGACGCGCCTCGATCCAAGCTGTCTGCTCGCGTCACGGCGTCAAGTGCTCGGTCATCTCGGACGTCAACGCTCCCGAGTTCGTGAGCCACCTGCGCGAAATCGGGACCGATCTGATCGTCTCCGTCAGCTGTCCTCAGATCTTCAAGCGGACGCTGCTCGAGTCACCCTCACTCGGGTGCCTCAACATCCACGGAGCGCTCCTGCCTCAGTACCGCGGTGTGATGCCCAGCTTCTGGATGCTCGCGAACGGGGAGCGGATCGCCGGCGTGTCGATCTACTTCATGAACGAACAAATCGACGCGGGGGAGCTCTGCCGCCAACGAGCATTCGCGATCGGCGTGCGCGAGACGCTCGACGCGTTCCTCCACCGATCGAAGGCCGTCGCCGCCGAGCTGTTGCTCGAGGTGCTGGGCGAGATCGAGGCCGGGGAGGTCGAACGAACGCCGCTGGACCTCACGACCGGCTCGTATTACTCCTGGCCGGACCGGGAAGCCGCCCGCCGGTTCTACAGCACGGGGAGGCGACTCTGGTGAAACAGGCGAGCGAGAAAGAGCGGTGCATCGAATGGCGATGACAGACGGCGCGAAATCGCATTGGAACGGCCGGCGTGTCCTGGTCACGGGCGCCGGCGGCTTCATCGGCAGTCACCTGGCTGAGGCCCTCGTCCACGCGGGCGCGTCGGTCCGGGCATTCGTCCGCTACAACTCGCGCAACGACTACGGCTGCCTCGAGTTCTGCGATTCGGCGGTCATGGAGGAGCTCGAGGTCTTCACGGGCGACCTCGGGAATCCGGAGGCTGTCGCCGGAGCCGTCGAGGGTTCCGACACCGTCCTGCATCTCGGCGCGCTCATCCCGATTCCGTACTCGTACAGGCATCCGAGGGAATTCGTCACGGCGAACATCGAAGGGACGCTCAACATTCTCGAGGCGGCGCGTCGATTCGACGTGGCGCGGGTCGTCCACACGTCGACGAGCGAGGTGTACGGCACGGCGATGACGGTCCCGATCCCCGAGCACGACGCGCTGCATCCACAGTCGCCGTACGCGGCGACGAAGGTCGGAGCCGATCAGTTGGCGCTCTCGTACCGCAGGTCGTTCGAAACCCCGGTCGTGGTCGCTCGTTCGTTCAACACCTTCGGGCCGCGGCAATCCGCGCGTGCGGTCATCCCGACGATCATCACGCAAGCACTCTCTCGAGATGTGATCGAGCTCGGCGCGATTTCCCCGACCCGAGACTTTCTGTATGTCGAGGACACCGTGAGCGGGATCATGCGATGTGCACAAGTCGACATAGCACTGGGCGAGGTGATCAACCTCGGTACAGGTGTCGAGGTGTCGGTCGGCGAGGTCGTGGACCGCGTTCTGCGGCTTACCGACCGTGAGATTCCGGTCATGACCACGGAGGATCGGCTGCGGCCGGCCGCGAGTGAGGTCCACCGGCTGATTGCAGATCGCAGCAAGGCGAAGGCGCTGCTCGATTGGGAGCCGGCGATCGACTTCGACGAGGGGCTTCGTCGCACGATCGAATGGTTCGAAGGATTCCTCTCGACGTACAAGCCGGCGCTCTACAACGTCTGACCCGGGGCCCAAGGCTTAGAGACGCCGTACGGCCCAAGCCCCTGCGCCCGCCCGGTCTCTGCGTCAGTGTGAGATCGCTACGTCGTCTGCGTAGAAGCCCGTGCCGGCGGCGGCTCTGCTGACGTATGCGCTGAAGTCGAGCGTGCTACCGGGGGAGGCGGTGGTGTGCGTAAGCGAAAGTTGTTGCCACGCGGTTGTGAGCGTGATCTGTGCGGTGGTCGTGCGGACGAGGGTCGTGCCGGCGTATTCGCGGATCCGCAGCGTGAGGGTTGCGCCGGCGGTGTCGGCGCGGGCCCAGAGGCTGACGAGGTAGTTGCCGGCCGAGGTCGTCGCCACCCAGTTGGGTGAATCGTTGAGGAGGCAGGTGCTGGCCGTCGTCCCGGTGTTGGTTAGCTTGGCGGACCAGTTGCCGCTGTGGCCGCCGGCGACTCGGGCGATGGTGACGTTCGGGTCCGAGCCGGAGGTGTTCCAGCCGGAGAGGTCGGTCTCGAAGCTCGGGTTGCGGACCAGGGCGGGGGTGACGGTGACCGGGGCGGTCGCGGTGGAGGATTGTCCGGCGGTGTCTTTGACCGTGGCGGTGACCGTGTACGTGCCCGTGGTCGAATACGTGTGGGTCG
>VAXU01000051.1 GCA_005885125.1 Actinomycetota bacterium
AGGCACCAGGAAGCTGGTCTCGAAGCCACGCTTCACGACGAACTTGGGCCAGGGCTTCCCGTCGACGACGAGGTGCCAGCCGAAGACGTCCGTCGCGCCGTTCCAGCTCACATAGATCTTGTCTCCCTGCAGGGCGACGGCGGGCCGGTCGGTCGGATGCCCGTGCCAGACGAAGCGATACGCGCGGTACGAGTCGGCGTCCTGGTTCGCTCCCGTGATCCTCGCCCGGCCTTTGCCGTAGCTGGCGTCGAACACGACGCGGCCACTCGCGTCGAACTCCGTGAAGTACGGAATCGCGCCCCAGCCGACGAACACGTGCCCGTCGCCGAGGAACTGCGCATTCCCCTCGAACGGCGCGAGCAGCCGCTTTGGATGGCGATAGCTGCGCACCAGCGTCGCGCGCTTGCTCTTCTCGTCGACGCGCAGGACGAGCACGCGGGAGAACTTCTCCACCGGTGGCGCGGCGCCGTTGTCGAAGATCGTGATCGTCCCGTCCGGCTGCCTGCGTGCATCGTGCTGCCACGCGAAGTTCGTGCCGGGGCCCATCTTGAAGTCGCTCTTCTTGCCGCCCAGACGCCAGAGAATCCTTCCGGTCTTGCGGTCGATCTCGTACACGGCGTGCGTGTTGCGCGCAGAGACGAGGAAGTTTCCGTTCGGCTCGACGTCGATCGAGTTGATGTGGAAGTAGTCGTCCGGTGGCGCCTTCTTCCCCTTCGCCGCTTTGGGCGGCGGCGCATAGGACTCCTTCAAGTCGACCGCGGGCCAGCTGTGCCACTCGAACAGGACGCGGCCGCTCGGGATGTCCACCTCCTGGAAGATCCCGTCGAAGATCCGCCCGTCCCTCGGACCGCCGACGGACGTGAGGTCGACCGGCAGCTGGTGGTACACGGGGAAGAGCGCGGTGTTCTGAGCCGTGATCTTGAACTCGTGGATGTCACCCGAGTAGCCGTGTCCCGCGCGCACCTGCGCGATCTCGTGGTACGTGTCGTCGTAGATCACGTAGCGGCCGGTGCCGACGCCCATTGGCGCCTGACCGCGCCACCACGTCAGCACGGGCTTGCCCCGGTAGCGCTGCACCCGGAAGTCCGAGACGCCGTGCGTGTCGAGCGGCTTGAACCACACGACCTGCCCTTTGCCGTCGAGGATCATCGGCCCGGCCTGCAGCACCTTCATCTTCGGCGCCAGGAACACGGATCCCGGAGCGGTGGCGCCGGGGTCTGAGAGCACGTTCACGGGTGGGGGCTTCAGATCTGGACGCGAGCGGAAATGCTGCGTCGGCGGTAGCGGGCCCGCCGGCTTCTTCGCTGCAGCCTTGTGATTCGAGTGACCGCATCCGGTGAGCAGCAGGGCGAGAACGACGCCGAGGACACCGAGCCGAACCACGCGCGCCAGCATAAACGAGCGACCTGCGCGGACCGCGGGCGCCGCCCAGCCGTACAGAGGACGTGAATCGACGCGAGTTCGTCGTTGGCGCTTCGTCGCTGGTGATCGCGCCGCAAGCGTTCGCACGGTCGCTTGCAGAGGTCCAGGTTGGGCTGGTCACCGCCGACCTGGAGTCCCGGCTCGTCGCCGTGGAGCTTTCAAGTGGGCGGATCCTCCGCCACGTTCGCACGCCTTCGTATCCGCGCAGCATCGAGTCGGTGGGGCGTGTCGCCGTGGTCACCCATCCCGACATCGGTGCGGTGAGTCTCGTTCACGGCCTGAACTTGTCGGTGACGCACGTTCTTCACGGTTTCGACGAGCCGCGCTACACCGCGGGCCATCCAGACGGAAGGCACGCGTACGTCACCGACGCGGGACGCGGGGAAGTGGTGGCGCTGGACGTCGTGCGCGGCCGGGTTCTGCACCGCGAGCCCGTGGGCGCGCGTGCCCGGCACATCACGATCGGCCCGAACGGCCGCACGCTGTGGATCGCGCTCGGCTCCAGGGCGCGACAGCTCGCGATCGTCGACGTCTCCAACCGCGCGCGGCCCAGGCTCGTCCGCCGCTTCCGGCCGGAGTTTCTCGCGCACGACGTCGGCGTCGCTCCCGACGGCCGGCACGTGTGGGTCAGCTCGGGCGACCGCGACGAGTTGCTCGTCTACGACGCGCTGACGGGAAGAGTGCTTGCCCGGCCCTCGGGCGACTGGCCGCCCCAACACGTGACGTTTGGGGGCCACCGGGCCTACGTGACGAGCGGCTGGAGCGGCACGCTGCGCGTCCACCGGGTCGACGGGAGGCCGCTGGTCAGGACCGTCGTGCCGGTCGGCTCCTACAACGTCCAGCACGCGGACGGCTGGGTGCTGACGCCGTCCCTGGGACACGGAAACCTCTGCATCCTCGACGACGGCGGTCGAGTGCTACGCAGCGAGAAGATTGCGCGTTCGTCTCATGACGCCTGCGTTGTGACCGCGGCCTGAAGCGACTTGCCGGTGGACGCGAGCTGCTCGCACGCTTCGACGACCCGCGCCGCCATCGACGCCTCCGCCTGCTTCATCCAGGCCCGCGGGTCGTACGCCTTCTTGTCTCCGACGCCGCCGTCGACCTTCAGCACCTCGCCGTAGTTGCGGAAGACGTGGTCGGCCGCACCGCGCGTGTACGCGTATTGCATGTCCGTGTCGACGTTCATCTTGACGACGCCGTGCCGCAGGGCTTCTGCGATCTGCGCCTGCGTCGAGCCGCTGCCGCCGTGGAAGACGAAGTTGAACGCCGCCGCTTCTCCGTGGCGCTCGACGACCGCGTCCTTCAGCTCGCCGAGGACCTCGGGGCGAAGCTTCGTGTTCACGTCGGCGTACACGCCGTGGACGTTGCCGAACGTCGCCGCGAGCATGTAGCGGCCGTCCGAGTGTCCGAGCGCCTCGATGACGGCGAGGGCATCCTCGGGCGTCGAGTACAGGCTCGTCTCGGCCGCGCCGGTGTGGTCGAGGCCGTCCTCCTCGCCGCCGACGAGCCCGATCTCGACCTCGAGGATGATGTCGACGTCGTTACACCGCTCGAGATAGTCGCGGGACTGCCGGAGATTCTCTTCGCGCGGGAGCGACGATCCGTCGAACATGTGCGAATTGAAGAGCGGACCTTCGCCGCGTTCCTTGCGGCGCTCGGACTCTTCGATCAGCCGATCGAGGAAGCCACCCGCCTCCGGCGGCGTGCAGTGATCGGTGTGCAGCGCGATCAGGACCGGGCACTCCGCCGCGACAACGTGCGCGAACTCGGCGATGGCGCGTGCGCCGGCGGCGGCATCGGCGATCGAGCCGGACGCGAACTTCGCCCCGCCGGTGGTCATCTGGACGATGCCGTCTGATCCGGCCTCGGCGAACCCGCGGATCGCCGCGTTGAAGATGCTCGACGAGGTGACGTTTACCGCGGGGTAGGCGTAGCCGTTCTTCCGCGCCGCACCGAGCATCTCGGCGTACTGCTCTGGCGTCGCGATCGGCATCGTTCAGAGAATAATCCAATGCCTGCACGGCCTCAACGACACCGCGCTCTATCCGTGGCGTGCGTCGGTGGCGATGCTCTCGACCATGCGCGGCGTCTCTTCCCTGCTGTGACGCCGAAGCCAGAACGGCGTACCGGTGAGCATGCTCAGCAGCAGCCAGATCCTGGCGCGGTACTCGGCCTCGATCCGGCAATCGAGCGTGCTCGTGACCTCGTCCCGCGGTGCGACGTTCAGCTCCCACGTCGTGCGGAACCGGACCGGGACGGCCGAGAGGAACCGGCCTCGGCTCTCCGGCGAGACGCACACGGTTCGGTGCGGTTCCAGGACCTCCGCGACATAGCGGTGGCGCAACATCGTCCCGCCGATCGACTCGACAGACTCGATCACGAACCTGCTGTCGTCGTCGATCACCGTGTGGGACTTGTGCGCTCCGCTGCGCGGCGTGAAGCCCACGTACTCGTCCGTCGTGATGCCCCTGAGCCAGCGGGCGAGGTCGATGCGCGCGGCCGGCGCCGGCACGAGTGCCGTCGTTCGCCGGGTCCGGGTTGCCGTTGCCACGTCGAGCAGAGCCTCTGCCCCGGCCAGACCGGTGTCAATTACCCTGCCGCGGTGGCGAACGAGAAGCCCGAGCACCTGACCCTCGCGCAGAAGGAGCAGCTCGAGGCCGAGCTCGCCGAGCTCGAGGGCCCGCGTCGAGCCGAGGCCGTGCACGCGATCGCGAGCGCCCGCAGCTTCGGGGACCTGTCGGAGAACTTCGAATACCACGCGGCCAAGAACGAGCAAGGTCTCCTCGAGCGGCGGATCACGATGCTGCGCGACCGGCTCGATCGGGCGGTGCTCGTAGACGAAGCCGCCGTGGCGGCGGGCGACACGGTTGGAGTCGGTACGCGGGTCGAGATCGAGGACGAACGAGGCGAGCGCATGCAGGTGGAGATCTCCAGCGTCGGCGGCGTCTCGCCGGACTCCCCGGTCGGACGCGCGCTCCTCGGGCGGAAGGTCGGCGACGAGGTCGAGATCGAGGCGCCGAAGCGCTCCTGGCGGGCCCGGATCGTGTCGATCGGTCCCTAGCCCGGCGTGTGAGATTCTGTCTGTGATGCGAGCGAGCGGCGAAGTGACGATCGAGGCACGGCCGAATCCGCTGGCGATCGATCTGACCGAGACAGCGGTGATCGTCGTCGACATGCAGAACGACTTCGGGGCCGACGGAGGGATGTTCGCTCGAGCCGGCGTTCCGCTCTCCGGCATCAAGGCCGCCGTCCAGCCCACAGCTGATGTCCTTCGCGCTGCTCGCCGCGCCGGGATGAAGGTGGTCTACCTGAAGATGGAATTCGAGAGCGACCTCTCGAACGCGGGCGGACCCGATGCGCCCAACCTTCTGAAGCACCGCGCACTGGGAATCGGCGAGGCGGTTCAGGCCCCTGACGGCCGCGAAAGCCGGGTCCTCGTCAAGGACACGTGGAACACGGACATCCTGGCCGAGCTCGCGCCGGAGCAGGGCGACATCGTCGTCTCCAAGCATCGATACAGCGGTTTCTTCGAGACGGAGCTGGATGCGATCCTGAAGGACCTCGGCGTCAAGTCCCTCGTGTTCGCAGGCTGTACGACGAGTGTCTGTGTGGAGTCGACGCTGCGGGATGCGTTTTACCGCGACTACCGCTGCGTGCTGTTGGCCGACTGCACCGCCGAGCCGATCGGCAGCGATTCGAATCGCACGAACCACGAGGCCAGCCTGCTCGTGATCGAGACGCTGTTCGGCTGGGTGTCGGACTCGGCGACCCTCCTGCACGCGCTCGCAGAGCAACCGGTGGGGGCCGCAGCGCCTACGCCTTGACGACGACGACCTTGAGACCCGTCCGCTGGCTCGCGGTTTGCGCGAAATCATCGGCGTCGGCGCGGCTCTTGAAGCCCGCGACGTACGCCTGGTAGCCGCCGCACGGAGCGGTCTTCGTCTTCAGACCGACGTAGCCGAAGTTGTTCGCCTGCGCGACGCCCGCTTCCAGGTCGCTCAGCGTCCGCCGGGTCCCGAAGATCGCCTGGTACTGGCCGATCTCCTGCGCGTGCACGCATTCGATGGTCGGATAGAGGCGGACGGTGCGGGCCTCGGTCTGGAGGGAGACGGCCGTGTCGAACGAGTTGAGCCCGCGGAAGGCGGACTTCCACAGTCTGCAGGTGTCGCGAACGGTCTTGACTCCTTGGAACCCCACGGTCTCGGCGCGCTTCGTGATCTTGTCGGCGGCGGCCTGCGACGACGCGCGTCCGAAGACGACGTCGAGCCCGTTCTGGAACACCGGCGTGGTGCAACTGTCCTGGAGCACACCGGCCGAGCCCGAGCCGACGACGAACGGAATCAAGGCGGCAGCCAGTGCCAACGTGACGACTCCGAGCCTCTTCCCCCCAGCGCTCACGGCCCACACTGCTATCAGGTCCGGCGGCAAGGCGGCTGCGTGAACCGCCGAACCCGCACCAGCGGCGGCATCCCACAAGCGGCGGTTGAGAGCCCAGCCTCGGGGCACCCTGCTTCTACGGCCGCTGCGGGTGCTATACGTCACGTCGGATCGTTCCGTCAGCGCCGAGAGGATCAAACGATGAGATTCAAGCTCGTGACACTCCTGCTTCTGGCTTTCGTGGTGATCGCTGCGGGCTGCGGCGGTGGGGGAAAGAAGAAGTCGGCTTCGACCGCGAGCACCGCGGCGACTGCCTCGACCACGTCGGCCGCCGGCACCACTCCTTCAGCGTCGCCGTCGTTTGCGAGCACGCAGAACTGCGCGAAGCTCATCACTTTGGGAGCCCAGCTCTCCAAGGCGTTCCAGTCAAGCTCGGGCAATACCGAACAGACTCTCGCCAACGAAGGGAAGCTGTTCCAGGCAATGGCGGACGCGGCGCCGTCGGACATCCGCGGCGATTTCCAGACGTTTGCGCAGGCATTCACCGCCTACGGACAGGCTCTCGTGAAGGCAGGTCTCAAGGCGGGTCAAACCCCGACCGCTTCACAGGTCGCGCAGCTCCAGGCGGCAGCCAAGTCGTTCAGCACACCGAAGCTGCGACTGGCCGAGCAACACCTGTCGGCGTGGGCCGGGAAGAACTGCGGCTACAAGACGACGACGACCGGCTGAGCGAATCGGAGGGGCCCAGATGCCCCCGGCCGGAATCGAACCAGCGCACGCGGTTTAGGAAACCGCTGCTCTATCCACTGAGCTACGGGGGCTCGCGGGCAGCGTAGCGGCCGGATCAGCCGTGCTTCATCGGCTCACCGACGCTCCGCCGGAAGACACTCGTCGAGAATCGTCATGCGAGCGGAGCGAGCGGATTCTCGACGGTTAGCATCGACGGCAAGGTGGGTAGGTCTCTTGCACCTAGCAGGCCGACAGCTATGAACCGGCGAGCCGCACGCCCAGTCGCAGTGGTTGAATCGCAATCGCGCAGAGCGCTCAACGACGATCGCCGTCGTGCGTTCGGGGGATCGTCCCGCGCAATTGCATTCATCTGCGAATGTGGAGACGCAGACTGCAGAACGAGCGTCGTGCTGACGCACGAGCAGTACGACGAAGCCCGCCCAGGCCTGATTGTCGCGCCGCGGCACCGGGTCGAGGAACCGTAGAACCGAACCGATCGGACCCGAACCGGCACGCGCGCGGTGAGTCTGACGTCGCGACACTCGCCGCCGCAGGCGACATGCGCGGCTGCGGCCCACTGACGCTCGCCCCCAGACCCGTCGAAAGTCGTCATGCGAGCGAACGAGCGGACTTTCGACGGTAGGGAGCCGGGGCGCTGCGTCTGCAGGCTGCGGCGACTGCTGACGCACCTCCCGGGGGAGGAGGTGCCCCGACTCCCAAGGATGTTGTCGACACGCCGAAGCGTTCCTTGAGGCCAAACTGGCCCGTGCGGGGGGTGCCCCCGGGCCTCTTCTCAGGAGAAACTTAAGCTGATCTGCTGTCGTCTCTGACTCCACCAGCGACAGAAGGAGGATCGACGTGAGCGAGCAGTCCCTGGATCCGGCCTCGATCTCGCCGGCCGAAGCCAAGGAGCGCCTCGAGCAGGCGCTGTTCGAGATCAGACGCGTCATCGCCGGCCAGGACGTGATGCTCGAGCGCGTGGTCGTCTGCCTGCTGGCGCAGGGACACCTCTTGCTCGAAGGCGTCCCCGGCCTGGCGAAGACGCTGACGGTCAAGACGACCGCCGCCGTGCTCGGCGGCTCGTTCTCGCGAATCCAGTTCACGCCGGATCTCGTCCCGTCGGATCTGGTCGGGACTCGGATCTACAGGCAGGGTGAGGGCAGCTTCGACACGGAGCTCGGTCCCGTCTTCTGCAACTTCCTGCTCGCCGACGAGATCAACCGGGCGCCCGCGAAGGTGCAGTCGGCGCTGCTCGAGGTGATGCAGGAGCGTCAGGTGACGATCGGTCACACGACGTATCCCGTTCCGGCGCCGTTTCTCGTGATGGCGACGCAGAACCCGATCGAGTCGGAAGGCACGTACCCGCTGCCGGAGGCGCAGGTCGACCGCTTCATGCTCAAGGTGCTGATCGGTTATCCCGAGCACGACGAGGAGCTGACGATCGTGCAGCGGCAGCTGGTGGACCCGCCGGAGCTCAGGCAGGCGCTGTCGCTCGAGGATTTGCAGGCGCTGCAGCGCGCGGTCTTCGACGTCTACGTCGATCCGGCACTCGTCAGCTACGCCGTCGCACTCGCGACGGCGACGCGCGATCCGGCGGCGAACGGGCTTCCGAACCTACACGAGTTCATCGCGTTCGGGGCGAGCCCACGAGGCCCGATCAGCCTCGTGCAGTCGGCACGCGCGCTGGCACTCGTCCGCGGCCGCGACTACGTCCTCGCCGAGGATCTCCACGCGCTCGCGAAGGATGCGCTGCGACACCGCCTCGTCCTCACCTCCTCGGCG
>VAXU01000052.1 GCA_005885125.1 Actinomycetota bacterium
AGCCGCCCGAGGCCGTCTCGATGGTGAAGTACACGTTCCACCTTCTCTTCCTCGGCTCAGAGCCGAAACGCGGTCGCCCTTCCCGAACGACCTACTGCAAACCAGAGGACCACACGCGTCGGATGGAACCCTGGAAAGAAACGGGGGCCGCATTGGGAAGGTCGGCCCCCGCGAGAAGGTGAATCAGGCAGCTGCAAGGCGCATTAGAACAGGACCTATCGGCTAGCATAAGCTTCCCTTATGTCACGGAGGTACGAACGGAACTAAGCGCTTGGGTTCGTCAAGTGCATAGTTCCCTGGACGCTTATGGACACACGACAGCTGGCTGCGTTCTGCGCGGTCGTCGAGCGGAAGAGCTTCTCCCAGGCCGCCGAGCGGCTCGGCGTCACCCAGCCCGCGGTCAGCCTCCAGATCCGGTCGCTCGAGCAACGGCTTGATGCGCAGCTGCTCGACCGCTCGGGGCGACGGGTCGAGCCGACGGAGGCCGGCCTCCGGCTCTACGCGTCGGCGCAGAAGCTGCTGGCCCTCGAGCAGCAGCTGCTCCAGGACGTGACCGGCGACGTCGAGGGACCTTTGAGCGGCGTGCTCGAGCTTGGCGCATCCACCGGGCCGGGCGGGACCGTCGTGCCGCTCCTACTGTGCGAGTTCCAAGAGGCGCACCCGGACGTGCGCGTCCGGCTCTCGGTCTCCGACACGCAGACGGTCGTGGCGCAGGTTGCCGAGCGTGAGCTCGAGCTCGGCGTCGTCGGCGCGGCGCCCCGTCATCGCGGCGTTGCCTACGAGCCGTTCTTCCGCGACGAGGTCGTGCTCGCGTGCCCGAGCGGCCATCGCTTCGCGGGCAAGACCGTGACGCTCGAGGAGCTGCGCGCAGAACCCTTGCTCGTGATGCAGGAGGGTGCAGGAGTCAGGCAGGTGATCGAGGACGAGCTGCGAAAAGTCGGAACGCGCCTGCGCGATCTCGACGTGCGTGTCGAGCTAGGGCTCCAGGAATCCGTGCGAAGCGCCGTCGCCGCCGGACACGGAGTGGCGTTCATCTCGCGAACGGCGATCGAGTCCGACATTGCCGCGGGGACGATCGCAACGGCCGGCGTCCGCGGGCTCGATCCCGTGCGTGAGATCCTCCTCGTTCGCTCGAGCGGCCGTGTGGAGACGCGCGCGGCGCACGCATTCATCGAGTTCGCCCGCTCGCGACTGCCGAAGTGATCGTCCGCTGGGGCCTCGGGGAGCTCGGCGGCGTGCTCGGGGAGCTCGGGATCGAGCGGCCGCTGCTCGTCGCGAGCGACCGGTGGGAGCCGCAGGATCTGCCGATCGAGCCTGCGGCGCGCTGGCGCGAGGTGCCGTCCGACCGTGTCGCCGATGCGGCGGCGCGAGCAGGCGACGGCGTCGTACCGCTCGGCGGCGGTAGCGCCATCGACCTCGGGAAGGCGATCTCCGCCGAGACGGGCGTCCCGGTCGTGTCGATCCCCACCACCTATGCGGGAGCGGAGTGGACGCCGTACTTCGGTATCCGCGACTCCGCCCGCCGCATGAGAGGCGGCGGCACGGGCGCGCAGCTCGCCGGGGTCGTGTACGAGCCCGAGCTGACACTGTCCCTGCCTCGTGCAGAGACGGTCGGGACGGCGATGAACGCGCTCGCGCACTGCGCGGAGGCGCTGTACGTGCAGGGACACAACCCGGAGGCGGACGAGCATGCGCTTGCCGGCGCGGGGCTGATCGGTCGCCATCTCCCGCGCGTCGTCGACGCACCCGACGATCTCGCCGAGCGCACGAAGCTGCTCGAGGGCGCGATGCACGCGGGCATGGCGCTCGGGAAGTCGATGCTCGCGCTCGGCCACGCGATGGCGCAGGCGCTAGGAGGTCGTTACGGCCTCCCGCACGGCGCGCTGAACGCGATCTGCCTTCCGGCTGCGCTTCGCTTCAACGAGGAGGTCGCGCCCGGCGCGATCGCGCGGCTCGGCGAGGCGCTCGGCGGGGACGCGGTCACCCGGGTCGAGGAGCTTGCGCGGCTCGGCGGCTTCGAGCGGCTGCACGATGTCGGCGTCCCGGAGGAGGGCCTCGGTGAGGTCTCCCTTGCGGTGGCTGAGCGCCCGGGCGCGAAGGCGAACCCGCGTCCGGCGACGCCCGGCGAGATCGAGCAGCTCCTACGGTCGGTCTGGTGACGGAGACGCGGGCGCGCGAGGAGCCCGCAGCATCTCCTCGCGCGCTTGACTGACGGCAGACCGCGCATTCCTGGGCTACGACGTGACCACGGCGCCGCGGCCCTGCACTGCTCGCGAATCAGTCGGCGCCGTCGTACATGCCGTGCCGGAGGTGCTGCGGCATGACGGCCCTTCCGTTCGCTTGCGTGTGCATGCTTGCGATCCTGAGGGGTCGCCCTGAAACTTCCCTGAAGATCCCCTGAATCGGGAGGCCGTGGTACCGTCGCGACACGGAGGATCTGCGGTCGAGGCGTTGCTGGAGTTCGGGATCCTTGGCCCCCTCGAGGTACGGCGGAACGGGCGGGTCGTCCCGCTCCATGGGCGAAAGCAGCGCGCCCTCCTCGCCCTCCTTCTCCTGCGGGCGAACGAGGTCGTCTCCCGCGAGCGCCTGATCGACGAGCTCTGGAGCGACGAACCGCCCGAGACGGCCACCAACACGCTTCAGGTCCACGTGTCGCAGTTGCGCAAGGCGCTGGGCGGTGACGGCGTGGACGCGGCCGCGACGCTCGCGACCCGGCCGCCTGGGTACGTC
Source organism: Actinomycetota bacterium (assembly GCA_005885125.1). GTDB lineage: Bacteria > Actinomycetota > Thermoleophilia > Gaiellales > Gaiellaceae > 3-1-20CM-4-69-9. The sequence continues at coordinate 2,731 of VAXU01000052.1, forward strand.
CTGTCCGTGCTGCCGGACCACGTCGACGCCGACCGGTTCGAGCGGCGGGTTGCCGCAGCGGCGGACGCGCGCCGTCAGGGCGAGATCGACGCCGCGTCCGCGCTCTTGACCGAGGCGCTGGCCACTTGGCGCGGGGCTGCGCTGGCCGATCTCGCCTCTGAGCCCTTCGCTCGCCCGGAGGTCGCACGGCTCGAGGAACTGCGACTTGCGGCGCTGGAGGACCGGATCGACTGCGAGCTCGAGCTCGGGCACCATGCCGAGGTCGTCGGCGAGATCGAGGCGCTCGTCGAGCAGCATCCTCTGCGCGAACGCCTGCGGCTGCAGCTGATGCTCGCCCTGTACCGGTCCGACCGGCAGGCCGACGCCCTCGCGGCCTATCAGCATGCGCGCACGAAACTGAGCCACGAGCTCGGCCTCGCTCCCAGCCAGGCGCTGAGCGAGTTGCAGCGCTCGATCCTTCGCCAGGACGAGACGATCGCCGCGACCAGACCGCCGGCTGCTCGACAGAAGCGGGTTTCGCTTCCGGACTCTCTGACACCTCTGGTCGGTCGCGCCGACGAGATCGAAGCCGTCGTCGAGCTCGTTCGCAGGGAGCAGGTCCGTCTCGTCACGTTGACCGGCCTCGGCGGGATTGGCAAGACGCGGCTGGCCGTCGAGGCTGCGCGACTGCTGGCGCGGGATTTCTCGGACGGAGTCGCGTACGTCCCGCTCGCCACGGTCTCGGATCCGGGTCTCCTCGCGGCGAGGACAGCACAGGCACTGGGGGTGGGAGAGGCGGGCGGGCCTCCCGAGGAGGCGCTCGAGGAGTACCTCCGCCCACGGCGGATGTTGCTGCTCGTCGACAACTTCGAGCAGCTCGTAACGGCAGCCGATCTGTTCTCGCGATTGCTCAGCAGCGCGGCGGGCCTGAAAGTCCTCGTGACGAGCCGCGCACCACTTCGTCTGGCGGCCGAGCGTGAGTACGCGTTATCGCCGCTGCCCGTGGCCGACTCGGTTGCGCTCTTCGCCGAACGCGCCCAGGCCGTGAGCCCGGATTTCGCGCTGTCAGGTCCGACTGCCGACGTTGTCGCCGAGCTCTGCGAACGTCTCGAAGGACTGCCGCTCGCGATCGAGCTCGCCGCAGCGCGGACGCGGCTGCTGACGCCCGCGGCGATGCTCGACCGGCTGGATCGCCGCCTCGACCTCCTCGCAGCCGGTCCAAGAGACGTACCGGGCCGTCACCGGGCCCTGCGGCTGACACTCGACTGGAGCTTCGAGCTCCTGACGCCCCCGCAGCAGCGCGTCTTCGCCCGCCTCGGAGTGTTCGTCGGCGGCTGCGCCCTGGATGCAGCGGAGGCCGTTTGCGCCGTCGGGGACGTCTCGGTGCTCGACGACCTCTCGCACGTCGTCGAGGAGAGCCTTGTGGGTCACGCGGGAGAGTCGCGTTTCGCGATGCTCGAGACGGTGCGCGAGTACGCGGTCGAGCGCCTGCGCGCGCTCGGTGAGGAGGACGACGCGCGTGCCCTCCATTCGCGTTACTTCCTGGGTGTCGCCGAGGACGCGCATCGGGCGCTCGGTGGCCCACAGCAGGCCGAGTGGCTCGGGCGACTCGAGCTGGAGCATGACAATCTCCGCGCTGCGGAGACGTACGCCAGGGAACGCGGAGACGCCCAGACGAGTCTCCGATTGTGCGCCTCGCTCTGGCGGTTCTGGCAGATCCACGGCCACCTGGAGGAGGGCCGCCGCGCCCTCGAGAATGCGCTCGCGTCGGACCCCGGCGGCGATCCGCTCCTTCGCGCCCGGGCCCTCAACGGTGCGGGTGTTCTCGCGGGCGAACAGGGCGAGTTCGAAGCGGCCGCCTCGTTCTTCGAACCGGCCCTCGAGCTCGTCCGCGGGATCGGTGACCACGAGCGGACCGCAAACGTGCTCGTGAACCTGGGCAACCTGGCGCTGTTCGACCACGACTTCGAGCGAGCTCGGCGCCTCTACGAGGACAGCATCGAACACGCGGCGCTGAGCGGCAGCTTGGGTGTCGAAGCGATCGCGCGCGAGAACCTCGGCCTCGTCGCACTCGACCAGGGTGATCTCGCGCACGCGGTCGAGCTGCTCGAGGAGAGCACGACACTGGCGGCCGAGGCGGGGGACGATCGCGGGCGGTCGTCCTCGACGCGCGCACTGGCCGCGGCGCTGCTCGAGAGCGGAGAGACCGAGCGCGCAGGAGATCGTCTTCGCGAAGGGCTCGATCTCGCACGCCGGCTCGGCGAGGTCAATGGGATCGCCTACTGCCTGGACACCTTCGCCGGGCTCGCGGCGGCAGCAGGCGAGGCGGAGCGAGCGGCCCAGCTGTTCGGCGCGGCGGATGCCGTGCGGGCTTCGATCGGCGCCCTCCGTCCTCCCGACCAGCAGCCGCTCTACGAGCGTTGGGTCGCCTCGACCCTCATGCAACTCGAGACAGCCGTGTATGCCGCCTGTTACGAGTCGGGCCGGGCGCTCTCACTCGGCGATGCGTGTGAGTTGGCGCTTGCGCCCCCGGGGATTAGCATAAGAATGACAAATACGTCGGATTAGCCGTGCTCTGGTAGGCTCCGAGAGCCGTGGCGCAGCCCATGTCCGTGGACGTGCTCGTGATCGGGAGCGGGGCTTCCGGGCTCGCGGCAGCCGTGTCCGCCTTCCGTGCGGGGGCACGCGTTGGGCTCGCGACGAAGGGTTCGCTGCCGTCCTGTAACTCCGCGAAGGCGCAAGGCGGCATTCAGGCCGCGTTCGCCGAGGACGACTCGCCTGAGCAGCACGCCGACGACGTCTGGAAGTCGAGCCACGAGACCGCCGACAGACACCTCGTCGAGATCCTCACGTCGGAGGCGCCCGGCGCCATCCACTGGCTCGAGGAGAACGGCGTCGAGTTCACGAAGGAGAACGGCGGCTACCGGCTCGCTCGGTGCGGCGGTGCGACGCGCAAGCGGCTGCTGCAGGTCGGTGACCGGACGGGGCACGCGATCACGACCGCACTGCGCGACACCGTCGAGTCCGAGTCGGTGCGCACGTTCCCGAAGTCGCCGCTCACCGAGCTCGAGCGGACGGACAACGGCTGGCGTGCGCAGTGCGGCGACCACGTGATCGACGCGGCGACCATCGTGCTGGCCGCCGGCGGACGCTGCTGGCGGGTTGCACAGGAGCGAGGCGAGCTCTGCACGAACCATCCCGGTGCGACCGGCGAGGTGACGCAGATCGCGATGGATCTCGGCGCAAAGACCCGCGACTTCGACGCGCTGCAATACCACCCCAACGGCGGCGCGTGGCCGCCGAACATGCAGGGCTACTCGATTCCCGAAACCACGCGCGCATACGGTGCAGTGCTCCTCAACGCGGACGGCGAGGAGTTCACGGATTCACTCGGGCCGCGCGACGCTGTGTCCCAGGCGATCGTCGACGAGGTTGCGAAGGGCAAAGGCGTCGAGACACCCGACGGCAGGCCCGCGGTCTACCTCGACACGACCCGCATCGCCGAGCCCGACGCCAACGTCTCCCTGCCGTACATGCTCCGCCGCTACCGCGCTGGCGGTATCGACCCTTTGCGGGAGCGGATCTTCACGTACCCGGTCCTCCACTACCAGAACGGCGGTCTCGTGATCGACGAGAATGCGGAAACGACGCTCGAAGGCATGTTCGCCTGCGGCGAGATCGCCGGTGGCGCCCACGGGCGCAACCGGATGATGGGCAACTCACTGTTGGAGTGCTGCGTGTTCGGCCGCCGCGCCGGCAAGTCGGCCGCGGAGAAGGCGCGCGCATGATCACCACGGATCTCCAGGGCATTCTCGAAGACGCTGCCGCACACCTCTACGTCTGGGCGCTGATGGACATCCCGCAGGATCTCCGCGACGCGCTCGTCGATGCGTCAGAGCGCGAAACGTCGGTGCCCGGGCGGCGCGTCCTGTCGACGATCCTCCGGAACGTCCAGATCGCCGACGACCAGAAGAACCTCGTCTGCCAGGACACGGGCATCGCCGTCTACACGTGCCGGGTCGGGGAACACTTCCCGCTTCATCCGACCCGCATCTACGCCGCGCTGAAGGCGGGCACCGAGCGCGCGAACTGGGAGTTCATTCCCGAGTGGGACGGGCTCGACGTCAAGTGCGTGCCCAAGGGCTCAGGCTCGGAGAACATGAGCTTCCTGAAGATGTGCATCCCCGCCGACGGCGTGAAGGGGATCAAGCAGTTCGTGCTCGAGTCGATTGTCGGCGCCGGAGGAAAGCCGTGCCCGCCCGGGATCGTCGGCGTCGGCATCGGCGGCTCGGCGGATTACGCCATGTACCTGGCGAAGGAAGCGATCGCACGTCCGATCGGCACGAAGAATCCGGACCCCCACGTCGCGAAGCTCGAAGAGGAGCTGTACGCGCTGCTGAACGAGACGGGGATCGGCCCGATGGGCCTGGGCGGGGACGTCACCGTGCTGCAGTGCCACGTCGAGCACGCGGATACCCACATGACGCTCAATCCCGTCGCCGTCAACTACCAGTGCTGGGCCGCGCGCCGCGCGAGCGCGCACATCACTGTGGACGGTGTCGTCGACTACGACCGGGAGGCTTGACGATGCCGTGCGGCTCTCGCCACACTTTCGTCGCGGTGCCTGGCACCGCGACGCACTGGAAAAGCGCCGTACGGCGGTCGCGAGCCCCGTCAGCCCGCTCCCGGCGGTCGTCTGTGCGTCACCCTTTCGTCACGGTGCCTGGCACCGGGTGGCTCTAGAGGCCATGGCCATTCAGAAGCTGACGTTCCCGACAAACGAGGAGGAGATCCGGAAGCTGCGCGCCGGCGACGAGGTGCTCGTCGACGGTCACATCATCGGCATCCGCGATCGGACGCACATCCGAATCTTCGACCAGGGCGTCGCGCCGCCGATGGACCTCGGCGGCGCGTTCCTGCTGCACACGGCGCCGGGCGTCAAGAAGGTCGGCCCCGGCAAGTACGAGAAGGTCTGCATCGGCACGACGACCTCCGCTCGGATGGTGCGTTTCACGGACGGCCTTGGCGCCCAGTACGGCGTCCGCGCGATCTGCGGCAAGGGCGGGCTGCCCGACGAAGCGATCGAGCCCATGCGCAAGCACGGGATGGTCTATTTCGCGATCGTCGGTGGCGCCGCGGCGCTGGAGACGACGCAGATCGAGGAGATCGAGGAGGTCGCCTGGGAAGAGCTGATGCCTGAGTGCCTCTGGAAGTTCCGCGTGAAGGACTTCGGGCCGCTCATCGTCGGCATCGACAGTCACGGCAATTCGCTGTTCCACGACGTCCAGGAACGCGCCAAGCAGAAGCTGGAGGAAATCTATGCTCGACTTTGAGCCACGCGCGGGCGGTTTGACGCACGTGATCGACAAGGGTCTCGGCCCGCGCGGTTGGGAGGACGTGCTCGAGACGTCCGGCCCGTACATCGACATCGTCAAGCTCGGTTGGGGGACGGCCTACGTGACGCCGAACCTGCGCCGCAAGCTCGACGTGCTGCGTGAGAAGCCCGTCGTGATCGGCGGCACGTTCTTCGAGGTCGTGTACGCGAAGGACCGCCTCGACGAGTACAAGCAGTGGCTGCGTGACCTCGGGCTCACATACGTGGAGATCTCCGACGGCACGATCGAGATCCCGCGCGAGCGCAAACTGGAGCTGATCGACGACTTCGCCCGCGACTTCACCGTCATCTCGGAGGTCGGGTCGAAGGACTCGTCCGTGGAGTACACCGCCGACGAGTGGACGACGTGGCTGCGCGAGGAGCTCGAGGTCGGGGCGTGGAAGGTCGTCACCGAAGCGCGCGAGGGCGGCACCGCGGGGATCTTCGACTCGGGCGGCGGGATGCGAACCGAGCTGATCGGCGAGATCGCCGCCGGCGTCGGGCTCGAGAACGTCATCTTCGAGGCGCCGACGAAGGCCGCACAGGCCTGGTTCATCAAACAGTTCGGCCCGAACGTGAATCTCGGGAACATCCCCCCGGACGAGGTGATCCCGCTCGAGACATTGCGGCTCGGGCTGCGTGGTGACACCCTCAAGGAGGTGCTGCTTGGCGACCGCGCCGGCACTGCAGCTTCCTGACGTCGAGGCAATGTCGGCGGAGGACGTGCTCGTCTGGGCCTACGAGCAGTTCGGGGACCGGATGTGCCTGACGTGCTCGTGGCAGCGGCAGTCGTCCGCGCTCGTGCACATGGTCAGCGAGCTCGGCTTGGACATCCCGGTCGTCGAGCTCGACACGCTCGTCCTCTTTCCGGAGACCTACGAGACCCGTGAGCGCCTCGTCGAGCGTTACGGCCTCGAGTTGCGGTCGTTTCGTCCGATCGATCCCCCGGACCGGCTGTGGGAGACCGAGCCGGACCGCTGCTGCCACATCCGGAAGGTCGAACAGCTGGAGCGCGCGCTCGCCGGCTACGAGGCGTGGATCACGGGCATCCGCCGCGAGCAGTCGCCGACGCGCGCGAACGCGCAGAAGATCGAGTGGTCGGACCGCTACGGCGTCTGGAAGGTGCAACCGCTCGTCGACTGGGACAAGAAGCGCGTCCAGGCGTACATCCACGTGAACGAGATTCCGTACAACCCGCTGCACGACGCGGGCTATCCGTCGATCGGCTGCATTCCGTGCACGCGCCCAGTGGGTGCGGGCGAGGACGAGCGCGCGGGGCGCTGGGCCGGAAGCGACAAGCTCGAGTGCGGCATCCACATCAACGCACCGCTGATCAAGGAGTCAAATGACTGAGGGATTCACGCTGTGGTTCACGGGCCTCTCCGGCGCGGGAAAGACGACGATCGCGGAGATCGTCCGCCCAGAGCTCGAGCGCCGCGGCCGCAAGGTCGAGTGGCTCGACGGCGACGAGGTGCGCGAGCACCTGTCGAAGGGCCTCGGCTTCTCGAAGGAGGACCGCGACGCGAACATCGACCGGATCGGCTGGGTCGCTTCGAAGCTGACGCGGCACGGCGCCGCCGTGATCGTGTCGGCGATTTCGCCGTACATCGACGCGCGCGACCAGGCGCGCGCGATGGTCGAGGAACACGGGACGTTCGTCGAGGTGTTCGTCGACGCATCCGTCGAGGAGTGCGCACGCCGTGACGTCAAAGGTCTGTACGAGAAGGCGTTCCGGGGCGAGATCAAGGAGTTCACGGGCGTGTCCGATCCCTACGAAGCCCCTGCAAATCCGGAGATCTCCATCGAATCAGAACACGAGGAGCCGCAGGAGAGCGCGGTCCGGATCGTCGAGCTGCTGGAAGTGCGCGGTCTGATTCCCGCGGCGGTGGCGGCGTGATCGTCGACACCGAGACACGCTTGATCGCAGCGCACGGCGGCGAGCTCGTCGACAGGACGAGCGAGCGGCCGGACGGCGTCGAGCGGCTCGAACGGCTGACGCTGACGTCGCGCGAGCTCTCCGATCTGGAGCTGCTCGCGTGTGGCGCGCTGTCGCCGCTCGAAGGGTTCATGGGACGCGACGACTACGAGTCCGTGCTCGAGACCATGCGGCTCTCGAACGGTCTGCCATGGGCGCTCCCGGTCGGCCTGGCCGTCGACCAGGCACCAAGGGGTGACCAGGTGGCGCTCGCCGATCCGACGGGTTGCCCAGTTGCCGTGCTGGAGGTCGAGGACGTCTACGAGTACGACAAAGGCCGCGAAGCCGAGCAGGCCTTCCGGACGACCGACGCAGCGCATCCGGGCGTCGCACGCCTGTACGAACAGAAGCCGCTCTACCTCTCGGGCCGGGTGACGGTCTTCGAGCTACCCGAGCCGGCGTTTCCCGAGCTGGCGAAGACGCCGGCCGAGACGCGCGCCGAGTTCACAGAGCGCGGCTGGAAGCGCGTCGTCGGCTTCCAGACTCGCAACCCGATCCACCGCGCGCACGAGTACCTGACGAAGGTCGCGCTCGAGACAGTCGACGGCCTGCTGATCCATCCGCTCGTCGGCGACACGAAGTCCGACGACGTTCCGGCGGCGACGCGGGTCGAGTGCTACCGCGTCCTGCTCGACGGCTACTACCCTGCCGAGCGCGTCGTGCTGTCCGCCTTCCCGGCGGCAATGCGCTACGCCGGGCCGCGCGAGGCGATCTGGCACGCGATCTGCCGCAAGAACTACGGCTGCTCGCACTTCATCGTCGGCCGCGACCACGCCGGTGTCGGCGACTACTACGGGACGTACGACGCGCAACTCATCTTCGACGAATTCGAGCCGCACGAGCTGGACATCGAGCCGATGTTCTTCGAGCACTCCTTCTGGTGTCGCGCGTGCGGGTCGATGGCCTCGGCGAAGACGTGCCCGCACGATCGAGAGCAGCACGTCTTCCTCTCGGGCACGAAAGTCAGGGAGATGCTCAGCGAGGGGGAGCTGCCACCGCAGGAGTTCTCGCGACCCGAGGTCGCGGAGGCGCTGATCGAGTCCTACAGCTCGGCCGAGAGCTAGACTCGCCTCACGAACTCGGGCGCGTGGTGGACCTTCTTCAGCTCGGCTCGGCCGTCCCGGCGGGCCTTTTGTGCCGTCCTCTTGTTCGTGATCGTCGTCGGCGGGACGACAGTTGCGAAGAGCGCGGGCGCCGTCTCCCTGAACCAGATCGCCGCGAGCCCTCACAGGATCGGTGAGGGGAAGCTCTGGCTGCTGATCACGAGCGGTCTCCTGGTCGAGAGACCGATCGCCCTCTCGATGCTCTCGTTTGCGGGTTTGGCCGTCTTGACGCTCGGCGTGTGCGGCCAACGGATTCTCTGGTCCGCTGCGCTCATCGGTCATATCGCTTCGACGTTGCTGGTGTACCTGGCCGTCGCCGGGTACCGGTTGAGCGAGCCCGACGCCTTCCAGGCATCGTTCGCTGCGCCGGACTACGGTGTCTCGGCGATCTCCGCAGCCTGGCTCGGCGCTGTTGCCACGGTCGCATGGCGGCGACGCACTAAGACGCCGGCGACGAAACTCGCGATCGTCGTCACGTGCGTCGCGGTCGGCCTGTTCGCATGGATGCTGAGAGGCAACCTGAACGTGCTCGACTCGGAGCACGTTGTCGCCTTCGCGCTCGGGATCGGGATTGCGCTCGGGGGCATCCGAATCTTCGCGCCTCGCCCAGAACTGGATCCGGCGACACCCTGAACCGTTGCCTACCGGCGCGCCAATGAACGGCGCGCGACGCGCGCGCAGTGCGAGAGCGCAACGCGAGGATCGTCACGCGCGAGGAACGGATCGACGTACGGCGGCTTGACGAACGCGGGTCGAAGGTTGTCGTAGAAGGTCAGCGCCCAGCGTCCCCGCCGGCCGCGAGAGGTCACGGGACGCGTCTGCTTGCCGAGCAGGTCGAGATACGCGATCCACGGGAAGTCGACTCCGCATGAAGCCGCGAGCTCGTGCCACTGCCAGAGCCGCGGATTGACCTCGATGAACTTGAAACGACCGTCGCGTGGGTCGCGCTTGAACTCCACCTGGGCGATGCCCACGAATCCCAGCGCTCGAAGAAGCTCGAGCCCCGATTCCACCAGCTCCTCGACCCAGACCGATTCACCCACGCGGCACGTTCCGACGCGCGGCGGGCTCTGCCGGATCTTTCGCCCGCAGAAGACCCCGACTGCATTGCCGGTCGCCGATAAGTACGCGCCGACGGTGTAGAGCGCTCCGTCGCCGCCGGGAATGAACTCCTGCACCAGTGGCTCGTATCTGCCTGCCGCAGTCAGCGCGTCTGCGAGCTCACGTGCCGTTTCACATCGGAGTGCTTGGACTCCGAAACGCTCGCGGAATCCGGCCGGTGCGGAGGGTTTGACGAGCACCGGAAAGTCGGCCGGCAAGGTCCCGTCGATGCTGGTTTCGGGGACCGGAATGCCGATCTCGCTCGCGCGCAGGATCTGGTGCCGCTTGCTTTGAATCGCCTGCAGCACGCTCCACGGTGGGAAGGGGCAGAGGAATACGTCTCCCAACTGATCGCGGCTGCGGGCGATCGCATTCAGGTCTTCGTCCCGTGTGGGAAGGATCGGCGCCGGCTGCCCGATGCGTTCCGCGAGCTCGAGCAGACCGGCGACGAAACCGGCCGCGTCGGCATCGGGATCCGACGTCCGAATGGGAGTCGAGTAGCGGGAGTGGAACCCGAGGGGGCTCCGGCGGTGATCGACCGCGTAGACGGGGATTCCGCGACGGCCCAATCGACGGACGGCCGAAACTCCCGCGGCGCCGCCCACGCCGACGACGACAGCTGGTCGAAGCACGGTTCTGATCATCTTCAATCGCCGCCGTCCCGAGGAGCGCTCTACAATCGCACGCGGGGCGCGGCAAGGCCGAGCGTCGGCAGGCGGTCGGCTGATGAGGATTCTGATCTGCAGCTTCTACTTCCCACCGTCCGGGGGCGGCGGCGTCCAACGACCCCTGAGGTTCGCGCGGCAGCTCCCGGAGTTCGGGATCGAGACGCACATTCTCACGCCGGGCGATTCGAAGTGGATTCACCGCGATGAGCCGACGACCGGCATTCCCGAGCGATTCATCCATCGGACGCGGTACATCGGGCCGCGAGGTCGGTTGCCCGCGGAAGAGCTCTACGGCCTGAACGGCGTGCCGCGGCTCCTGAAGAAGGCGGCTCTGACGCCGCGGCGATTCGTCCTCCCGGACGAGAACGCGCCGTGGCTCCTGACGGCGATCCCTTCGCTTCTGCGGGTGGTCAAATCGGAAGGCATCGACACCGTTCTCACGACATCGCCTCCGAACTCCGTGCATTTCCTTGGGCCCGTGGCGAAGCGCCTCGCCGGCGTTCGTTGGGTTGCCGACATCCGCGACTCGATTGTTGCGAGCCACGAGCGTGCCGTCGAGCGACTCTCGGTCCGGGCCAAGGAGCACACGCAGCAGTACGTCGTGCGAGCGATCGCCAGGCACGCCGACGCGATCTCCGCCGTGACCGAACAGATCGCGGCAGAGATGCGTTCCGCAGGCGCCGGTTGCCCGATCAGCGTCATCCCGAACGGCGCTGACTTCGACGACTTCCAGACGCTCGAGTACCGTCGAACGGAGAGGTTCCGGATCACGCACACGGGCAGCTTCTTCGGAAAGCGAGACCCGCGGCCCTTCTTGACCGCCCTGGCGCAGGTCGAAGACGACGTCATCGCCTGCTTCGTCGGGGATTTTCGCTCCGCTGACGCGAAATGGATGCGCGACGTCGGTCTCGGCGATCGGGTCGAGCTCGAGGCGTTCGTTCCACGTCGCCGCGCGCTCGAGCTGCAGCGCCACTCCGATGCGCTCCTCCTCTTGCTCCCGAACGTCGGCGACCGGGGGGTCGACGTGCCCTCCGGCAAGATCTACGAGTATCTCGCCGCCAGACGGCCCATCCTCGCGGCCGTGCCCCCCGACGGTGCTGCTGCGCGCCTCGTTCGCGAAGCAGAGGCGGGCATCGTCTCCGACCCGGACGACGTCGATGCTTTGCGAGCTGCGCTCGAAACATTGATTCGCCGATGGAAGGCGGGAGAGCTTCCCGACGTTTCTTTTCAGCCCGAATTCGAAGAGCGGATCTCACGGAGCGGGCGCGCGGCCGAACTCGCCGACCTCCTCCGCGGGCTTCGCTAGTCGTCGCAGCGCCTGCGGCGCCGCAATCGCTGTCTCTACAATCGCCGTCCAGTGCGCCGCCTGCTGATCGGCACCGTGGCGCTGGTCGTGCTCGCAGGCGGCGCGGCCGGGGCCTGGTACTACCACGACCAGACGCGCACGCGCGAGAAGCGCGGCTCGTCCACGGTCGAGTTCGTGACGACGGCCCCCGCCGTCAAGAAGCGGTCGCAGCAGTTGATCGAGAGCGTGCCGTGGCCGATGTATGGATACGACCCGGCGCGGACGCACGACGCGATCCAGTTCAAGCTTCGCCCGCCGTTCCGCAAGATCTGGACGCTCCGTGTCGGGAACATCATCGAGTTCCCGCCGGTGGTCGGGTACGGGCTCGTGTTCGTCAACCAGTTCCGCATGCAGCCGTACCCCTGCAATCGGTATCCACGTTCGCAGAAGGGATTCATCGTGGCGATCCTGTTCCGCTCGAAGCGTCGCGGGATTCTCTTCCACCGCGGCAAGATCCTCTGGCGGTACAAGACGGGCGCGGTGGAATCGTCGCCGCTGCTAGTCGACGGTGTCCTCTACTTCGGATCCTGGGATCACCATCTGTACGCCCTCGACGTGAGCCAGCGCGCGCGTCCTCGATTGCGCTGGCGCGTCGATCTCGGCGCCGAGGTGAACAGCTCACCCGCCTATGCGAACGGCATGGTGTACGTGGGCACCGACGGCGGCCATGTGTTCGGGCTCGATGCGCGCAGCGGGCGCGTCCGGTGGCAGGGGTCTTCCTACTCCAAATTCCTGCACGGCCGCGAGTACTTCTATGCGACGCCCACCGTTGCCTACGGGCGCGTGTACATCGGGAACACCGATGGAACCCTGTACGCGTTCGGCGCGCGGTCCGGCCACCTCCTGTGGGCGCGCCACGCGGGATCGTACGTCTACACCGCCGCGGCCGTCTGGCGGCGCGAGGTGATCGTCGGGACGTACGACGGGCATCTGATTGCGTACAACGCCGCGACCGGGGACGAGCTGTGGCGCCACGAGGCGCCGGCGGCGATCCACGGCGCGCCGACGGTGCTCGACGGGCTCGTCTACTTCTCCACGTGCGGCGGGTGCGGATCGAACGGGTCGCGCCACGCCAAGTCGGGCCCGCGCGGGACGTACGCCGTCGACGCGCGGAACGGTCGGGTGGTCTGGACGTTCCCTGACGGTCAGTATTCCCCCGTGATCGCCGACTCCGAGCGGATGTACCTCGTCGGGCGAACACACGTGTACGGATTCGTCCCCTCCTCGAAGTATCAGGCGTACGTGAAGAAGCACTTCCCGCACAGGGGGAACGGCTGAAGCGCTGGGGCCCAACGGCGATCGTCGTCGCGCTCCTCTCCGCGACCGCGGTCGCATTCGCCACGACGGAGCGCCAGAAGCTCGAGAAAACGCCGTTCTCCGTGCTCCACGTCGACGAGGTGTTCTCGCCGCGCCACGGACCGGCGGCGATCTCATTGCGCTTCCAGCGGCCGCATCTGCTGACGCTGCAGATCCTGGACCGGAACGACCGCGTCGTCGCGACGCTGGCGGCGGAACGCCGTGTCGAGGCCGGCACCAGCATCTACCGGTGGAGTGGCAAGGACGTCCCGGATGGCTTCTACCTGCCGAAGGCGACGCTGGACACGGGCCGCGAGTTCACGCTGCAGAACCCCATCCGGGTCGACTCGGTCGCGCCCAGGGTGAAGGTCCTCTCCTACCGGCCGCATGTCCTGCGGCGGCGCGGCAAGCCACGTATTCGGATCGCCTACGACCTGTCGGAAGCAGCGCGCGTCCGGGTCTACGTCAACGGCCGCCAGCAGCTCGAGGGAGGCGCGACGAAGGTCCGCTTCCAGCTCTACTGGTACGCGCGCCGCGCCGACGGCAGGCGGCTACGGCCGGGTCGATACCGGCTGCAGCTCGCCGCCATCGACCTCGCCGGGAACATCGGGCTCCGCACGCGCGTCTTCGTCGTCCGCGTGCGCTAGCAGCGCCGCCGAGACGATCCCGATCAGCGGCCAGACGAGATACGACGTCTGGAAGACGCGGCTGATGAAGAGAAGGACGAACATCGAGATCGCGAAGCCGGCCGCGCCCACCCACGCGCGCGCCGCGCGCCGCTGGTTCCAAAGCAGCCATGCGGTCACGGGCAGCCAGACGAGTAGCAGCAGCCACACGAATGGATACGAGCCGTAGCGGTCGTCGACGATCCCGGCCTTGAGGAAGAGCGAGGAGAGGCCGTAGCCGATGATCCGGTACGTCGAGCCGCCGTAGCTGATCGTGTCGCGCCACAGCCCGCCGGGGTCGGCGACGAGGAACGGAAGGATGCCGACGGCGAGCGGAGCCGCGAACGCTGCGACGGCTTTTCGAGCGACCACACGCGAAGGGCGCAGCGCGAGCAGCATCAAGGCGAAGAAGGGCACCGCCACGAGCGCGAACTGCTTCATCAGCACCGCGAGCCCGAGCAGCAGCGCCGCCGAGACGAGCCGGCGGCGGGCAAGCAGGGCGAACGCGAGCAGCAGGCAGAGCAGGGGCGGCGCATCGGCGGTCCCGAACCACGCCGCGCGCACGACGAGAGGGTTCGCAACGGCGAGTGTGCCGAGTGCAATGCGTAACGTGAGCGGCGCGCGAAACGCGAGCGCGGCTCCGAACAGCGCGATCGTGCAGAGCAGCACGAAGAAGCGGTAGTCGTCGAGCGGCGCGGGCAGCACGCCCCACGCCGCAGCGGTCAGCGGCGTCCCGGGAAAGTACGCAAGATGGTGCAGCGCCACCTGCTTTCGCCCGACGGGAAAGCCTGCGGCTGGATACCAGTGCTCGAGGCCCGTGCCCGTGTAGTCACGGCCGTACGGGTCATGGCCGTGGCGGATGAGACGACCCGCGATCTCGATCTGGTACGTCGAGTCGTTGTCGTGGTACCACGGCTCCGTCGCCTGGCGCAGCCCGGCCTGGAGCAGGACAGCGGGAACGAGGAGCGCGACCGCGACGAGAAGCGCGAGCGCGCACAGCAGGTCCGAGCGCCACGTGCGCCACCGCCAACCTGACACCGCCACGAGGGCAACGGCGAAGCCGGCGACGATGCCCGGCGTCCGGACGAAGCCGAGATCCCAGTGTCGGCCCGCAGCGCGCACGAGCGGGCCGAGCACGCCGTGCGGGTGGAAGGCCGGCGGCTGGAACGGCCAGGGATCGGAGCCGAGCTCGGGCACGACGATCGCGACGAGGCCGCCGAGCGTCCCGAGGATCGCCCAGGCGCCGAGCCGGCCGATCCTCATCTGGCGGGGACGGCCTCGCGCGGTTCCGTCACCACGGGGGTGGGGATCGGCGCCGGTCGCGGCAGGCCCAGGAATGACGCCGCGATCGCCAGTACCAACCACGTGATCGGATCCTCGAAGAACCCGCTGTACGCGAGCGAGTGGACGAAGAGGGCTAAGAAGACCGCGGCGAGCGACAACCCGAGAGCCTGGTGGCGTCGCCGGACGGCGTCGAGCGCGCGTGCCGCGCCGGCGAGCACCGCAACGTAGAGCAGCAGGCCGACGATCCCAAGCTCGGCCGCGACCGTCAGTGGAGTCGTGTGCGAGACGAAGTTCTGGAGCGGGCCGAAGTGCGTCGCGAGCTTCTGGGTCGCACGCGGCTGACCACCGATCCCGACGCCTGCGATCGGATGGTGTGCGAACACCCTCGCGGTGAGCGTGATCCGTCGAGAGCGGTCGCTCGTTGCCTTCCGCACCGAGGTGTGCGCAACCTTCGCTGCGGCGATCCCGACTGCGACGAGGGCGACCGTGGCGGCGGCGATCGCCGCGACCTGGCGACCGCGCCGGTCGCCGACGACGAGCGTGACGGCGAGCACGACGACGAAGAGCGCCGCGTAGCTCGATTGCGAATACGAGAAGTACAACCCGGCCCACATGAGCGCGATCAGCGCGGCCGCGGGAACGAGGTCGATCTTCCGCAGCCACAGACAGACGACGAGCACGACGATCCCCAGCACGACATGCCGCCCGTAGAGGCTCGGGTCGCGGAACAGCGAGGTGACGCGGAAGTACGACGTGTAGGCGTTCGAAACCTGGAGGTTGTGGGCGTAGAAGATCAGGCGGTGCGTCGCGGCCTCGACGACCCCGACAACGGCGAAGAGCGATGCGAGCCCGACCGCGATCACTCCGAGGACCCGTGGCAGGCGCTCGGTGAACGGCGCGCGGCCGACGACGGCGACGAGGACGGCGAACGGAAGCAGGAAGTACTCGAGCAGGTTTCGTCCCGAACCGACGTCCTCCGTCCACAGGAGGGACAGCGACGCGAACGCCAGGAAGGCGGCGGTGGGAACCGCGATCTCGCGCCGCAGCAAGAGAACGGGCCCGCCGCGCAATGAGTCCCATGCAAGTGCGATCGCCGCAACTGCGAGCACGACGTACAACGGCAGCAGCCGCCCGAGCTGGCCGCCGTGCGCGATCGCGACGTAGAAGCGGTGCCCGCTGCCGAAGTCGAGCGGCAGCCGGAACGGCGCGGCCACGGCGGCGAGCGGGATCACGAGCCACCGCGCCCGGCGAAGCAGCGCCGCCAGCCCCACGAGGACGACGAAGCCCGCGATCCCCGCGGCAACGAGCTTCGTCGACAGGTTGAGGCCGCCCGCCCGCGCGAGCAGCAACTCGGCAGCCGCGAGCGCGACGAGCCCTCCGAGCAGCACGACTCGCCGTCCCGCGATCAGGACGGCAACGGCGCCGAGCGCGCCGAGGATCGCCGCACCGGTGGTCATAGAGCTCATTTCGGAATGACCACGCGCTGACCGGGCGCGATGGACGAGTGCGAGACAAGGACGCAGGGAGCGTCCATAGCAGCGCTATGGGCGCGACTGAGGACGCAGGATCGCGCCGCCCAGCGCGGCCGGGCGGCCCGTGCTTCATTTCGAAAGGAGCTCATAGCCCGCCGCGATGATATGAACCGCGCTGTGATCGGAGCGTGGGAACGGGTGCTGGTGCTCGCCCCGCACACGGACGACGGCGAGTTCGGGTGCGGTGGAACGATGGCGCGGCTGGTCGAAAGCGGGGCCGACGTCCGCTATGTCGCGTTCTCGATCGCGACCCGCTCGCTCCCGGAAGGGTTCCCTCCGGACACGCTCGCCCAGGAGGTGAAGGAGGCGACGGCCGATCTCGGCATCCCCGACGGCAACTTGACGGTGCACGACTTCGACGTGCGCACCTTCCCGGACCATCGCCAGGACATCCTCGAGGCGCTCGTCGCGCTGTGGGAGGACTGGCATCCGGACGCGGTCTTCCAGCCGTCGCTGCACGACATCCACCAGGACCATCAGGTGATCGCGGCGGAGGGCCTCCGCGCGTTCAAGCGAACGACGATTCTCGGCTACGAGATTCCGTGGAACAACTTCGACTTCGCCTACCAGGCGTACGTCTCGCTCGAGCAGTCGCACATCGACAGGAAGATCGAAGCACTGTCGAAGTACGCGTCACAGCAGCACCGTCGCTACTCGGATCCCGACTACATCCGCAACGTCGCGCGGACGCACGGCATCAACGTCAACCGCGACTACGCGGAGGTGTTCGAGGTCTACCGCGTGGTCGCCTAGGTTCGCCCTTCGAGACGGCTGTGGAAGAAGAGTCACACTCTCTTTACAGCCGGGGTCAGACCGTCGTGTTTTCAGCCAGGTCTCGTTCGACGCCTCAGTCGGTTGACGGCGTCGCCTAGAGCGTCGACCTGACGCGGCGACGAACAAGACAAGCGCCTTCGATGCTCGCCCGATCGACCGAGGGGGTGGCGTTCGCCACCCCCTCCCTGAGCTGATGACTACGCGAGTGCCGCGCAGAAGGCGGCGATGTTTCCCGGGTTGCCCATATCAGGCGAGATGAGGAACGTCACACCCGGGTGCACCGTGAAGTCCGCGCGTCCGGCGGAGAAGAAGACAGAGCCGTCCGGCAGCGGGACCCTGCTCACCTCTCCCGACGCATAGATGTGCGTGACATCGCCGCTGCTGTCGAAGAGGACTTCGATGTTGAACGTGTACGGGAGACCAGTCAGTGTCGTCCCGTCGTGGCTGAAGGTGTCCTGCTCGGTGACGTGGTCGTAGATCCTCGTCAGCGCACCATCGGCATCGAAGTAGTCGATCTCGAAGCCGCTGAGCTGGCTGGCGATGTCGACGTCGAAGCTGCAGACGCCGCTCAGCGTTGCCGTCGCGTTCGAAATTGAGAACGACAACTTCGAAGGAGCCGCTGCGGTTGCGGATGTCGCGCAGATTCCGCCGACGACCAGACCAAGAAGCACGAGCAACTTGCGCACGATGCCTGCTCCTTTCGTCCCCCTCTGCCCCTGAGCGAATGGTCGCCCGATTCTCCGCCTGCCTGCAGGCAGTGTCAACGAACGGCTACGAGGCCAACGGGGAAGCGCATGTGCGCTCCCCCGTCACCACCGCTTTGCGCATTCCTACGCAGCGAGGCGCTTCCGTGCCTTCTGCACGGAGGGCAACGCGGCCTTCGCCCGAGCCAGCGGACGCGCCTTCAGCGCGACAGCCGCCGGCTTGGCGGCGATGGTGATCTCCTCGCCCGTTGCGGGATTCCGTCCTTTCCGCGGGCCCGTGGCTTCCTTCACGCGCACGTTGAGCTGGACGACACCGCCGATCCGAACCTTCTCGGCATCGGCGAGCTGCTCGAGGACGACATCCTCGAGCGCCTCGAGCGCACGTTTCGCGTCGCCCTTTGTAATGCCGCTTCGCTCGGCGATCTCGCCGGCGAGCTGGGTCTGAGTCAGTGCCATGTGGTACTCCTTCGTCTGGGACGACAGGGATTCAAGCCAAGAGGGCTGACGGAGGCGCCGGTCGGGCTTGCAACGTCCGCTACAAGCTTCGACGTCTAACGCACCACGACGTCGCCGAGCGCCTCGTCGATCGCCTGCAGGGTCGAAGCGTCGAGCTCGACTTCCGAGGCGGCCGCGTTGTCGTCCACCTGTTCCGGCCGCGACGCGCCGATGATCGCCGACGCGGCGTTGTCCTCGCGCAGGACCCAGGCGAGCGCGAGCTGGGCCATCGTGATCCCGAGGCCGTCTGCGATCGGCCGCAGCCGCTGCACGGCGGCGAGCACGTCGTCGTCGCGGAACCGGTCCATCGCCCAGCCCATGTCTTGCGACGCGGCGCGGGTTCCCTCGGGCGGCGGCGCGCCCGGCTTGTACTTCCCGGTCAGCGTTCCCTGCGCAAGCGGTGACCAGACGATCTGCGAGATCCCGTTCCGCTTGCACAGGGGGATCACCTCGCGTTCCGGCACCCGATACAGCATCGAGTACTGCGGCTGGGAGGAGACGAACTTCTCCACGCTCGGCACGAGATCGAGAGCCGCCTGGATCTGGTCGGCCGTCCACTCGCTGAATCCGATGTACCGCGCCTTGCCTGCGCGGACGACCTCCGTCAGCGCCTCCATCGTTTCCTCGAGCGGCGCTTCCACGTCGTAGCGGTGGCACTGGTAGAGGTCGACGTAGTCGGTGCGCAACCGTCCCAGCGACAGGTCGATCTGCTTCAGGACCTGCTCGCGCGAGAGGCCGCGGTCGCCGTTGATTGGGAAATAGAGCTTCGTCGCGAGGATGAACGAGTCGCGGGAACGATTCCCGAGAATCCCGCCGAGGAACGACTCCGCACCGCCGCGCGCGTAGACGTTCGCGGTGTCGAAGAAGTTGATCCCGACCTCGAACGCCTTCGCAACGCAGGCCTCGGCCTGGTCTCGCTCGACGCCCCCGCCGTACGTGAGCCACGACCCGAGGCTGATCTCCGAGATCTCGAGGTCGGAGGAACCGAGTCGGCGGTAGCGCATTCCGAAGCTCTACCATCCCGGGCCATGCGTACGCGCCGCGTGGGCGAGGGTGGGCCCGAAGTCACCGTCGTCGGGCTTGGTTGCAACAACTTCGGCGGTCGTGTCGATCTGGAGGGCACGCGCGCGGTCGTCGACGCGGCCCTCGAGGAGGGAATCACGCTCTTCGACACGGCCGATATCTACGGCAACGGCGGCGGCAGCGAGGAGCTGCTCGGCGAAGTGCTCGAAGGGCGGCGCGAGCGCGTGCTCTTGGCGACGAAGTTCGGCGGCGACATGGGCGACGGGACGAAGGCTCGGGGATCGCGCACGTACATACGGAAAGCCATCGATGCCTCGCTGGGACGGCTACGGATGGATTACGTCGACCTCTACCAGTACCACTTCCCCGACGGGATCACGCCCTACGAGGAGACGTTCGGCGCGCTAAACGAGCTCGTGCTCGAGGGAAAGGTTCGCCACGTCGGCCACTCGAACATGAAGCCGCGCGACGTGGAAGAGGTCGACTCGATCGCACGCACGCACGGCCTGGCCCGGCCCGTCAGCGCCCAGAACCAGTATTCGCTGCTCCGGCGCGAAGTCGAAGAAGAGCTCCTCCCCACCTGCGCACGGCTCGGGATCGGCGTGCTCCCATACTTCCCGCTCGCCAGTGGTCTGTTGACGGGGA
>VAXU01000080.1 GCA_005885125.1 Actinomycetota bacterium
ACCCCGGTGACGAAGTCGGCGTCGCTCGACGCGAGAAAGCAGATGACGCGCGCCTGATCCTCCGGCAGCGCGACCCGGCGCAGGGGCACGCGCGCTTCCTCACGCGCGCGCTCCTCCTGGGACATCCGATCCCAGCGCGGACGCAGCCGCGGGCTCAAGGTAAGGCTGGGCGCGATGGCGTTCACGGTCACGCCGAACGGGCCGAGCTCGAACGAGAGCTTGCGCGTGAACGCGATGATCCCGCCCTTGGCCGTCGCATAGGCGCTGCTGCTCGAGGGGCTCAATCCCCGGCCGGCGATCGACGAGATGTTGACGATCTTGCCCCCGCGCTGGCGTTTCATCACCGGGGCGACCGCGTTGCAGAACAGGAACGTGCCGGTGAGGTTGAAATGGAGCATCCGCTGCCAGTCGTCGAGCGTGAGCTCGTCCACCTCGGCGGCCGGCTTCGCGATGATCGTGCTGCCGCCGACCGCGTTGACCAGGATGTCGATGCGGCCGTGCTCGTCGACGATCCGCTTGACGACGCCCGCCACCTGGGAGGCGTCGAGCGCGTCGGCCACGAGACCGTGTGCGGTGCCGCCGGCGGCGCGGATGACGCCGACGACCTGGTCGAGGCTCTCCTTGTCGACCTCGACGCCGACGACGGTCCCGCCCTCTCGGCCGATGATCTCGGCGGTCGCCCGCCCGATGCCGCGGCCCGCGGCGGTGATCAGCGCGATTCGTCCCTTGAATCTCATGATCGATCCTCCCTCTGCGGTCTCATCCGGAGACTCGCCCCCTGACGCTCGCCGACCCTAGGCCCCGCGACTTGCCTTGTCAATTCGCTGCTGCTACGCTCCCGCCCATGAAATACGAAATGATCTCCGCCGACTGCCATCTCGATCTGTGCTGGCTTCCCCCCGATCTCTTCACGTCGCGGGCGTCCGCGGCCCTCAAGGACCGAATGCCCTACACGAAGGAGGGGCCGCGAGGCCCCGTATGGGTCACGAACCGGGGCGCCAGCCTCGGTCTGGCGTGCGGCATGGGCTCGGCGGGCCGGGAGTACATCCCCGGGCGCATCCATCGCTCCGACCGCATGGCCGAGACAGGGCTCTACGAGGACGGCAAGCGCGGGATCCGCCGGATCACCGACCCTGAGCTACGCCTGAAGGACCAGGACCGCGATGGCGTCCAGGCCGAGGTGCTCTACGGCGTGCTCGGCACCACCGGGCGCATGAACGATCCGGAGGCCGCGGTCGAGGTCCTTCGCGTCTACAACGAGTGGCTCGCCGACTTCTGCTCGGCTCACCCGGACCGCTACGTCGGTCTCGCGTCCATCCCGAATCATCCGCTCGAGGCGGCGATCGCCGAAGTCGAGCGCGTCGTGAAGCGCGGGGCTCTGCGCGGGCTCGACATCGCCAACTCGTCGGACTTGAAGCCGCTGTGGGATCCGTACTGGAATCCGCTCTGGGACGTGATCGACGGTTGCGGGCTGCCGCTGCATTTCCACACGGTCGGCGGCTACACCCCGGAGCACATCCGCAAGGTCATCATGATCGGCTCGGATCCGACGCGCGCGAACGCCCCCGACGCGCCGAAGGTGGATCTCCCGGTGGCGCGGTCCGCGTTCGCCTCGAACATCACGCAGTTCCAGATGAACATGTCCAACATCCTCACGTCGATGATCTTCTCGGGCGTGTTCGAGCGCTATCCGCGCATGAAGCTCGTGCTCGGCGAGTCCGGGATCGGCTGGATTCCGTACGTCCTCTGGCGCATGGACGCCGAGTGGGAGGATCAGTTCAAGGACCTCTCCCTCACGATGGCCCCGAGCGAGTACTGGAAGCGCCAGTGCTGGGCGACCTACCAGACGGATCCGATCGGCGTGAAGCTCCTCGACGAGCTCGGCGCCGACAAGGTGATGTGGGGATCGGACTTCCCGCATCCCGACGGCGTCTGGCCGGACTCGCGCGAGTACATCGCCCGCGAGCTCGGACACCTTCCGGCCGACGTGCGCCGCAAGGTGGTGTGCGAGAACGCCGGCAAGCTCTACGGTTTGATCAGGTAGCGGCGCGGATCGCGATTCGACCGCGACCCAGTGGCCGGGAGCTGTTCCCGGCCACTGGTGTCTCAGTCGCTGATCAGGCGTGGCTCAGGGACGGCGGTCGACGGCCGGTGTTGAGGGCCAGCGCGACCAGGTGCTCGAGCTGGCCAAAGTCGAAGGGCTTGGGGATGAAGGCGAAGACTCCCTGGTTGAGGGCCTCCGCGGCGGCCTTCGTGTCACGGCTCGCGGTGATCACCATGATGGGTACCGTCGAGTCGAAGCCGCGAAGCTGCTTGAGCGCCTGCAATCCGTCCATCACCGGCATGTGCAGGTCGATCAGGACCAGATCGGGACGGCCGCGCAGCATCATCATCACGCCTTCGGCTCCGTTCGCGGCCGTCTCGACCTTGTAGGTCGTCCCGTGGCTGAAGCTGTTGAAGAACTCCGTCAGCACCTGCCGGATAGTTTCCTCATCGTCGATGATGAGGACACGCTTCGTCGGTCTGTCGAACGGCTTGTCGGAGCGCTTTGCTATACCAGACATGGGCAACGATCTCCAGTAACGAGCAATCGAAATGCCACGGGGCCCCAATGGCCGAATCGTGATTGTTCTCAGCCCTTTACACAAGGCGCTTCCAGTGTCTGAACACGGACGCTGTGACAGGCTGGACTGCCAATCCGCCCTAGGTTCTTTCCGGAATAAAGTGCGCCGAATCGCGGCGTTAGCGCGAGCCGCCGCACGCTAGATCACCTTTTTCTTCGCGAGCGCCGTCAGCTCGTCGACACTGCAGCCGAGCCAGCGGCCGAGCACCTCCGCGTTGTGCTCGCCGAGCAGCGGGGCGCGCTTGACCTCGGTGGGCGAGCCGGACATGCGCACGGGGTTACCCGGCATCGGGAATCGGCCGCGCGTCGGATGATCGACCTCGACCACCATGCCGCGCTGCACCAGCGACGGATCCGTGAGCACCTCGCCCGAGTCGAGCACCGCGCCGCACGGAATCCCCGCGGCGCCCAGAGTCTCCATCGCCTCGTGCTTGGTCCGCTTCTCGGTCCACGCCTCGACGAGTGCGTCGAGCTCGTCGTTACGCGCGACCCGTCCCATCCGGTCGGCGAGCGTCGGGTCGTCACCGAGCTCCGGGCGCCCGAGAATCTTCGCGAAGGTCTTCCACATCTCGAGGGTCGCGCAATGTATGAAGACGTAGTCGTTCGGCCCGAACGGGCGACAGCGATACATGTTCGAGGGCGCGCCTCCGGGCGAACGATTGCCGCGCCGCGGCACCGGCTTGCCGGTCGAGTAATGCTCGCGGAAGTGGATGCGAACCAGGTTGAGCACGGCGTCCTGCTGAGCGACCTCGATACGCTGACCGACGCCGGTGGCCTGGCGCTGGACGATCGCGGCCAGAATACCGATGGCGAGATGGAGTCCCGCGCCCGTGTCGCCGAGTCCAGCTTCGACCTTCGTGGGCGGCCCATCGGCCGTGCCCGTGACGCTCATCGCGCCGCCCATCGCCTGCGCGATCATCTCGAAGCTCTTGTAGTTGGCGTACGGACCTGTGCTGCCGAAGCCCTTGACCGAGGCCGAGATGATCCTCGGGTTCATGCGACGAAGATCCTCCCATCCGAAGCCAAGCCGCTCGAACGAGCCCGGACCGAAGTTCTCGATCAGGACGTCGGCGCGCTCGACCATCCGCTCGAGGAGGGCGCGTCCCTCAGGGGCCTTGAGATCGAGCGTGACGCTCTTCTTGTTGCCGTTCAGCATCAGGAAGAACCAGGCGTCCAGGTCGGGGCTCTCGGAGAGGGCGCGGCGCCCCGGCTCGCCTCCCGGCGGCTCGATCTTGATGACCTCGGCGCCGAGCCAGCCGAGCATCTGAGCGCAGCTCGGCCCTGCCTCGTACTGCGTGAGGTCCAGCACCACGATCCCATCGAGCGCCTTGGCCATGCCTTCCTCCGCTTCGAGTCCATGCGAACGCTGGGGGCTCATCTAGGCCCCGCATCACGATGGTGCCCCACCGAAAGGGCCCGGAGGCCCTTCGCGAGGCCGCCACGATTGCCCCCACGAGCGCGGGGGACTTGGGGCCCTTCTAGGCCCCCGGCCACGTTATGCCCCACCGAGGGGCGGCCCGGCTTAGCCGGGCCGTCTCCGAGGGCGGGGGCCCTGGGGCGCGCCCGTCGAGGGCCCCGGTCGCGTTACGCCCCCACGAGGGGCGGCCCGGCGTCGCCGGGCCGTCTCCGAGCGCGGGGGGTCTGGGGCACCCGTCGAGGCCCCCGGTCGCGTTACGCCCCCACGAGGGGCGGCCCGGCGTCGCCGGGCCGTCTCCGAGCGCGGGGGGTCTGGGGCACCCGTCGAGGCCCCCGGTCGCGTTACGCCCCCACGAGGGGCGGCCCGGCGTCGCCGGGCCGTCTCCGAGCGCGGGGGGCTTGGGGGGCCCTTCTAGGCCCCCCATTATTTAGGTCGAGTAAGCCGAGAAACGAATCGTCGATGCGCGCGCGCGATAGTCGGTGATGACGTTGACGACCGCGGGCTTGCCGGAGGCCGCCGCCCGTTCCAGAGCGGGCCGGATCTCCTGCGGCTTCTCGACGTATTCGCCGTGAGCGCCGAAGTCCATCGCCATCTTGTCGTAGCGCGAGTAGCCGAGGTTGCGTCCGGGCTTGTCCTGCTTGGGGTCCGCCGTCCAGCCGCCGTTGTTGCTGATCACGCAGAGGATAGGCACCTTGTGACGCACGGCCGTATCGATCTCCATCGCATTGATGCCGTACGAGCCGTCGCCGTGGAGCACGACCACCTGCGCGTTGGGCTTGGCGACCTTCGCGCCGACGCCGAAGGGCAGGCCGACACCCATGCAGCCGAACGCGCCCGAGTTCAGCCGATGGCCGGGCACGTAGGTCGGAATCGACTGGCGCCCGTAGTTCAGGATCTCCTGGCCGTCGACGACCAGGATCGCGTCCCGCTTCAGGAAGTCGCGGACCTCTTTGCAGAGCCGCAGCGGATGAATCGGGGTGTCCTCCGAGCTCATCTGCTTGTCCATCTCCGAGGCCTTCTCCGTGTCCAGGACCTTGAGCTTCGACACCCAGCGCGAGTACCGGCTCTTGTCGATCTTGCCGCGCGCTTCCTTGGTGAGCTGCTCGAGCACCGCGCGCGCGTCGCCGGCGATCGGCACGTCGGCCGGGCGATTGTGATTGAGCTCGGTCGGGTTGACGTCGACGTGGATGATCCTGGCATCGGCGGCGAACCGCGGCGGGCGCCCGAACTGGATCACGAAGTTGAAGCGCGTTCCGACGGCGAGGAGCACGTCAACCTCGCTGAAGGCCTTCGCCCGCGCGTTGAGGAATGCGAGCTCGTGGTCCTCCGGGACCGTGCCGCGCGAGATCGGCGTCGTGTAGAACGGAATCCCCGTCGCCTCCACGAACGCCCGGAATGCGGCGGCCGCGTCCGACCACCACACGCCGCTGCCGCCGAGGATCAGCGGGCGCTCAGCCTTCGCGAGCAGCGCGATCGCTTCGGAGATCGCCGCCGGATCGGCGTGCGTGCGCGGCGCCGGCGTCCACGGCTTGGGATACGTGATCGTCGACTCATCGACGGACTCACCGAGAACGTCGCCGGGCATGTCGATGTAGACGGGACCCGGCTTGCCGGTCGTCGCCTGGCGATAGGCCGTCGCGACCAGCTCGGGAATGCGCTTGGCGTCGTAGACCCGCGTCGCCCACTTCGTGATCGGCTTGAAGACCGCGAGCTGATCGATCTCCTGGAAGGCCTCCATCTCGAGAAAGACGCGCGGGCTCGACCCGCCCACCGCGATCATCGGCGCGGCGTCGACGAACGCGTTCGCGACGCCCGTGACGAGGTTGGTGGCGCCCGGCCCCGAGGCGCCCATGCAGACGCCCGGCTTTCGCGTGATGCGGCTGTAGGCATGAGCCATCAGGCTCGCCGCCTGCTCGTGGCGGGTGTCGATCGCCCGCGCGCCGAGCTTGATGATGGCGGCCTCGGTTTCGATCATCGGACCGCCCATGATGTAGAAGAGCGTGTCCATGCCCTGCGAGACGAGTGATTTGGCGAGAATGTCGGACCCGGTTAGTGTTGCCATGTCCCGCGCCTCCCTTGGATCACCCAGCCGGTGCGTCGAAGATACCCGAATTTACCCTTCCTGTCTCGCCTGACAGGTCGCCCGATCGCGTGTCACACTGAGGGCATGGGGTACCTCATAAAAACGGCATTTCTAGGGCTCGGAGCGGCCGTAGCCCTGCTCGCCGCCGCGGGCCCGATCAGCGGGCCGGCCCGCGCCGCCGAGCTCTACGCCCCGGAGACCCTGGATCGCTATTTCAAGCTCGAGTGGTCCCGGACCGGACGGAGCGTCAACGGCTACGTCTACAACGCCGGGAACCGTCGCGCCGCGCACATGATCCTCCTCGTCGAGGGTCTCGACGGTTCGGGAAAGACCGTCAACAAGACGACGACGTGGGTCCGCGACGTGCCGCCCAATAACCGGGCGTTCTTCGAGGTCGCGGTGCCGACGGCGGCCGCCTATCGGGTCTCCGTCCAGTCCTTCGACTGGGTCGAGGACCGCCTGGACCGCCGCAAGGCCTGGTAGCGCTCAGACGGCGGGCTCGCCGGCCGTCACCGCGATGCACTGGCCGGAGAGGTTCTTGGCGGCGTCGCTGCAGAGGTACACGGCCAGCGAGGCGATGTCCTCGGCGGTGGACATGCGCTTGAGCGGGGAGCGCTCGACGAACCGCCGGCGCTCCTCCTCGACCGGCACGCCCTTGACCTCTGCCTGCCCGGCGATCACGCGATCGATACGATCGCCCGCGACGGCGCCGGGCGCGATTGCGTTGACCCTGATGTTGTACGGCGCCAGCTCGAGCGCCAGCCCGTACGTCATCCCGACCTGGCCGGCCTTGGCCGAGCAGTAGCCGATGCGATAGGCGAGCCCGCGACGTCCCGCCGTGGACGAGATGTTCACGATCGCGCCCCCGCCCGCCTTCATCATCGCGGGTACCGCGAAGCGGGTGCACATGTACGAGCTCGTGAGGCAGGAGTTGATCGTGTAGAACCAATCCTCGGCGGTGTAGTCCTGGACCGGCTTGGTGGGGCCGCCGTCGCCCGCGTTGTTCACGAGCGTGTCGAGCTTGCCGAAGGCCTCGAGCCCGGCCTGCACGATTCGCTGCACGTCGGCCTCGACGGCGGCGTCACCGACCGCCGCGATCGCCCGGCCTCCGTCGGCCTTGACGAGCGCGGTCGTCTCCTCCACCAGATCGCGCGATCGCGCGGCGCAGATGACCGCGGCGCCTTCGCCGGCGAACATGCGGCTCATCACGCGTCCGACACCCTTGCTCGCGCCCGTGATGAGCGCCACCCTGCCCTCGAGCTGTGTCATCGGCCCGCCTCCCGTGTCTCCCTTTGATATGCGCTCCGGGGTCGAAGCGCAACCCGGCGAAGCAAACGGGGACCGGGCGCCCGTCAGGTGCGGGCGCGCAGCAGGAGCGAGACGCCGATGCCCATGAAGATCACGTTCGCCGTCCACGCCGCGATCAGCGGCGGCAGCAAGTCCGCCCGCGCGAAGGCCAGCGCCACGTAGTGCACCACCAGATAGCCCGCCATGATCACGATCGCCAGCCCGATCCCGAACAGACGCCCCCCGCGCGGCGACTGCAGCGCGAACGGGATCGCCACCAGCACCATCACCAGATTCACCAGCGGAAATGACAGCTTCGAATAGAGCTCCACCAAATACTTGCGAATCTGAAACCCCGCCGCCTCGAGCTGCCCGATGTAGTCTCGCAGCTCCCAGAAACTCATCGTCCCCACCGGCTTCTGGATCCGTAAAAAGTCCTCCAGCTCCTCCTTCAGGTCCAGCGCCGTCCACCCGAACGCCACCGTCTGCACCTTGCCCTCTGGACCGATCTCGCGATACGCCCCCTCGCTCAGCTCCCAGCCCCCGGCCGTCCAGTGCGCCCGCCGCGCGTCCAGCCGTCCCGTCAGGCGAAACTCCCGGTCCAGCTCCAGGATCGTCACCCCGTACAGGTCGTTCGTCCCGGGATTCAAGAGCTCCACCCGATAGAACCGCGTGTCCGCGCTCCGCACCCACAGCCGCTGCCGCGACTGCAGGTGCCGCGGCGCCTGCCCCCGGATCTTCAC
>VAXU01000081.1 GCA_005885125.1 Actinomycetota bacterium
TGCGACCCGGTGGCACGATTGCGTCGTTGGAGTTTGGGCTGCCGCGCGGTCCCTGGCGGCCGCTGTGGGAGCTCTACGTGCGCGCCGTTCTTCCCGTTGCCGGCCGTGCGATCGACCCCGGGTGGTGGCGTGTCGGCACCTTCCTCGGCGGCAGCATCCGGGACTTCTACGGACGGTGGCCGGAGGACCGACTGCTCCGAGCGTGGCGAGACGCGGGCATCGCCGACGTGCGTTCGCGGCGGCTCAGCCTCGGCGGCGGCATCGTCATCTGGGGACGCCGGGCGTGACGGAGGTCAGGCCGGCGTTCTACGCGCTCGCGCCGGGTGGTTGGCGGGATTACGTCACGCTCCTGCACCCGCCGTACACGCGCTGGCACCTCTCGTACGTCGCGATCGGCGCCGCGATCGCCCCACACTTCGACGCTGGCGTATTGGGGCTGACGATGCTGGCGTTCTTCCTCGCGCTCGGGATCGGGGCGCATGCGCTCGACGAGCTGAACGGAAGACCGCTGCGGACACGCATCCCGTCACGGACGCTCGCCGCGCTCGCCGTCGGTTCGATCGCCGCAGCGTCGGCAATCGGCGTGGTCGTGGCGCTGCGCCGCGATCTGTGGCTCTTGGCATTCGTCGGCGCAGGCTCCCTCCTGGTGGTGGCGTACAACCTCGAGCTGTTCGGCGGAGCGCTGCACGGCGATCTCTGGTTCGCGCTGGCGTGGGGAGCGTTTCCGGTCCTGACGGCGTTCTTCGCGTCGGCCGAGGAGATCCGTATCGAAGCGGTCGTCGCCGCGGCCGCCGCTGCACTGCTGAGCCATGCGCAACGGCGCCTGTCGACCCAGGTGCGGGACGTTCGCCGGCGCGCCGCGAGCGTGACGGGCCGGATCGAGTGGCAGGACGGAAGAGCCGAACCGCTCGACGCGAACGCGCTGACTCGCATCCCGGAACAGGCGCTGCAGGCACTGACGGCTGCGGTCGTCCTTCTGGCGCTCGCGCTCGTCCTGATGCGCGTAACCTGAAGCCCGTGCACCTGACGGACGCCGCGGAGATCGCGTTCGCCGCCTCGGCGATAGTGGCGGGAGCATCGCTCGCGGCAACCGTCGCCGGCCGCACGTCACGGGGCGTCCTCGCATCGCTGGCGGCATTCCTCGGAGCGGTTGCGATCGGCTTGTGGGTCGTCTACGCGCTCCGGCAGCACACGCCGATCGCGGTCTCGGCGGCAGGCACGACGCTCGCGGCTGTCACGCAGCTGGCGGCACTTCGTCTGCGACGGTTGATCCAGCACGTTCGGCGGGTCGACACCCAGCTCGCCGCAGGCGAGCAGCGGTTGAGGACGCTGATCGAGCAGGAGGCGGAGGAGCGCGCAGCCGAGCTAGAGCGGACGCTCGCACGAGCCCGCGCGGACTCCGCGTCGCTGCTGACCGAACAGGAACGGCGGATCGCCGACGAACGACGCCGGTCCGCAGCCGAGCAGGAGCGGGAGGCGAGCGCGTCCCTGTCGGAGTCGCTCGCAACTGCCCAGCGACAGATGGAATCGAGATTGCGCGCGTGGACAGAGGATCTCGAGCGTGTGCAGCGGGTGGGAAGCGCCCAGCTCGAGCAGCTCAAACAGCGCCAGCAGCAATTGATCTCGGACGCCGAAACTCGCATCGTCGCCGACGCCGAGCGGCTCGAAGCCGAGAGCGAGCAGCAGCGCGCCGGTTTGATGCGCCTTCGCGACGAGCTCGCCCGTGCGATTCAAGAAACGATCTCCGCGGGGAACGCGGAGCTCGAGGGCTATGCGGCAGAGCGCCGCCGGGCGCTGCACGAGCTGAACGAGCGAATCCGCCGCCGCGAGCGCTCGCTCGCCGAGCAGATCGAGCGCGAGGAGACGGACGCGACACGCAGGATCCAGGGCGCATTCGCGGAGGTCGAACGACGCCAGGTCGAGCAGCTCCAGCGCGTCCTCGATCGCGCGGCGGCGAGCTACTCGGAAGCTGCCTCGCAACAGTTCGCAGACGCGATCCGTGCAGCGCGCGAGAACGCGGGGACTCGCCTGTCACGCGAGCTCGACCGCGCCGTACAGGCATTCACGCGCGAGGCGGAGCGTGTGCTCGCCGAGCAGCTCGGTCATGTCGGCGACGCGGGCGCGCAGCGCCTCGAGAAGCGTCTGAACATGATCACCGGCGGCCTCGACCGCCAGCGCGCGGAGGCGATCGCAACGTTCGAGCAGCGCCTCCTGAACGAGGAGCAGGAGCTCCGCCGCCGGATCGAAACGCTCGCCGCGGACACCGAAGCCGAGCGCGCGGTGATGGAGGCGCGGCTGCACGAGCTCGCTCAGCGCATCGAGAGCGCGACCGCGCGGGTCTGACGCGGGTTAAGGCGACGGTTCCCGCCAACAAATCCCCAGGAGGGTTCGTCTATGGAATGGCGAACGGAGGCGGGTCGGTGAGCGACGCGATGGAAATGATCGAGACTGCCGAGAACGAGCGCTCGAAGGTCGAGAGCTGGCGTCTCCATGTGCTGATGGAGGCGGGCTACCCGCTCCCGCTTGCAGAACGCCTCGCCGGCAACGAGGCGATCGACCTCCATCGCGCGGTCGAGCTGATCGCGTCCGGCTGCACGGCCGAAACGGCCGCCGAGATCTTGCTGTAGTCGCGCGTACCATTCCTCGGCGTGAAGGTCGAGGCGCTCCAGTACGGCGATCGCAGGGTCTACTCCGTTGCCTCCTTCAACCGCGGCGTTGCGGACTGGCTGACGCGGCTTCCGACCGTCTGGGTCGAGGGCGAGGTGACGGAGCTCCGCCGGCACGAGCGCTGGCAGAGCGTGTTCTTCACGCTCAAGGACCCGTCCGACGGGGCATGTCTCGGCGTCACGATCCTTCGCTCGCGCTTCGACGCGTTGCGCCTCGAGCTCGTGGACGGCGACCGCGTGCACGTCCTCGGACGGCCCGATCTCTACGAGGCCAAAGGCGACTTCCGCCTGCGTGCCCTGTCGATCGAGCGGTGGGGCCTCGGCGACCACCTCGCGGCGCTCGAGCGCCTGAAGCGCAAGCTTGCGGAGGAAGGTCTCTTCGCGCCGGAGCGAAAGCGCGCACTGCCGCGCATGCCACGGCGCATCGGCCTCGTCACGGGCAATGACGCCGCGGCGAAACGAGACGTCCTCACCACGATCACGACCCGCTTCCCGGCAGCCCGCGTGCTCGTCGCCGAGGCCTACGTGCAGGGACCGCTCGCCGCGCAGGCGATCATCGACGCCCTTGGCGAGCTGTGCGAAGCGCCGGACATCGACGTCGTCGTCCTCGCGCGCGGCGGCGGCAGCTTCGAGGATCTGCTCCCGTTCAGCGACGAGCGGCTCGTGCGTGCCGTCGCGTCGTGCCCCGTGCCGATCGTCTCAGCGGTCGGCCACGAGCAGGACACGCCGCTTTGCGATCTCGCAGCAGACGTCCGCGCGTCCACGCCGACGGCGGCCGGACGTCTCGTCGTCCCGGATGCCGCCGAGGTCCGCGAACGCCTCGACCGCTCCCGCGGGGGACTCGAGCGCGGTGCGCGTGCGTCGTTCGATCGCGCGCGCCAGCGGCTCGACCAGCGGCACGAGCGGCTACGTCGCGCTCCCGCGCTCCTGGTCGAACGTAAGCGCGCGCGACTGGAGCACGCCGCAGGACGGTTACGTGCGCTCTCACCGCGCTCGACTCTGGAACGCGGATACGCAATCGTCCGCGGGAATGCAGGGATCGTGCGCACTACGGCGGCGGTGACGCCAGGCGACGCGCTCGACGTCCAGGTTGCGGACGGCCGCTTCGGAGCGCGCGCGGAATGAGTTCACCGACGAGCTTCGAGGAGGCGCAGCGAGAGCTGGAGCAGATCGTCGAGCGGCTCGAGCGCGGCGACGCCGACCTCGACGAGGCAATCACGCTGTGGGAGCGCGGCGAGGAGCTCTACAAGCTCTGCGTCGGCAGGCTCGACGCGGCGCACGGCAAGATCGAGGAGCTCGCACGGCGCGTCGAGTCCGCGCGGCCTTGATGGCGCCTAGGCGCTCAGGCTGAACGGCGGGTAGCGGTCCGTCACGAGAACGAAGGCGTATCCCGCCACGCGGTTCCCCCAGCGCATCACTCCGAGGACGAAATCGAAGAGCCCTTGCGGATAGCGGCCTGTGAACAGGATCGCGAACCAGGCGATGATCACGCAGACGACCGCTGCGATGCCGAGGAAGAGGAGCAGGATGTAGTGCGGAATCGCGAGCAACCACTTGACGAGCGGTAACCACCGATTGAGGTCCTGCTTCACGTCTGGATAGGGAAACTCGAGCGTCACGCTCTGGCGCTCGTCGGTCGAGGGGTAGTGGTCGTCCATCAGCGCGAGGTAGACGGCGACCCTGTTCTCGAACCGGAGCAGTTCGACATTCCAGTCGTACCACCATCGCGGGTACTTCTGGCGAAAGAGGATCATCAGGAGCGGCGGCAGGAAGAGCACTCCGCCAGCCCCGATCGCGACGGTTCTGCTTTGACCGTGATCCCAGCTGCTCGCGCTCGTCCACTCGCCCCCGAGACTGCTCGCCACGATCAGAATCGGGATCGCAGCGAAGATCCTGAATCCGGTCGTGACCCGGTTGAGAGCCCGATCCGGGTACTCAACCGAGAAGTGGACCGGATATTGCGGGCCACCCGTCTGCATGCCTTGCTCCATTGTCGGACCTCCTCGCGCGTTGGCCCGCGGAGACTACTCGTCCGCGCGTGTCCGTCCTAGCCGCCCGAATCAAGGGTCAGACCCTCCGGGTCTGACCCGCTTTCGGCGCGAGCCCCGAACCCATCCGGGCGAGATCCTCGCGGGCGTGCGCTGGGTCGCCGGAGAGCGCCATCGTTTCGACGCCTTCGGGCGGGTCGACCACGCGGCCGCCGAACAGGACGCAGCGAACGCCGTGCGCCGTGCATCGGCGCACCACCTCGCCCGGCGCCTTGCCGCGCATCGTCGTCGCATCGACGGTCCCCTCTCCCGTGACGACGAGGTCGTAGCCGGACGGGTCGAAGCCGATCGCGTCGAGGACGAGCTGCGCCCCGCGGACGAGCTCTGCGCCGAGGGCCGCGAGCGCAGCTCCGAGCCCGCCCGCCGCGCCGGCACCGGGCCGTTCGGCGACACTGCGCAGCTCCTCGATCGCGGACAACCGCTCCTCGAGCTCGCGCGCCTGCTCCGGGCTCGCGCCCTTCTGGGCCGAGAAGACGCGCGCTGCGTCGAGCAGCGGCACGTCGACGTCGCAGGCGACGCGCGTCGGTGCGGGCAGCATGCGCACCACCTCGCGCAGCCCGGCGCCGCCGTCGACGGTCGCCGTTCCTCCGAGGCACACGAGCAACGCTTGCGGACGTCCCACCGCGGCGATCATCTCGCCGACCCCGCGGGACGACGCGCGCATCGGATCCAGCAGGGAGGGATCGAGCGGCACCGCCTCCGCCGCCTCGACCGCCGCGGTTCCGTCCGGCAAGGCGAGCCAGCGCGCAACGCGCTCGCGCCCGAACGCATCGTGCACGCGCACGTCTCTCCACTCGCCGCCGAGCGCGGCGTGCAGGACGTCGAGCGTCCCCTCGCCCCCGTCCGCGACAGGCAGCTCGTCCGCACTGGCCCACTCGCGCAAGCCCTCCGCCAGCGCCGACGCGGCCTCCCGAGCCGACAGGACGCCCTTGAGGCTAGCCGGACACGCGAGCGCGCGGGCGCTCGGCATCGGCGGCCTCCGCCGGCCCGCGCGGAGACACCGGAATCTCCGCCTGCGACGCGTCCGGCATCACGCGCAGCATTGCGAACGACAGGCCCTCGCGTGCGAGGAAGATCAGCCCGACGCCGACTCCGACCGACGCTTCGATCGCCTGCAGCCCGAAGCCGAACGCGACGCCCGTCGCACGCGCGACGTTGTAGTACTGCTTCAGCGGGATCGAGATCGCCGCCTGCACGAGCCCGACGTTTCCCGGCCAGAGCGGGAAGACCGTCGCGACGTTCATCAGCACGAGGACGAGTCCCGCCGCCGGCAGCGGCTTGTGGATGTGGAACGCACGCATCGACGTCCAGACGGCGAACAGCTGGCACATCCAGCCGAGCAGCTGGAAGAAGCACGCGAGCGCTGCCGCGCCGGGCTCGCGCATCACGCCGAGGCCGTGACGTGCGAGCCGCACGAGCTTCCGGGCCGAGCCGAGGCCACCGAGGTCCGAGACATGGTGCTGGCGTGCGCTCATCACCGCGACCGAGAACAACACCACTCCGCTTCCGACGACGACGAGCAGGCTCGTCACCGCCCAGTCCGGAATGTGGGTCGTCGAGACGACATACCCGATCAACGCGATCACGGCGATCAGATCGAAGACGCGGTGCGCGAACACTGTCCCGAGCAGCGTCGCCCAGGCGCCTTCTCGCTCCGGGAGCTTGCGCGTCAGCACGGCGACACGGGCCAGCTCGCCGATGCGTCCGGGCAGGACGGCGTTCGCGAACAGACCGATCGAGAACGCCGAGAAGACGAGGGGAAAGCTCGGGTGCGGCGCCGGCATCGCCTGCACGATCACCGTGCGCCACGCGACGGCACGCACGAGCACCGACAGCAGATTCAACCCCACCGCCGCCAAGACCCATCGCAGCTCGACGGTCGTGAACGCCGTTGCAACCGCGCTCCACGCCGGGCCGCGCCACCAGAGGAGCGCGACGACGCCCCCGAGCGCGGCGAGCACGATTGCGGTGCGCACCCAACCGCTGCGCAGGATCACGTTCACGCGGCCGCCCGCTCGTAGATCTCCAGGAGCCGCCGCGCGATGTCGTCCCAGGAATACCGCTCGACCGCGAGCTGCCGCGCGCCTTCGCCGAGCGCCTGACGGCGCGGCTCGTCCTCGAGCAATGCCACGACGGCGTCCGCGAGCGCGCGCTCGTCGCCCGCTGGAAACGCCACGCCCGCCTCAGGCGTCATGACCTCACGGTACCCGGGAATGTCCGACGCAACGACCGGCGTGGCGGAAGCGAACGCACGGGTCAGCACCATCCCGAAGCTCTCTCCGCCGAGCGACGGGGCAATCAGCAGCTTCGCGGCGAGCAGCTCCGCCGTCAGCTCTTCCTGAGGAAGGAAGCCGAGGATGTCGATTCCCTCGTCGGAGACGCGCTCGCGCGTGAGCAGTAGGCGCACCGCCAGCGGGTCCGCGCCGGCGATCCGCAGCCGAAGGCCGCTTCGGCGCCGAATCTCCGGCCAGGCGCGCAGCAACACGTGCAGTCCTTTGCGCGGCTCCTGCCGCCCGACGAACAGGATCCGGTCCTGGCGGCCGCCTGCATCCGCGCGGTCGGGAATCAGGACGCCGTTCGGTACGACGTGGTATTCGCCGGGCAGCCATCGCTCCGCGGTGGCGCGCGCGTGGGGCGAGACGGCGATGCGGGCGTCCAACCGGTCGATCAAAAATCCCCACAGCGGCATGCCGGCCTTCATCCAGCCGAGATCTCCGTTCGCATGGAACGTCGCCACCATCGGTACACGCGCCAGCGCGAGTGTCGCGATGCAGATCGCCGGCGTCATCGGCTCGTGCAGATGCAGCACGTCGAAGCGTTCGCGCTGGAGGGCGCGGCGGATGTTCCCCACCGACCGTGGTGAGAGGACGATGTTCGGCAAGGATCCGTTCGCCGGCACGATCACCGAACGTCCGACGGGGATCACGTCCGGCGGCGGATGCCCGTGACGGCCGAGCCGCGGATGGAGGACGCGCGTGAAGCTCCCGGGCGGATCGTTGCCCATGATCGTGCGGGTCTCGACGCCGAGGCGCTGCAACGCGGCCGCCTGGAGCTCCGCGTGCTCGACCACGGCGCCCCAGAACGACCAGGAATAGGGAACGACGATCCCGACCTTCATCGGCCGGAGGATACGGTCAGCGAGTCGTCACCCCTAGACTCCGGGGGTGATCGGTCGGATCCTCGCCGGCGTCCTGGCAGTCGCTCTCGTCGCCTTCGCAGCGATCGTCGAGTCGGACACGGGAAGGCTCAGCGCGGAGCGCACGGCCGCGCAGATCGTGAAGCGTTACGGCCCCGACGCGAGCGCGTCGTGCCGCGAGAAGCGCGGGTACTGGGACTACAAGTGCCGGGTGCGCCGCCCCGGCCCGACGAGGACGTTCACGGTGGACGTCCGCGTCGACGACCACCTCGCGATCACCTTGAGCCGGACTCGACCCGCGTCGTTCGTGATCCCGGACGCGTTGATGCCCGCGCCGGTCACGACGACCTTGACGTTCGTCACAGGCTGAGCGAGAAGGCGCAACGTGATCGTCATCATCGTCCACTGCCAGGTGACGAGACTCTTCGGACTGACGTCGACGCCCGAACAATCCAGGCTCGGGCGCGAGCGGAACGTCTTCGGACCGCAGCCCTCCCCCGAGACGGTGAACTTCGCACCCGGCTTTGTAGCGTGAATGGTGAACGACGCCTTCCCATCCGAATCGGTCGCCGTCGACTGGTTTTTGATCCCGCCGGTTCCGTCGAGCTTGATCGCCGAGCCGGCGATCGGTGTCCCGTCGCTGTGCGTCGCGGTCACCGTCACGGTCGTGCGGATGCCCACATAGAAGCCCGGCGCGGTCACCTTGAGCCGGCAGTCGGAGGGCGGCGCTGGGCCGGGACCAGGTCCAGGGCCCGGACCCGATCCGGATCCCACCGTGACGGTCGAGCTCGCGACGTTGTTGGCCGGCGACGGATCGGGCTCCGTTCCAACGACGGACGCCGTGTTCGTGACCGCGCCCGCAGCCGGCGCGTTGACGGTGATCGTCACGGTCGCCGTCTTCCCAACCCCCAGCGTCCCGAGCGCACACGCCACGGTCGTTCCGCCCGCGCACGTCCCTTGACTTGGCGTCGCCGAGACGAATGACGTCGCCGACGGAAGCGTGTCCGTCAGGCTCACCGTTGTCGCGACACTCGGCCCGCCGTTCCCGATCACGAGCTGCCAGGAGAACCGCGCACCTTTGGCCACGGACGCGGGCGCGGTCTTCGAGAGGGACAGGTCAGCACTTCCGACCGGGCCCGGGCAACTGCCGGTGACGGTCACGGAGGCAGACTGTGTGGGGAAGGCGGTCCCCAGGGAGTCGACGAGCCGGGCCTGATTGATGACCGTTCCCTGCCCGCAGAACGAGACATTCCGGACCGTGACGATGGCGTGGAACGTCTGCGTCGAGTCCGCGTCGGTCGTCTTGAACGGGCTACCGATAACCGTGCAGCTCAGGCCCGTCGGACATTGCGCGACGGTGTCGGTGATCGTTCCGGTCGGGTTGAGTGCGTTCTGGGCCGGCAGCGCGAAATGAATCGTCGCCGTCGCTGAGTTCGCGCTCGCAGTCACGGCGACGGTGTTCGTGCAGTCCGTCGTCAGGGTCCTGCTCGTCGCGCCGGGAACGAACGTGATGTCGTAGGGATAACTCTGAGTCAGCCCCGCGCCTAGCGCGGCCGCCGGCGTGATCGTCTGCGTCCCGCCCGTCGCGCCGGGACACGAGACCGTGTCGACGATTGTCAGTCCGGACGCAGCGGCGGCGCTGTTGTTCGTGACGGTCACGTTGCCGGCCACTCGAGCCGAGGTGCCCGCAAGCGTTCGCGTCGCCGTCAAGGTGTAGGTCAGCGGCTGGGGTAGCAACTTCCCGGCCACGAGCGTGACCGCCGCCCGGTCGGCCTTCTTCTGCAACGCGTACGCGTAGGTTCGGGTGTTTGTCAAGGCGGTGGACGTGTCCTTCGCGGCCGTGAGGCACTGGCCCCCTGAGACCGTCACGGCGACCTGGTTCGAGGCCTGAGCAGGTTGAAGGGAGTTGTCGCCCGGCGTGACCGTCGCGGTGTTGCTCACGTCCTTGCTCGTAGTCGCGTCCTGGGCTGCGTTCCCTTGTGCCGCACACAACGAGTCGTTCGCGATCAGCCGCGTGTAGGAGATCGCAGTCGTACCGGTCGCCGTTCCGAGTGTCGTGCCCGACGAGGCGGCAGTGAAGTTCTCGCTCGCAGAAACGTTCTGTGGATCGCCGCACGTGAACTCCGCAGGACACGTCGCCGCGTCCGAGACGTCCGCCGTTGCGCCCGCGGTCGTCTGGTTCGTGACGAAGGAAACCGCGGCATCCGCTGAGGCGAGCACCGGGCCGCTAGCTGTGGCGAGGACGTCCACGTGGTTCGTGTAGCTCCCCGTGTCGGTCGGCGGCTCGGCGAAGACGACGTCGTACGGCATGGTCACCGAGCCGTTGGCGGGGACCGTCGTCGTCGTGGAAAACGGGTCCCCGCGTGCCGCGGCCGTGTCCGCCGTGCGCACCTGGTCGACGACGACGACCTGCTGGTCGACAGTCGAGGCGTTGGCGATCGAGATCGATCCGCTGACATCGTCGGTCGTGGTCGACCCGGATTGGGTTCGAGTGGCGTTGATCGTGTAGCTCGCGGAGGCGCTCTGCCCGGGCCGCAGCGAGAGGGACGAGGTCGACGTGGTCTTCGAGACCGACCAGGTGTACGTCGTCGCAACCGACCGCACGCCGCTCGCCGTCTTCGAGACCGAGAGCCCGGAGGTCCACGTCTTTGTGACCGGGGTAGCGTCGCCCTGCGCAACGACATCGGTGCCCGAGAGCACGACCGCCTGGGCTCCGATCGTGTCGTCGCCGGGGACCGTGCCCATATACGAGAACGAGGCGACGCCATTCGCGTCCGTCGTCTCGGTGTCGTTCGTCGGGTTGGCGCCGGTGACCGTGAACGTGACGGACGCGCCCGCCACGGGAGCCGCGCTGCTGTCCGTCACCGTTGCGGTGACCGTGTGCTGCGTCCCGATCAGATTCGAGGCGCTCGCCGGCGCAAGCGTGACCGTGAGTGGCGCAACGTCGAGGGCGCGCGCGGGACGCTCGGAACGAGCCTGCACGAGCCCGGCGGCGCACAGAGCCGTCGCGACCGTCGCCGCGACCACCAGCCCCTTGCCGAACGTCCGCATGTACCCCTCCCCGATCCGCGACCAGCGATGCTCGCACCTGTCACTTTAGGTTTCAAGCCGCTGAAAGGGGCCGCGCAGAAACTAGAATCACTCCATGGAGGGACTAGCCGAGCTGCACACCCACCTCGGCGGCTCGGTCGCCTCGGACATCCTCTGGAGCCTCGCGCACGAGCAGGGGATCGCGCTCCCGGTCAAAGACTACTGGGAATTCGACCGCCTCGTCACCGTCAGTGACCCCCG
>VAXU01000082.1 GCA_005885125.1 Actinomycetota bacterium
ACTCGTATGCCCGCTCCGCGTCCGCCGCGCTGCGGACGACCTTCAGTCCCTTGCCGCCGCCGCCCGCCGATGCCTTGATCGCAATCGGCCAGCCGAGCTCATCGCCGAGCCGCCGCACCTCGTCCGCAGATTCGACGGGCTTCGTCACCCCGGGAACGATCGGTACGCCCGCCGCGCGCATCCGCTCGCGCGCCTCGATCTTCGATCCCATCGCCTCGATCGCCTCCGGCGGCGGCCCGATCCAGACGAGGCCGCGCTCCTCGCAGGCCCGCGCGAACGACGCGTTCTCCGCGAGGAAGCCGTAGCCCGGATGCACCGCCTCGGCTCCCGCCCGCTGCGCCGCGTCGAGCACAGCCGCCTGATTGAGATAGCTCTCGGCCGGAAGCCCGCCGCCGATCAGATACGCCTCGTCCGCGTAAGCGACGTGCGCCGCGTTACGGTCGGGCTCGGAATAGACGGCGATCGTCCCGATCCCGAGCTCTCGCAGGGTGCGGAAGACCCGGATCGCGATCTCGCCCCGGTTGGCGACCAGGACCTTTCCGAAGACGGCCACGCCGTATTCTGCCCCTGGCATTGAGCCTCCCGGACGGACTCACGGTCGCACGCGCCCTGGCGGTGCCGTTCGTCGTGATCCTCTTTGCCTGGAACTTCAACGGCCACGACTACTGGGCGACGGGCGTCTTCTGCGCGGCGATGGCGACGGACTGGTTCGACGGGCGCATCGCGCGCAGCCGCGGACGGACATCGGCCCTCGGCTCGCTGCTCGACCCGGTCGCGGACAAGATCCTCGTGCTCGCCGTGCTCGTGATGCTGGTCGATCGGGACGTCGTGCCAGGCTGGATGGTCGCGGCGATCGTCGTGCGCGAACTGCTGATCAGCGGCCTGCGGCTCGCGGCCCTGGAGCGTGGGGTCGTCCTGCACGCGCGCGACCTCGGAAAGCTGAAGACGTGGTCGCAGGCCCTCGCGGCCGGGATCGGCGGGTTCTCGGCCGGGGGCGCCTGGCGCGACGACATCGCCTGGTGGGCCCTCCTCGTCGCCGTCGTCCTGACCTGGGTGTCCGGACTGGACTATGCGCGCGTCGCGCCAGCGCTGTTAGGCGCTCATCCGCGCAGCGGACCGGTGGAGGGGGTCTGGGGGAACCGGGAGGTTCCCCCAGCGCCAACCGGATCCTCGTAGTCGTCGAGCGCGGCTGCACGCCACGGCGAGGGCTCGGCCTCGTCCGCGCGCTCCTCAGCGAGCGCCTGCAGGATCGCCTCGCGCTCCTCTGGGCTCGGCTCGGGCGTGATCTGGACGTCCACGGCGTGCAGGGTAAAGGGATCCGGAAAGCGGCCGATAGGAAGGCGTATGCGCAGCCGCCTCGTCTTCACGTGCGCGCTCCTCGCCGCGCTCCCATCTGCCACAGCCGCAGCGGCCCAGACCTCCTGGGCGCAGCCGCAGATCAAGGCGGTCGTCGGCGCCGGTCTGATGGCCGGCGACGTCGCGTCGTTCCACCCAAACGACCCGCTCACGCGCGACGTCCTCGAAAACCTCGTCGCCGGGCTCACGCACGCGACTCCGGTCGTTCCCTCCTCGCCGTCGGCGACCGTCACCATGGCCGGGCTCGACAGCCGCCTCGTCAACGCACTCGGGCTCGGCGAGACGGCCACGATGTTCCAGCAGGCCGCGAAGAACGCCGGCCTGGCGCCGCCGTCTCGATTCGGAAACGAGGCGGTTGCCCGGCTGCTCGGGCTCAGGACGAATCACCCCGCCGCACAGGACGCGCTCGAGCTGCTCCCGAACGAAACGGCGACGCGCGCGGAGACCGCCTACTCGGCGGCCCGGATCCTGCGCTTCAACGGCTGGGAGTCCGCGTCGGTGCAGGCGGCCTCGCTGACCTTCGTGCTGCCGACGCTGACGCCCTGGCAGCAGCGA
The DNA here is from genome assembly GCA_005885125.1 of Actinomycetota bacterium. Lineage (GTDB taxonomy): Bacteria > Actinomycetota > Thermoleophilia > Gaiellales > Gaiellaceae > 3-1-20CM-4-69-9. The sequence goes on from VAXU01000082.1 coordinate 1,912, forward strand.
GTCCTGAAGACCGCCGTCCGTTTCGTCGGCTTCCCGTACGTCTGGGGCGGCGAGAGCGAGTCCAAGGAGTCCCCGTTCGGGCACCAGGTGCACGGCGGCTTCGACTGCTCGGGGTTCGTCTGGCGCGTCTACAAGCTCCAGGCGTACCCGGACGAAGGGATGCTGGCAGACGTCCTGCGCGGCAGGACGACCTACGCGATGAGCGGCCAGGTGCCGGCCCGTGACCGGATCCCGCTCGCTGAGCTGCAGCCCGCGGACGTCCTCTTCTTCGGCGTCCGTGGCCCCAGGTCGAAGCCGAGCCAGGTGAACCACATGGCGATCTACCTCGGGGACGGCTGGTTCATCCATTCCTCGGAGTACGGCGTCGCCGTCGCCCAGCTTGCGGGTTGGTACGCCACGCGGTTCGCGTGGGCCCGCCGCCCGCTGGCTGAGGCCGGGCTCTCCTAGGCGGCTTTCCTAAGCCAAATTGGGCGCAAATCCCCCACAAGGGGGATACCTCGGTGTGTCGCACACGAGAGAATCTCGCGGTCTGGCGTCCTTCTTGCGTGGAGGTTCTGGATGTTGCAGTGGAAGCCCCGGTTGGTCCTCCTGGTGGCCCTGGTCGTGCTCGTTGCGGTCGCGCTCGGTCAGCTCACCTGGGATGCGATCGACCAGCTGACCTGGTAGCGGAGCCGAAGTGACGCCCACGGCGGTCACGCCGCGCCGGCTCGCCGCCCTCATCTTTCCGGTCTGCATCGCCGGTCTCGGCGTTCTCGTCGCCGCCGGCTACGAGTTCGCGAGCACGAGGCACAGCGGGCGGGAGCTCGTCGGGCTCGCAGCCCTGACGGCTGCGGCGACGCTGGCCGAGCGGTTCCCGGTCCCGATCAGTCCAGAGGGCGGCGGTGTCCTCTCACTGACGTTCGTGTTCGCGGTCGCGGCCATCGTCCTCTACGGCTGGGCTGCCGGCGCCTTGCTCCTGCTCCTTGCGACGGCGATCGTGCAACTCGCGCAGCACCGGCCGCTCCAGCGGATCGCCTACAACGTCGCGGTGCTTGCGCTGGTCGCGCTCGCGGCGGGCGCGCTGATCTCGCCCATCCACGGCGACCGGGTCGGGTCCGTCGTCGCGCGCGTCGTGATCGCGGCGACCGCCAACAACGTCGTCAACGTCGTGTTGATCTCGGCGGCGATGGCGCTGAGCACGGGACACCGATACGTCCCGCTTGTCCGCTCGAACGTCCGCGCAACGATCGTCCCGTTCGCGTTCATGGGGTCCGCCGCGCTGATGCTCGTCGTGCTCTGGGAGCGCTCGCCGGTGCTCTCCTCCGCGCTCGTCGGCCCGCTGCTCGCGATCTCGCTCTACCAGCGCTCGACCCACCGGGCGCTGCGGGCGATGCGCCTGGCGCTGACGGATCCACTCACCGGGTTGGGAAACCACCGGCACTTCCACGAGCGACTGCAACGTGAGCTGCAGACGGCGGAGGAGAACGCGACCTCGCTGACACTCTGCTTCGTGGACATCGACGACTTCAAGAACGTCAACGACCGTTTCGGGCATCCGTCCGGAGACCGGGTGCTTTCGCAGGTTGCGGGGAAGCTGCGGCAGGGAGGCGAGGCCTTTCGGCTCGGCGGCGACGAGTTCGCACTCTTGTTCGTCGACCACGACGAGGAGACGGCCCTGGCGGCTGCGAACTCGATCGTCGAACGAATCCGCGCGTTGGATCTCGATCACATCGGCGGTGTGACGGCCAGCGCGGGCCTCGCCACCTTCCCCGTGCAGGGACACGGACGCGACGAGCTGATCCGGCTCGCGGACAGCGCGCTCTACTGGGCCAAGGAGCACGGCAAGAATCGCGTGCGCCACTACCGTCCGGACGTCGTCGAGCTGTCCGAGCTCAAGCGACTCGCGGCCGGGCCGGACCGCGCGGCCCGCTACCGCGCCGCCGCTTCGCTCGCCAAAGCCGTTGACGCTCGCGACACCTACACCGGCAGCCATTCCGAACGGGTCGCGGAGCTCTCCGCGCGCGTCGCCATGCGGCTCGGCCTCGACCAGGAGCAGATCGAGCTCACGCGGCTGTCCGGCTCGCTGCACGATCTCGGGAAGCTCGCGATCCCCGAGGAGATCCTGCGGAAGCCGGGCGAGCTGACGGATTCCGAGCGGCTCGTGCTCGAGCGCCATCCGCAGATCGGATTCCGCATGCTCGACAGCCTCGGGGTCGACACGGTTGCGGACATCGTCCTCCACCACCACGAGCGCTGGGACGGCGCCGGCTATCCGGACGGGATGCGCGGCGAGGAGATCCCGCTCGGCGCGCGGATCATCTTCGTCGCGGACGCGTACGACGCGATCACGTCGGACCGCGTCTACAGTCCGAAGCGCTCCTCCGGGGCCGCGCTGGCGGAGCTCGAACGGTGCGCCGGAACGCAGTTCGACCCCACGATCGTGGCCGCCTTTGCCGAAGAGCTGGAAATTGCGGGCGCCGCGTCCGTGGCTGTTGCTTCGTAGCGTTTAGGAGCTCGCGGAGCCGGGGCAGGACTCAGGTATGAACCGTGAGCAACGACGCCATCCTGGGAAGGAATCCCCGCCCAAGCCTCCGCGCGAGAAGGAGCTCCTCGACAAGACCCCGCCCGACGACGAGGCGAGCGCGCGCGCCAAGCCGTGGCGCCACAAGAAGGTCACGGCCGACAAGTGGAATCAGTAGCCGGCTAGCACCGCCGCCGGTCGTCGAGCGCGATACGTTCTTGCCGCCCCGCCGATGAAGGCACGATGACGCTCGCACAGCTTGCAATCACGGTCGCGCTGCTCGGCGGCCTCGGGTTGGTCGCTGCGCGTATCGGTCTGTCCGCGATCCCGGCGTATCTGCTCGCCGGGCTGTTGCTCGGCCCGAATGAGCCGAAGGCGTTGAGCCTGATCCGCCCGTCGGACGTGACCACGTTTGTCGCGGAGATCGGGATCATCTTCCTGCTCTTCTTCCTCGGCCTCGAATTCACTCTCGGCCGCCTGGCACGAAGCCGCCGGCATGTGCTGCTCGGTGGCGCGATCGACTTCGCCGCAAACGCCACCTTCGGTTTGATCGTCGGTCTTGCCGCCTTCGGCTTCAGCTTCACCTCGTGCTCGCGGTCCTGGTCGCCGAGGATCTCGTCATCGCACTCGTGCTCGGTTTCGCTGCGGGCGGAGGCGGCGCACTGAGAACAACGCTCGAAATCGTAGGAAAGGCGATCGCTTTCATCGCGGTTGCGCTGGCAGCGTCGAAGTGGTTGACGCACGCGATCGACCGCTTTCTCGGCTGGCTGCCGCGTGAGTTCTTTCTCCTCGCGGTCTTCGCGTTCGTCATCGGCGCCGCGGCGCTTGCGCAGAAGCTTGCTCTTTCCGAGGCAATCGGCGCATTGATGGCCGGAGTCGTCCTCTCCGAGACGAGCGCGCGCGAGGAGATCGAGGAGCGCTTCTTCAGCGTCCGCGACATCTTTGCCGCACTCTTCTTCTTCGTCTTCGGGCTCTCGATCGATGTGGGCGCTGCCGGTCGCGTCGCGTGGCTGCTGGCTGCGGCCGTCGGAGTGACCCTGCTCGGGAAGATCGGCGCCGGCTACGTCGCGGGACTCGTCGGTGGCTTCACACGCCGCCAGAGCCTGAACGCGGGAATCGCGCTGGTCGCCCACGGCGAGTTCACGATCATCCTCGCGCAGATCGCAAAGGCGAACGCCCGGATCGCCGATGCGACGCAAGCGAAGCTCGTCGCGTTCGCGGGTCTGTACGTCCTCATCACATCAACCGTCGGGGTGATCTTGATGAAAGAGTCGAAGGCCTTCGGTCGCCGACTGTTCCCCGTACCTAGACTCAGGGAAGGAGGTTAGGCCATGCCGATCGATCTGCGAGAAACCAGGTTGCCCGGTGTCGGCACGAAGTTCACGCTTCGGCTAGACGGGGGAGGTCGGCTTGCGGTCATCCTCCACAACGACGGCAAGCGCGAGCTGTACTACTTCCGGCACGCCGACGACGAGGAGCCGCGCTCGGTGGTCACGCTCGACGACGACGAGGCGCGTCAGCTCGGGGCTGTGATCGGGGGCGCCTACGAGCGACCGAAGATCGTCGAAGACCTCGAGCTGGCGCTCGGGGAGCTGCAGATCGAGTGGGAGGCGGTCCCCGACTCGAGCCCGTGCATCGGGAAGACGCTGGCCGAATGCGGCTTCCGCGCCAGAACCGGCGTGACCGTGATCGCGATCCTCCGCGAGCCCGAGCCGATCAGCGGCGCGCAACCCGAAGACGTGATCCAGCGCGGCGACACGCTCGTCACAGTGGGCAAAGCAGGCCAGTACGCCGAGTTCCGGCGCTTGCTCGTCGGCCAGAACACGACCGTCTAACGCCGGCTTACAGCGGGATGTTGCCGTGCCTGCGCCTGGGGCGCGGTTCTTGCTTCGTCAGCGCTGTCTCGAGCGCGTTGATCAAGACCGGCCGGGTGCGGCGTGGTTCGATCACTTCGTCCACATAGCCGCGCTCCGCGGCGCTGTAGGGATTCGCAAAGCGCTCGCGGTACTCCTCGATCAGCTCGACGCGCCGCGTCTCGGGATCGTCCGCGGCCTCGAGCTCCTTTCGGAAGATGATGTTCACCGCGCCCTCCGGTCCCATCACCGCCACCTCCGCCGTCGGCCAGGCGAAGTTGAAGTCCGCGCGAATGTGCTTCGAGCTCATGACGTCGTACGCGCCGCCGTACGCCTTGCGTGTGATCACCGTCAGCTTCGGCACGGTCGCCTCCGCGAACGCGTACAGGAGCTTCGCGCCGTGGCGGATGATGCCCCCCCACTCCTGCTGTGTCCCGGGCAGGAACCCGGGCACGTCGACGAACGTGACGAGCGGGATGTTGAACGAATCGCAGAAGCGGACGAACCGCGCGGCCTTCACCGACGAGTCGATGTCGAGGACGCCCGCCAGCGTCCGCGGCTGGTTGCCCACGACGCCCACCGGATGGCCGCCGAGCCTGGCGAAACCGCAGACGACGTTCTCGGCCCATAGCTCGTGCACCTCGAGGAAGTCGCCGTCGTCGACGATGCGGCGCACGACGTCGTGCATGTCGTACGGCTTGTTCGGACTGTCGGGAATGAGCGTGTCGAGCTGCGGTTCCTCGCGGTCGCGCGGATCGGAGGGCTCCGCGTAGGGCGCCGGATCGAGATTGTTCTGCGGCAGGAACGAGAGCAGGTAGCGCGCGTCCTCGAGGCACGTCTTCTCGTCCGGCTCGGCGAAGTGCGCGACGCCCGATTTCGACGCGTGAGTCGACGCGCCGCCGAGCTCCTCGAAGGTCACTTCCTCGCCCGTCACGGTCTTCACGACGTCGGGGCCCGTGATGAACATGTACGACGTTCCTTCGACCATGAAGACGAAGTCCGTGATCGCGGGCGAATACACGGCGCCGCCGGCGCACGGGCCCATCACGAGCGAGATCTGCGGGATGACCCCGCTGCACTGCACGTTCCGCCAGAAGATCTCCGCGTAGCCGGCGAGTGAGACGACGCCCTCCTGGATCCGCGCTCCGCCGGAGTCGTTGATCCCGATCAAGGGACAGCCGTACTTGAGCGCGAGGTCCATCACCTTGCAGATCTTCTCGGCGAAGACCTCGCTCAACGAGCCGCCGAAGACGGTGAAGTCCTGCGAGAAGACGAAGACCTTGCGCCCGAAGATCGTCCCGTAGCCGGTGACCACCGCGTCGCCGTACGGGCGACGCTCGAGCATCCCGAAGTTCGACTCCCGGTGGCGGACGTAGCGGTCCAGCTCGACGAACGAGCCGGGATCGAGGAGCTCGAGCAGCCGCTCGCGCGCGAGCAGCTTCCCCTGCTGGCGCTGGCGCTCGACGGCCTGGTCGGCGCCGCTGTGCTCGGCCTCGTCGCGCAGCTGCTGGAGCTGGTCGAGCTTCCCCTGCGTCGAGTCGGCGCGATCGTCCGTGGTGGCCACGTCAGGCGGAGCCTAGCGGCGTCCGTCGAGGGGACTTGCGAAGATCGTGCGACGTGGACGAGTTCCGGCTTCTCGGGCCGCTCGAGATCGTCATCGGCGGCAATCCGGTCCACCTTGGAGCCGCGAAACCCCGCGCGCTCCTCGCGCTCCTCCTACTTCAGCGGAACCAGGTCGTGCCGACCGACCGGCTCGTGGACGAGCTCTGGGGCGACGAGCCCCCGGCGCGCGCGACGAAGACACTCCAGGTCTACGTCTCGCAGCTTCGCAAGGCGCTCGGGCCCGACAGGCTCGTCACACGGCCGCCCGGATACGAGCTGCGGGTCGGCGAGGGTGAACTCGACATCGACCGCTTCGAACAGCTCGCGGCCGCCGCCCGCGAACGGCTGGCCGCCGGCGACGCGAAGGCGGCGGTGGCCGGCCTGCGAGAGGCGCTCGCACTCTGGCGCGGCCCGGCGCTCGGCGAGTTTCGTTCCGAGCCGTTCGGCGACATCGCCGCGGCTCGGCTGGAAGATCTTCGGCTCGAAGCGGTCGAGGATCGGATCCAGGCAGAGCTCGACGCCGGCGCGACCGCCCGCGTCGTCCCCGAGCTGGAAGAGCTCGTCGCCACGCACCCTTTGCGCGACCGCCCGCGTGAACTTCTAATGCACGCGCTCTACCGCGCGGGCCGGCAGGCCGATGCGCTCGACCTCTATCGCCGCACGCGCGAGCTGTTCGTCGAGGAGCTCGGGATCGAGCCCGGCCCGAGGCTGCGGGAGCTCGAGCAGGCCGTGCTCCGGCAGGACCCGGCGCTTCGCTCGCTTGCGCCTCCCCGGGACACATCTACGGGTCCTGCTCCGAGCCGACCGCGACGGCGCTCGTTGCTGCTCCTCGCCGCGGCGGCGATCGCCGTCGTCGCGGCCGCGGTCACCGTGGCGCTCATTCACGGCGGCGGCGGCGGACAGCACCCGCAGCCCGGCAATCCCCAGCTCCGCTCCTTCGTGTTCAAGCTCGAGAACTTCCTCGCGCAGTCGCGCGAGGGACGCGACGAGGTGAAGCGCGCGATCGCGGGCGCTCTGAACTGCACGATCTCTCCGCGCGCCGCCGGGGTGAGACTCGATCGCGTGCAGCGAAACAGGCAGAGCCTTCTCCAGCAGCTAGCCGCGCTCGAGGTCCCGGCCGGCGACGCGCCGCTCCGCGCATCGGACCTCCTTCAGAAAGCGAGTCAGGCGTCGATCAGAGCCGACGGGATCTACCAGGATTGGCTGCGGACGCAGTCGAAGTGTCCGCGCGGGAGCCCGCCGGCGGCCGCGCGCACTGCGGATGCGCGCGCAACGAAGTTGAAGCGCGAGTTCGTCGCAGTCTTCGACCCGCTGGCCAGGCGTTTCGGCCAGCGGGTCTGGCGGGTGGACGAGTTCTAACCGGGCAGCACGAAGCAGCGTCCGTCCCAAGGCACGAGCCACCATGCCTTGATCAGGTCGATCGGGACGACGTCGGTGCAAACGCCGCCGTGCGTCTCGCGACGGACGTGCCAGCGACCCTGGTGATCGGTGCGGAAGATCGTCGGATACGCCGGCCCCGAGCCGACTGCGAACGTCGCGACGGCGTAGCGCGTGCCCGAGTAGCTGCCGTAGTACGTGTGGCCGGCCACTGGAGCTCCGACCTGGCTCGGTGCGAGTGCAGGATGCGCAGCGACGTAAGTCGACCGCAGCGCGGCCTTCACGCCCGGTGTTGCGACGAGGTTCTCGCCCATCCAGCCGTCGCCGCAGCCGCCGGCATGGACCGGCGCGGCGAGCACCCCAGCCGTGACGATCGCGAGCAGCAGACTTCTCATTCGTCGTGACGCGATGAGTCCGTTCATGATCCTCTCCTCCGATCTACGGCGTTGTCGGCGTGAAGACGGCACCGGCGGCGAGGAACTTGCCCCAGGTCTTGGTGCTGACGCCGCCCCAGACGAGCAGCGAACGCCCCGTCCACACCGCGGTCGGCACGAGACGGCTCGGAAGCGGCGCCGCGGGGAGCGCTGACCAGCGGTCGGTCTTCGGGTCGTAGGCGAGCCCATTCCGCCCGCCGCCCAAGAGCAGCAGCCGCGTTCCCGTCCACACGGCCGAGGCTCCCGCGTGTCCGGATGTCGTCGGACGAAGTTGCCGCCAACGGTTCGTAGCCGGGCTGTAGGCGAACCCCGCCTTCGCACCGACGACGAGGAGCTCGCGTCCGTCCCAGACGGCGTTCGCGCCGTCGGCACGCGTCGGCAGCGGCGTGATCCGGCGCCATCTGTTCGTCGCGGGGTTGTACGCCGCGGCGCGCGCGAGCCGCGCGGGCCAAGCGTGGCCGTCGGGGTTGAGCCCGCCGACGAGGATGATCAGCTCGCGGCCGGTCCACGCTCCGAGCGGGTGCTGACTGCCGGCGAGCGGGGAGCGCGAGAGCTTGCGCCACTTGTTCGTCGACGGGTTGTACGCCGAGCCGGCGTCGAAGGCGTCGCCGCAGCAGCCACCGCCCCAGCCGATCAGCTCGCGACCCGTCCAGACGACGAGGCCGGCGGCAGTGGGCGCCTTCGGCAGCTGCCGCCACCGGTCGGTCGCCGGGTTGAAGGCCTCGTAGTCGCCCTGCTGCCAGACGAGCATCTCCTTGCCCGTCCAGACCGCGGTCGCGTGTCCGGGCGTGTCCTTGGGCCCCGCCGGCGGCGTCAGCCCGACCCAGATCTTGGAAGACGGGTTGTAGGCGGCGGCGACGTTGACGGACCCGATGGAATAGGGATTGCCGCGAGCATCCAGAGCCGTTCGCTGGTCGCGCCCGAACACGAGCATCTGCGTGCCCGTCCAGACGCTGGTGCCGCTGCCCCAGTCCGGTGCGATCGGCGCGGCAGGGAGTTTGCTCCAAGTGCCCGCCAGAGAGCTCGAGCCGGACAGGGCAAGGGCCGTCGACGGCGCGACGGCAAGGACGAGAGCAAGGGCAAGAGCGAGTCGGCGGGCGGTCATGGTGTCCTCCAGTTCGGATTGATCCCAGGATCGGCCACAGCGGCTAAGCCGCGGCAAAGGGGTGGCAAAGAGCCTTTAATGTCGCTTCGTGCCTGCGCTCGACCGCTCCACGATCTGGCCGTACCGGGACGGAGAGCCGGGCGAGTTCTACTACCAGCGCTACGCACACCCGACCGGCGTCGAGGCAGAGCGCGCGCTCGGCGAGCTCGACGGCGGGCATGCCTTGCTCTTTCCCTCGGGCGCCGGAGCGACGACTTCCCTCGTGCTCGCCTTGCTCTCTCCGGGCGACACGATCGCGCTCGCCGAGGGCGCGTACTACGGCACCGGCATCGCGTTCGCGCAGCTCGAGCGGTGGGGGCTGCGCCACCTCGAGTTCGACCAGACCGGTGCGCCGCCCGCGGGCGTGCAGCTCGTCTGGCTCGAGGCGCCGTCGAATCCATTCCTGACGATGCCCGACCTCGACGCGGCGGCCGCCCATCCGGCGCAGGTCGTCGTCGACGCGACGGCGGCAACCCCGATCCACCTGCGTCCGCTCGAGCGAGGCGCCGACTTCGTCCTTCACAGCGCGACGAAGTACCTCGCCGGCCACCACGACGCGCTCCTCGGTGCAGTGGTGTGCAAGCGCGCAGAGGACGCGGAACGGCTCAAGGAGTTCCGGACGCGAGCGGGAATCGTCGCCGCACCGGACCCGTGCTGGCTGCTCCTGCGCGGGCTGAAGACGCTCGAGGTTCGCGTTCGCCGTCAGACCGAATCCGCGCAGGTGTTGGTGCAGCGGCTGGAGGCGCATCCGAAGGTCGAGCGAGTCCGCTATCCCGGCTTCGGGGGGCTGCTGTCCTTCGACGTCGCAGGCGCCGACCAGGCGCGCGCCGTCGAGACCTCCCTCCGCGTGATCACGAACGCGACGAGCCTCGGCGGCGTCGACTCCGTGCTCGAGGCTCGAGCCCGCTGGGAGGGCGACCGCGTCCCGCCCGGCTTACTTCGACTCAGCGTGGGCCTCGAGCCCGTCGAGGAACTTTGGGACGATCTCAGCCAGGCGTTGAAGAGGGTCTAGCGTCACAACCCGGACGGTCGTGCGGGCAAAGCCCGCACGACCTCTCTGCGGCGCCGCCGAGTCGGCGCCTCAGTCGGCTGAGCGTTGGGCTCGAGCCCGTCGAGGAACTCTGGGGCGACCTGGAACAGGTTCTGACCCGCGCCTAGACCTCTTCACGCGCGCGAGTAAGATTTCCGGCTTCGGGGGCGAAAGAGCCTCTTTACAAGCCGGAAGACGCGTCGCCCAGACGGTCCACCGGTGGACCCGCATCCCTCGCACAAAGGAGCCAACTGTGGCTGTCGCACCTGACAAACAGACCCGAAGAAGGAGATCCGCGCGCAGCGCGGGCCAGACGAACGGCCGGAAGCCGGCAAGCGGCACGGTCGAGATCTCGAAGAAGGACCTGAAGGAGCTCGTCGACGCTCTCCGCCAAGCGAGGGACGGAGAGTCGAACGTGCGCCTCGGCGAGAAGACGGGTGCGATGGGCGACGTGGCGAAGGCGTTCAACCAGCTGGCGGAGAGGCGCGAGGGCCTCACCCGCGAGCTCGGGCGGGTCAGCAAGGTGATCGGGCGCGAGGGCCGGATGACCGAGCGGGCAAGCATGCGCGGCGCGAAGGGCTCGTGGGCCGAGAGCGTCGAGTCCGTCAACGCGATGATCGAGGACCTGGTGCGGCCCACGATCGAGGTCGCCCGCGTGCTCGACGCGGTCGCGGACGGCGACCTGTCGCAGAAGATGTCCTTGACGATCGAAGGCCGTCCGGTGCGCGGGGAGTTCCGCCGCATCGGCACGACGGTGAACGCGATGCTCGATCAGCTGTCGTCGTTTGCCGCCGAGGTCACGCGCGTCGCGCGCGAGGTCGGCACCGAGGGTGTGCTCGGCGGCCAGGCGCGGGTCCGCGGCGTCTCGGGAATCTGGCGCGAGCTGACCGACAACGTCAACTTCATGGCGAACAACCTGACGACGCAGGTGCGCAACATCGCTGAGGTCACCACCGCAGTCGCGAACGGCGACCTCAGCAAGAAGATCACCGTGGACGTCAAGGGCGAGGTTCGCGAGCTCAAGAACACCATCAACACGATGGTCGACCAGCTCCGCTCGTTCGCCGACGAGGTCACTCGCGTCGCCCGCGAGGTCGGCACCGAGGGCAAGCTCGGGGGCCAGGCGACCGTCAAGGGCGACGCGAGTGACCTCGTCTTAATCAGAAGTTCACGATCGAGGCGAAGGGCGAGGTCGCCGCGCTCGCCGACACGATCAACTCGATGATCGACACGCTGCGCCTGTTCGCCGCCGAGGTGACGCGCGTGGCGAAGGAGGTCGGCACCGAGGGCAAGCTGGGCGGCCAGGCCGAGGTCGAAGGCGTCTCGGGGACGTGGCGCGGCCTCACCGAGTCCGTGAACGGCATGGCGTCGAACCTCACCGACCAGGTGCGCAACATCGCCGAGGTGACGACCGCGGTCGCGACGGGCGACCTCTCCAAGAAGATCACCGTCGACGCGAAGGGCGAGATCCTCCGCCTCAAGAACACGATCAACACGATGGTCGACCAGCTCTCGTCGTTCGCCGACGAGGTCACGCGGGTCGCCCGCGAGGTCGGCACCGAGGGGATCCTCGGCGGCCAGGCGCAGGTGAAGGGCGTCTCCGGCACGTGGAAGGACCTGACCGACAACGTCAACTTCATGGCCACGAACCTGACGACACAGGTCCGCGGCATCGCCCGCGTCGTGACCGCGGTCGCCAACGGCGACCTGGCCCAGAAGTTCACGATCGAGGCAAAAGGCGAGGTCGCCGCGCTCGCCGACACGATCAACTCCATGATCGACACGCTGCGCGTGTTCGCCGATCAGGTGACCGGCGTGGCGCGCGAGGTGGGGACAGAGGGCAAGCTCGGCGGCCAGGCGGAGGTGCCGAACGTCGCCGGCACGTGGAAGGCGCTCACGGACAACGTGAACTCGATGGCGAACAACCTGACGACGCAGGTGCGGAACATCGCCGAGGTGACGACGGCAGTCGCGAAGGGCGACCTGTCCCGCAAGATCACGGTCGAGGCCAAGGGCGAGGTCGCCCGCCTCGCCCGGACGATCAACACGATGGTCGACCAGCTGTCCGCGTTTGCGGCCGAGGTGACGCGCGTCGCGAAGGAGGTCGGTACCGAGGGCCGCCTCGGCGGCCAGGCGGAAGTAAAGGGCGTCTCGGGTACGTGGCGCGACCTGACGAACAACGTCAACCAGCTCGCCGACAACCTGACGAACCAGGTGCGCAACATCGCCGACGTCACGACGGCGGTCGCGAAGGGCGACCTCTCGCGCAAGATCACGGTCGACGCGCGCGGCGAGATCGCGCAGCTGAAGAACACGATCAACACGATGGTCGACCAGCTCTCGTCCTTCGCAGACGAGGTCACGCGCGTCGCGCGCGAGGTCGGCACCGAGGGCATCCTCGGCGGCCAGGCGGACGTACAGGGAGTCTCTGGCACCTGGAAGCACCTGACCGACAACGTCAACACGCTCGCCGGCAACCTCACCTCACAAGTGCGCAACATCGCCGACGTGACGACGGCGGTGGCGAAGGGCGACCTGTCCAAGAAGATCACGGTCGACGTCAAGGGCGAGGTCGCCGAGCTCAAGAACACGATCAACACGATGGTCGACCAGCTCTCCGCGTTCGCAGACGAGGTCACGCGCGTCGCAACGGAGGTCGGCACCGAGGGCCGCCTGGGCGGCCAGGCGGAGGTCGAAGGCGTCAGCGGGACGTGGCGCGGCCTCACGGAGTCCGTGAACGGGATGGCGGACAACCTGACCGACCAAGTGCGGAACATCGCGGAGGTGACGACGGCCGTCGCGACCGGCGACCTGTCCAAGAAGATCACCGTCGACGCGCGCGGCGAGATCGCGCAGCTGAAGGAGACCATCAACACGATGGTCGACCAGCTCTCGTCGTTCGCCGACGAGGTCACGCGCGTCGCGCGCGAGGTCGGCACGGAGGGCAAATTGGGCGGCCAGGCGCAGGTGAAGGGTGTCTCTGGCACGTGGAAGGACCTGACGGACAACGTCAACACGCTCGCGGACAACCTCTCCATGCAGGTGCGCAACATCGCGGAGGTGACGACGGCCGTCGCGACCGGCGACCTCTCCAAGAAGATCACGGTCGACGCCAAGGGCGAGATCCTCGCCCTCAAGAACACGATCAACATCATGGTCGACCAGCTCTCGTCGTTCGCCGACGAGGTCACCCGCGTCGCCCGCGAGGTCGGCACCGAGGGCAAGCTCGGCGGCCAGGCGAACGTCAAGGGCGTCAGCGGCACGTGGAAGGACCTCACCGACAACGTCAACACGCTCGCCGACAACCTCTCCACGCAGGTGCGCAACATCGCCGACGTGACGACGGCCGTCGCGACCGGCGACCTCTCCAAGAAGATCACTGTCGAGGCGCGCGGCGAGATCCTCGAGCTCAAGGAGACGATCAACACGATGGTCGACCAGCTGCGCACGTTCGCAGCGGAGGTCACACGCGTCGCGAAGGAGGTCGGCGTCGAAGGCCGGCTCGGCGGTCAGGCGAACGTCGAGGGGGTCAGCGGCACATGGAGAGACCTGACGGACAACGTCAACATGCTCGCCGACAACCTGACCACCCAGGTGCGCAACATCGCCGACGTCACGACGGCGGTCGCGAACGGCGACCTCTCGAAGAAGATCACCGTCGACGTCAAGGGCGAGATCCTCGCCCTCAAGAACACGATCAACATCATGGTCGACCAGCTCTCGTCGTTCGCCGACGAGGTCACGCGGGTCGCCCGGGAAGTGGGAACGGAAGGGAAGCTCGGCGGCCAGGCGCGCGTGAAGGGCGTCTCGGGCACGTGGAAGGACCTGACGGACAACGTGAACGCGATGGCCGACAACTTGACGAATCAGGTGCGCAACATCGCCGAGGTGACGACGGCCGTCGCGAAGGGCGAGCTGTCGAAGAAGATCACCGTCGACGCGCGCGGCGAGATCCTCGAGCTGAAGAACACGATCAACATCATGGTCGATCAGCTCTCGTCGTTCGCCGCAGAGGTCACGCGCGTCGCGAAGGAGGTCGGCACCGAGGGGAAGCTCGGGGTGCAGGCTCAGGTCGAGGGCGTCTCCGGCGTGTGGAAGGGCCTGACGGACAACGTCAACCAGCTCGCCGGCACGCTGACGACACAGCTGCGCGCGATCTCGGAGGTCTCGACGGCGGTGACGCAGGGCGACCTGACGCGCACGATCGCGGTCGAGGCCGAAGGCGAGGTCGCCGAGCTGAAGGACACGATCAACCAGATGATCGAGAACCTGGCGGCCACGACCCGCGCCAACCAGGAGCAGGACTGGCTCAACTCCAACATGGCGCGCTTCACCGGAATGCTGCAGGGCCTGCGCGACCTGGAGACGGTGTCGCGCCTGATCATGTCCGAGCTCACTCCGCTGGTCGACGCGCAGCACGGCGGCTTCTTCATGCGTGAGGGCGACGGGGATGAAGAGCTCCTGCGACTGATCGCGACGTACGGGTACAAGGAACGCAAGAACGTCCCCAACCGCTTCAAGCTCGGCGAGGGCCTGGTCGGCCAGGCGGCGGTGGAGCAGACGGCGATTCTCCTCACGGAGGCGCCTGAGGACTACATCAAGATCACGTCCGGGCTCGGCCACGGGGCGCCGGCCAACGTGATCGTCCTCCCCGTGCTGTTCGAGGACCAGGTGATGGCGGTGATCGAGCTCGCCTCGTTCAGCCACTTCACCGAGGTTCAGCGGGCCTTCCTCGAGCAGCTGAGCGAGTCGATCGGCGTCGTCCTCAACACGATCATCGCGAACATGCGGACGGAGGAGCTGCTCGAGCAGTCCCAGGGCCTGACCCAGGAGCTGCAGGCGCAGTCCGAAGAGCTGCAGGCCCAGCAGGAAGAGCTCCAGCAGACGAACAAGGAGCTCGAGGAGCAGGCCGCTTCGCTCAAGGCCTCCGAGGAGCTGCTGCAGACGCAGCAGGAAGAGCTCCAGCAGACGAACGAAGAGCTGGAGGAGAAGGCGCAGCTGCTCGAGGAGCAGAACCGCCGCATCGAGATCAAGAACCGCGAGATCGAGCTGGCGCGGCGCGCGCTGGAGGAGAAGGCCGAGCAGCTCGCCCTGTCGTCACGCTACAAGTCCGAGTTCCTCGCGAACATGTCGCACGAGCTGCGCACGCCGCTCAACTCGCTGCTGATCCTCGCGAAGCTGCTGCAGGAGAATCCGGACGGCAACCTGAGCGAGAAGCAGGTCGAGTTCGCGAACACGATCTACAGCGCAGGCTCCGATCTGCTCGACCTGATCAACGACATCCTCGACCTGTCCAAGGTCGAGGCCGGTCGCATGGACGTCAACGTCACGGACGTGAAGCTCTCGGAGGTCCGGG
>VAXU01000083.1 GCA_005885125.1 Actinomycetota bacterium
CCCATTCGCAACACCCCTGGACGGCGAGCTTCCGTTGCCAGCGCGGAACCCTTAGCGATTCCGGCGCGACGAGCCATAGTGGACGATCGACATGCTCCGAGGCTCTCACCGGCGATTGAGAGGAACATTTCACGATCCAGGTGGAACTCGTTCCGTGGTGTCGAAACGAGGAACACGCGGGGGACTGGGTGTCGCCGCAGTGCCCACTCCCCCGCGTGTCCGTCCCTAGCTTGCCGCGCCGCCGCATCGCCTGTCAATTTTTCGGTACTTTCTGGGAAGAAAAGCTTAAGAAATCTGTAGAAACATGCCCTCGAATCGCAGGGTCGCTCGGCTCTCTCGCGCGGCGTCAAGACCGCGTGAGCGGGCGGCCCGGCATCGGCCGAGAATGGAATAGCCACCCAGGGTGGTTCGTTTTTACGTGTGCGGCGGCAGGGGGGTCGGGTTTCGGCCTACCCCTCGATCCACGGCCGCTGTCGACACCCCTAGGAATGAAGGAAGTGAGCAGAACTGAGTACCACGATGTTCGAAGGACCAATTGAGGCGTTTCTCGCGGAGACCGAGGAGCGCGGGTCGATCGACGAGGCCGCTCTCGAGGCGGTCGCGCTCGAGCACGACCTCGACGAGGAAGAGCTCACGGCCCTCCGGGCCGAGCTCGAGGCCCGCGAGATCGAGATCGTCGAGCCCGAGCTCGAGGAGACCGTCGCGGTCACGGCCGCCCACACCGAGCTGTCCGGCTCGGTCGACGCGCTGACCCTGTTCATGAACAGGGCCGGCCGCTTCCCGCTGCTGACCGCGGCCGAGGAGGTCGCGCTGGCGAAGCGGATCGAGCGCGGCGACACGGCGGCGAAGGAGCGGATGATCAACTGCAACCTCCGCCTCGTCGTTTCGATCGCGAAGCGTTACCAGGGACGCGACCTGTCCCTGCTCGACCTGATCCAGGAAGGCGTGATCGGACTGAACCGCGCCGTCGAGAAGTTCGACTGGCGCCGCGGCTTCAAGTTCTCGACCTACGCCACCTGGTGGATTCGTCAGGCGTGTCAGCGTGCGGTCTCGAACCAGTCGGCGACGATTCGCGTCCCCGTGCACATCCACGAGCGTCGCGTGAAGCTCTCGCGCGCAGCGAATCAGCTACGCACCCGGCTCGGGAACGAGCCGACGCACGAAGAGCTGGCGGAGGCGACCGGGCTCGAGGTCCGGCACGTCAAGGAAGCGCTCGAGGTCGCAGAGGCGACCGCGTCGCTGAACCAGAGCGTTGGCTCGGCTGATGACGGCGAGCTCGGCGATCTGTTCGGCGATCCCACGGCGGAAGATCCGTCGGACGAAGCCGCCGAGTCGTTCGAGCGTCTTGCGGTCCGCCGCGCGCTGGCGAAGCTGCCGGAGCGTCAGCGGCGGATCCTCGAGCTCCGCTTCGGATTCGAAGGGGAGACCGAGACGCTGGAGGCGATCGGCAAGGAGCTCGGCCTCAACCGTGAGCGCGTGCGCCAACTCGAGCGCGAGGCCCTTGCGCGGCTCGCCGTCGAGCTGGACGGCGTCGTCGAGATCGACGCCGACGACCTCGTCCGGGCGGCCTGACGAGAAACAAAGGGTCTGACCCTCTGGGTCAGACCCTTGGCGGGGGGTTCAGAATACGGCGGCGATGCGGCTGGCCCTGATCGCGGACATCCACGGCAATGTGCCTGCACTCGAGAACGTGCTCGCGGATCTCGACCGGGAACGCGTCGACCGGATCATCTGCCTCGGTGACGTCGCCGTCGGTCCACAGCCGGTGGAGACGCTCGAGCGACTGCAGCAGCTCGGCTGCCCGATGATCATGGGCAACTGGGATGCGTGCATGCTCGGGGACGAGCCGAAGGTCGACGGCGAGCTGGCGGAGATGCTCGTCGACGTGTGCACGTGGTCGGCCGAGCAGCTCTCGGACTCGCACCGCGAGTACTTGCGCGGTTTCCAGGACACGCTGGAGCTGCGACTCGACGACGACACCACACTGCTTGCATTCCACGGGTCGCCGCGCTCGTTCGACGACGAGATCCTCGCCACGACGCCCGACGAGAAGCTCGAGGCGATGCTCGCGGGCCACGACGCATCCGTCTTCGCCGGCGGGCACACCCACTTCCAGATGTTCCGCCGCCACGGTGAGTCCATCGTCCTGAACGTCGGCAGCATCGGACAGCCGTTCCGCCGCCGACGAAGAGGGGTGATGCGGGTCTCGCCGTGGGCCGAGTACTGCGTCGTTGGGCGCGAGGACGGCCGACTCACGGTCGAGCTGCGGCGAACGCCGATCGACGTCGACCTCTTCGTCCGCACGATGCTCGCGAGCGGCATGCCCCATGCCGACCAGTGGGCCGACCACTGGTCCCCGGAAGTACCGGCCTAGACTGCCACCTGATTCGACCAGCGGAAGTCCTCGGTCATGTAGAAGGCCTCGCGGGTCAGAGCGCGTGTCTTCCTGCTGAAGATCACGGAGAGCTCGCGCCGGCCGTCGAGGTAGTGCGTGAAGACCTTGATCGTCGCCGCGTCGATGTGCAGCTCGTTCCACGACGGCGGTGAGCCGGCGCGCACACGCCGCGTTCCTGCCGTCCCCGAGTTGCAGATCAGCAGTCCGTTCACGCCCCAGAAGAACGGCACGTGCTTGTGCCCCGAGAGGACGAGATCGATGTCCAGGTCGGTGAGTGTCAGCAGCACGTCGGCCGCGTCCAGCACGATGTTCCGCTCGCGACCCGTGCCCGGGATCCCGACCAGGTGATGGTGGACGGTCAGGATCTTGATGTGGTCCGGCTCGTCGAACTGCTCGCGGATCCACGGGTAGCGGTCGCGGCCGATCCGTCCTTCGTTGACGTCCGGCTCGGAGGAGTCGATCCCGACGACGGTGAAGCCGGTCGCCCGTAACCGCTCCGCGCGCTCAGGTTCGAACGTCGCCTGGTACCGCGAGTACGGATCCCCGAACAGACGCCGGAAGTGGACATAGCCGACGTTCCGGCTGTCGTGGTTCCCGGGAATGACGATCTTCGGGAACTCGATCTTCCCGACCCACTCCGCCGCCTGGTCGTACTCCCACTCGTAGCCGTCCGTCGTCAGGTCACCCGCGATGACGGCGATGTCGGGATCGATTTGCTGCAGGCGCTCGAGGATGTTGTCGAGCGCTTCGGCCGGCAGGCTGAGCGACCCGCCGAAGTGGACGTCGCTGACCTGTGCGATGCGCAACGGGATCTTGGAGAGTGCGACCATGTTCCTCCGCCGGTAGAGTCGTCAACGATATTCGGGAGGCGGGTCGAATGGAACGCCGAGTCACGCACAGCCTGGTCAGTGCCCTCCGGGACGTGCCCGGCTTCGAATCCGTCGACGAACGGGTGCTCCTCGCCCTGATCGGCGAGTCCGCGAACCTGTACTGGCTGGCGGGGAGCACGGTCTTCAGGCGTGCGACGCCCGCGGACGGGCTCTACATCGTCATCTCCGGCAGTGTCCGCGTCGTCGGGGAGGACGGCGTGACGCGCGCGACGCTCGGGGCGGGGGACTTCTTCGGCGAGATGTCGCTCCTGCTTGACACGACGCATCACCAGGACGTCGTCGTGGACGAGGACGCCGAGCTGATGGTGATCCCGAAGGAGAAGTTCGACGAGCTGATGGCTTCGCACGAGGACGTCCGGCGTCACGTGCGCGCGAAGGCGAAGGAGCGGGCGGCGGCCGGTGCCTCGCCCGCGATGCGCTAGGCGCGCTCGAGGCGGCGGCGTGCGAGCTCGCGCCAGCTGAGCGGCTCGGCGACCCCGAGCTCGATCGCGTGCGCCCGGAGGCTCTCCGGGAGGTCGTAGTGGACGGTCCGGCCGCGGTCCTGCACCCATTCGCGCCGCAGCCCGAGCGCCTCGGCGGCGACGTGCAGCTCCTCGACGCTGTCCGCGACCATGTGCGACCAGCGGCGTCCGCGCCAGGGAATGCGTGCGTCGTCGACATAGACCGCCATTTCGAGCTCCTACTCATCTTGACAAGGGCGAGACCGGAGGTCATAACCCTCCAACGATGAAGCTGGAGGGGAAGTCCGCACTCGTGACCGGCGCGTCGCGCGGCATCGGCCGCGCCGTTGCCGCCGCACTCGCAGCAGAGGGGGCCGCCGTCGCGGTGAACTACCGGTCGGGCAAGGCGCAGGCCGACGAGGTGGTGAAGGAGATCGAGTCCAACGGGGGCAAGGCCGTGACGGTGGAGGGCGACGTCTCCGAGTACGAGGCGGCGCAGCGGATCGTCGAGCAGTCGATCGAGCAGCTCGGCGGGCTCCACGTCCTCGTCAACAACGCCGGAATCTCGCGCGACGCGTTGATCTTCAACATGGAGCCGACGGACTGGCTCGACGTCATGCGCGTCAACTTCGGCGGCGTCTTCAACTGCACGAAGGCCGTCCTGCAGCACTTCATGAGCCAGCGGGAGGGCACGATCGTCAACGTCTCGTCGATGATGGGGCTGCGAGGCTGGACGGGCGAGTCGAACTACGCCGCCTCGAAGGGCGCCATCAACGCCTTCAGCCCCTGGACGAGGTCGGTCGGCGCGAAGCCCGGCAGGGCGGCGTTGACCGACCTCGTCCAGGGGCTGCTCGAGAAGGACGGCGGCAAGGGGATCCTCAGGCAGATCCCGATGAGGACCTTCGCAACGGTCGAGGAGGTCGCCGGCGTCGTGACCTTCCTGGCCGGGCCCGATTCGAGCTACATGACCGGCGCGCTCGTCGAGGTCGACGGCGGCGTGGGCACTATGCTCGGCATCGGCGCCCCATTATGATCGGCGCAACCAAGCGACCAGCCCGTTAGGAGGTTCGTGCATGGCGGAGTCCCAGACGATCAGCGCCGTTCAGGAGGCCGTCGTCGGCGCGCTCGGAGTCTCGGAGGACGAGGCAGCGCCCGACGCGACGCTCATGGACGACCTCGGAGCGGAGTCCATCGATCTCCTGGACATCCTGTTTCGGATCGAGCGCAGCACGGGCGTCAAGATCCAGGCTTCCGACCTCTCCGAGTACATCCAGGGCGGAATCCCGGACGACGAGTTCAGCGACGAGAACGAGATCATCAGTGAGAAGGGTCTCGAGCAGCTGAAGAAGGTCATGCCCCAGATCGATGCCGACGAGCAGCGTGGCAACCTGCACGCGGAGAACGTGATCAAGCTGTTCACGGTCCAGAACCTGGCGGACATGGTCGAGCAGCGCGGAGGCTCGGCAGGTTCCTAGTCCGCGTCTCCGGGTCGGGGTTGACATCGTCGGAGTCGGGCGGGTGGCGCGCCTCGTCACCGAGAACGCCGGCATCGTCGACGTCCTGTTCACGGAGCGCGAGCAGGACTACTGCCTTGGGAAACGCCGCGCGCACGAGCACATGGCGGGCCGCTTCGCCGCGAAGGAGGCGGTGCTGAAGGCGTTCGGCACCGGCATCGGGCAGCGCATGCGATGGACCGACGTCGAGATCGTCCCCGGCCGGGGGGGACGGCCGGAGGTCTGCTTGCACGGGGAGGTGGCCGCCTGGGCCGAGCGCCGGGGGCTCGCCGACGTCGACGTCTCCGTCGCTCACTCGGCCGGGATCGCGGTCGCCCAGGCACTTGCCGTCTGGGACGAAGAGGCGGAAGATTCCCGTCGGGGACGGGAGCACGCAGGTGCGTTTTCATCTCATTGACAAGGTCGACGCTGTTGAGCCGGGCAAGTCGGTTCGCGGCAAGAAGCTGACGTCCCTCAGCGAGGACTACTGGGAACCCGGGGAGGACGGGCCGGTCATGCCGTACCCGTTCATCCTCGAGGCGCTTTGCCAGGCCGGGACCTGGCTGGTGATGATCACGACCGATCGGCGCAAACGCGCAGCCCTGCTCTCGATCGGTAGCGTGGATTTCCTCGACGTCGTCCGGCCGGGCGACGTCCTCGAGCTCGATGGGAGAGTGGACTCTATGAGCGACGAGGTGGCAGTCGTGTCGGGACGTGTGACCGTCGACGGACGTCCCGTCCTCGAAGCCAGCGACATCATGTGCGCTTTGATCGACGCGCAGGATCTCGCGGACCTTGACGACACGGAGCGCCTGCAGAAGATGCTGACGCGCGCCGACGGATCATGAGGCGTGTCGCAGTCACCGGGATCGGCGCGGTCACACCCGTCGGCAACGACGTCGAGTCGACGTGGCAGTCGCTGATCGCTGGCAAGAGCGGCGTCGGCCGCATCACGACATTCGATCCCGACACGTACAAGGTGCGGATCGCCGGGCTCGTCAAGGACTTCGACCTGTCGAAGTACCTCGACGACGGGCACAAGTCGATGGGCGAGAACCTCGGGCGCGCCGGCAGCTTCGGACTCGCCGCCGCCATCCAGGCGCTGCGCGACGCGCGCGTCTCGGAGGCGCCGTACGAGCCTTACGAACGCGGACTGTCCATGGGTGCGAGCGTGGGGCGGCCGGAGCTCAAGGACCTCGCCGACATGCTCCATCCGATCGAGCACGGCCTCGACCTCTATCGCCAGCCACCCTCTGTTTCGCTGCCGCGCGACCCCAACCTGGTGATGGAGAAGATCGCCGAGCTCGGCAATTGCCAGGGCCCGATGATCAGCGTCAGTACCGCGTGCACCGCGTCCGCGCATTCCGTGGGCGAGGCCTACCGTCGGATTCAAGAAGGGGACGCGAAGCTGATGATCAGCGGGGGCTTCGACGCGCTGACAAGCTGGCTCGACGTCCTCGGTTTCGCCCTGCTCGGCGCGCTGACGGACGCGTACAACGACGAGCCGCATCGCGGGTCGCGGCCCTTCTCCGAGGACCGGTCGGGCTTCGTCCTCGGCGAGGGCTCCGTCGTGGCCGTGCTCGAGGACTTCGAGGAGGCTGAGAAACGCGGCGCGCACATCTACGCCGAGATCGTCGGCTACAGCTCGACGATGAACGCGTACCGGATCACCGACGCGCCGCCGGACGGCGGGGGCGCGGTGACCGCGATGGGGAACGCGCTGCGCGAGTCCGGCCTCGGCACGGACGAGGTCGACTACGTCGCCGCGCACGGAACCGGCACGCCGGGCAACGACTTCAGCGAGACGACGGCGATCAAGAAGGTCTTCGGCGACGACGCGTACAAGCTGACGGTCAGCTCCGCGAAGTCGATGACCGGACACATGACCGCCGCGGCCGGCGCTCTCAGCGTGCTGATCGCATCGTGTGCGATGCGCGACTCGATCGTCCCGCCGACGATCAATCTCGAGAATCCGGATCCGAAGCTCGACCTGGATTACGTCCCGAACAAGGCGAAGGAACGCAAGGTGCGCGCGGCGATGCTGAACGCCTTCGCGTTCGGCGGGACGAACGCATCCGTCGTCGTCCGCAATCCCAACCTCGCGGATGCGGCGTAATGGGCGCAGAGCGAACGGCCGTGGAGATGAGCCGCTGGACGACGCTCGACAGGATCACGAATGTCGAGCCCGGAGTGTCGGCGTCGGCGATCCGCAACGTCCCGAACACGCTCGCGATCTTCGACAGTCACTTCCCGCGCTTCCACGTGCTGCCGGGCGTGCTCATCCTCGGCAGCATGGGCGAGCTCGCCGCCCACCTCCTCGCCGAGGAAACGGGGACGAGCTGGCGGCTCGCCGGTGCCGGTCAGGTCGGGTTCCGCCACTTCGTGCAGCCGGGCGACCAGATGGAGATCACGGTGCAGCTGAAGGAGCGCACGGACGAGGGCGCGACGCTGAGCGGCGACGTCAAGGTCGAGGGGAACGTCGTCACGCGCGCGCGGCAACTTCGCATGGTGCCGAGTAACGGCTGAGGGACGAGTGCCTCGCGTCGTCGTCACCGGAATCGGTCTGATCACTCCCCTGGGAGTCGGAACCGAGGCGACGTGGAACGGGCTGATAGACGGCCGGAGCGGGATCGACCGGATCCAGAACTTCGATCCCTCGTCGCTACGGACGCAG
>VAXU01000084.1 GCA_005885125.1 Actinomycetota bacterium
TACGACGCCGACGCGACGGCGCGCGAGATCGTCGACCTCGCCAAGCCGCTCGAGGGGCTGACCCGGCAGGACTCGATCCACGCCGCCGGCGTCGTCATCGGCGCAAAGCCGCTGATCGAGACCGTGCCGCTACAGCAGAAGGGCTCCGACCAGGAGGTCGTGACGCAGTTCGCGATGGGCGACATCGAGGCGCTCGGCCTCCTGAAGATCGACTTCCTCGGCCTGCGCAACCTCGACGTCCTCGAGAAGGCGCGCGAGCTCGTCGGGAATGGGATCGACTGGTCGACGCTGCCGCTCGACGACAAGAAGGTGTACGAGATGCTCGCGAAGGGGGACGCGACCGGCGTCTTCCAGTTCGAGTCGTCCGGGATGCGCGACGCGCTACGCCTTGTCAAACCGACGCAGTTCGAGGATCTCATTGCACTTGTGGCGCTGTACCGCCCTGGCCCGATGGGCTACATCCCGGTCTACGCGCGTCGTAAGCATGGCCAAGAACAGGCCACATACATAGACGAGCGGCTGAAGGGGATCACGAGCGTCTCGCACGGGATCTGCATCTTCCAGGAGCAGTACCTGCAGATTGCCAAGCAGATCGCGGGCTTCACGCCCGCCGAGGCGGACGATCTTCGGAAAGCCATCGGCAAGAAGGACCACAAGCTAATGGCATCGCTCAAGGAGAAGTTCCTCGAGGGATGTGCGTCGAGCAACACGACTCCCGCGGTCGCGAACCAGCTCTGGCAGGACATGGAGGCATCGCAGGACTACTCCTTCAACAAGTCGCACGCAGCCTGCTACGCACTGATTGCCTACAGGACTGCCTATATGCGCGCCCACCACCCGCGCGAGTACATGGCGGCGCTGATCTCCTCCGTGATGAACACGAAGGACCGCGTTCCGTTCTACGTCAATGCGTGCGACGAGATGGGGATCGAGGTGCTGCCGCCCGACGTGAACCACGCGGGACGAGGGCACGGCCTTTACGTCGATCTGGGACTTCACGGAGCGCGTCGACCCGCAGTGCGCGAACAAGCGGGCGCTGGAGTCGCTCGTCAAGTGCGGCGCGCTGGACTCGACCGGTGACTCGCGGATCGGGATGCTCGAGGTGCTGGAGCAGGCTTTGGCGTGGGGGGCGCGGCAGCAGGCGGACCGGCTCGCGGGCCAGGCGTCGATCTTCGACCTCGGCGAGCCGAGCGAGACGAAGTCGCGCAGCCATCCGTCCGTTCCCGTCCGTGACGCCGACAAGAACGAGCTCCTGCGGATGGAGAAGGAGACGCTCGGCGTGTACGTGTCCGAGCATCCGTTGCATGCCGTGCGCGACCAGCTCCGCCTGAAGACGGACTGCACGCTCGCGGAGACCGAGAAGCGCCGCGACGGTGAGGTCGTGACAGTCGGCGGGATCGTCTCGGCGGTCAAGCAGCTGACGACGAAGAAGGGCGAGCCGATGGTGTTCCTGCGGCTCGACGACGTGACCGGGTCGGCGGAGTGCGTGGTGTTCAACTCCGTGTACGCGGCGGCACGCGAGCTGTGCACGGCCGACCGGATCCTCGTCGTCAAGGGCCGCGTCGACCACAAGCAGGAGGGGGAGACGAAGCTGATCGCGATGGAGGTGTCCGCGTTCGAGGCGGTCACTCCGCGGCGCGACGTGACGCTGAAGATCGACGCGCGCCTGGCGCGGGCCGGGATCGTGCGCGAGCTGGCGACGCTCGTGCGCGACTTCCCCGGCGACTCGCGCGTGCATCTGCTGCTGCAGATGACGGAGGGGACGAAGGAGCTCGTCCTCGGGCCGCAGTACAAGGTGAAGCCGGTGCCGGACTTCTTCGCCGAGGCCAAGGCGCTGCTCGGCGAAGCGGCCGTTCTGTAGCAGCCGCCGCCCAAGAGCGGGTCAGACCCGGAGGGTCTGACCCTTGCTTGAGACATCCCGCTGCTGACGGGGGCGATTGGACCTGGTCGGTGCCACCGCGTGCGGCTTTCCGAGGCTGTTTGCGTCTCCAAACGATGAGGACTAGCCGTTTGAAGACGGAAAATCGAGGCCGAACACGTCGCGGTAGAAACCGAGCGCCTCGTCGAGGTTTGCGACGGTGACACCGACGTGATTGACACCGTGTAGCCAGGTCGCCCTTGGTGTGTCGACGGTTTGATCCTGGGTTTCCGTCTCGAGCTCCTTCGACCCCGGCTAATAGGTCGCCTCGCCTTTCAGGACGAACGTTCCTCTCTTCGTTCTCGTGTTGTACCTGCCAGCCAGCGTGAACGTGCCTCGAATGCCTTGGTAGTTGCCCTTGCCGCCTGTCAGAAGCCCCTCTCCGCGCACGCGTCCGCGCTTCCCGATGGTCATGCTCGCAGCGACGTTGATCGTCCCGCACGCGTAGTACTCGGTGCCGCTGAGCGCGCTCTTGGTCATCATGAGCTTGCCGGCGCCAGGCCCCGCGAAGCTGTTGTCGAGCAACGTGGCGAATGTCTTCGTGCCGACGGCGAGCGTGCTCGTGTCCGTCTCCGTAAACGTCGTTCCGACGCGAAGTGTCCCCCTCACCTGGACGCCGAGCCAGCTCACCGGTCCGGTCGGTTCGTTCACGGTCTGTGCGGGGAGCGTGACGGTGACGTTGTAGGTCCCCAGCGGCAAGGTTCCGATCGGAAAGAAGACGCCGCCCAATGGACCTTCGTGGGCGGCGACCGTCAGCGTCGTCGGACAGAATCCTCGCTGCACGACGCTCACGTCGAGCGCTGCTTTGAACGTACCGCGTCCGCGCGTGTGAGGGTTCGTGGCGCAATTGTTCGGCGTACCGGAAGCGACGAACGCGCCGAAGGGATTCTGCGTCGTGAGGAAGACGCCCAGGTCGGTGTTCGTGCTCGCGGGCAGGCAGGGATCGCCGCCGGGTGGTGTGGGGTTGTTGTCGTTCGGCGACATGACGGGCGACCCGCACCCGGGGAGGGTCTGCTGCTCCGGCGTCTGCGGGTAGATGGTCGTCGTGACGTTCGGGCAGATGTAAAAACCCAGCCGCGTCTCCAGGGAATCCGACGCTGCGCTGCGCGTAGCCCCGAGGCAGACGACGAGTCCGATCAGCACGAGTGCTACGAACCCGCGCAGTTGTGCCATTCCGAACCTCCGCGCAGCTTCTGGGATGAGCTTAGTACGGCGAGACGCCCTTCTCTAGCAGCCGGCCCCGAAAAGCGGGTCAGAACCGAGGGTCTGACCCTTTGATCAAACAGTCCCGCGCGTAGCCCAGGCGACCGCCTCGATCGTGAAGGGCGGTTCCGGCAGCAGCCGGCGGCACCGCTCGCGCAGCTCGCCGCGCTGCGCGTCGTCGAGCCCTCGTGCATAGGCACCCACCGGCCCGACGCCCGCCGTGAACGGTTCCCACCACTCCTCGAAGTCCGCATACGTGACAGTCGCGACCAGCTCGCTCTCTTCCACATTGTGGAGGCCCGCCGCTTCGGACAGCTCGGCGAGATGCCCGGCGCGAGCGCCCGGCAACCCGGATTCGTCCTTTGCGTCCGCGTCGAGCTCGCGTGCGGCTTGCCAGAACACCGAGAGCGGCGAGCGCCCGCCCGCGTGATCCCACACGCACGCCGCGACAACACCGTCCCGACTCGTCACGCGTGCCATTTCCCGCAGACCGGCGACGGGGTCGGCCATGAAGTGGACGACGAGCTGGGCAAGTGCGGCATCGAAGCTCGCAGCAGGAAACGGCAACGCCTCTGCAGCCGACTGCCGGACGTCGACGCCCGGGTGGCGCTCGCGGCTCGCGGCGACGAAAGAGGCGGATGGATCGACAGCAGCGACAGCGTCTGGGCCGAGTCGCACGACGAGCTCCGCGGTGAGAGCGCCCGTTCCGCAGCCGACGTCAAGCGCACGCTGGCCCGAATGCACCCCGGCGACATCGGCGAGCTGCGAGGCGAGCTGCACGGAGTACACGCCCATCAACCGGTCGTAGGCCTCCGCCGGAACGTCGAACATGGCAGCAGAGCGTAAGCGGGTCAGACCCGAAGGGTCTGACCATTGGCCTCAGGGATACCTGCCGAAAGCTCAAAGAACCCTTATTTACAGGGTTTTTACCGTGCGCACCGGGTGTTCCTAACCCCCGTGGGATCTACTTGTACAGACCCAATCAAGGGGGTCCGACCATGAGGAAAACACTGATGCTTCTCTTCGCCCTGCTCGGGGCGATGCTCGTGGCAGCACCTGCGGCGACCGCGGATTCGAACAAGGCCATCACCATCTCGGCCTCGCGTCCGATCGTCGTGTACGGCCAGAGCGTCACGCTCTCGGGCAAGGTCTCGATGCCGCAGAGCGGTCAGAAGGTCGACATCCTGGCCCAGCCGTTCGGCCTCAGCACGATGAGCGCTCTGTCGACAGTCGACACGGCGAACGGCGGTCAGTGGACGTTCGTGACCAAGCCCACGATCCAGACGACGTACCAGGCCCAGTGGAAGGGTCAGACGAGCGCCACGGTCGACGTCAAGGTGCGGCCGG
The DNA here is from genome assembly GCA_005885125.1 of Actinomycetota bacterium. Lineage (GTDB taxonomy): Bacteria > Actinomycetota > Thermoleophilia > Gaiellales > Gaiellaceae > 3-1-20CM-4-69-9. The sequence continues at coordinate 4,469 of VAXU01000084.1, forward strand.
CGATCACGCTGACGCTCGTGAGCATGAAGGGCCGTGTGGGCACGTTCACCACAACTGCGACCGCGGCACGTGCGTTCACAGGGAAGTTCGTGAACATCCAGCGTGTCACCTCGTTCGGCACCACGACGCTGAAGAAGGTGACGCTCGACGCGAGCTCCACCGCGACGTTCAAGATCCGCCTGAGTCACGGGCGCTCGCGGCTGCGCGTCGTGATGCCGACGTCGCAGGCTGCGCCTGGGTACATCACCGGGTTCAGCAACGTTTTGATGGTCAGGCGATAACCGCCTGTTCTCCAGGGCCTGGCCCCATCCGGGGTCAGGCCCTTTTCTCGCAAAGAGCGGAAACCTCGTTTGACAGTGCCACGGCCTCTGGCACCCTGGCTGAACCGTGAAGGGACAGTCCGCATTCCGTGACATGGAGTCCGCTCTCGTGTTTGCCGCCCCGGAGAGCGAGCCGCCGGTGCTCGAATTGCGCGTCAACTTCGGCGTCTTCGCCGGTCGTGAGGCGACGGACGCGGAGATCGAGGCACTGGGACGGGAGCTGCTCGACAAGATGGACCACGTCTCGATCGTCTCCGAGCGTCACCACGAGATCGGCCCCGAGGCGGGCGGCGCGGTCCACCAGCTGCGCATCGAGATTCCGGCCGACGCGCTTCCGCTCTGGGGACGCGATCTGTCCGAGCTGCGCGGGCGCCTGATCGAGGTGACGGAACGGTGGGCGCTGGGGTGCATCGCCGACCGTCACGAAGAGGTCAGCGAGGCCGCGACTCTCTAGCTAGACGCGGCCGCACCAGCGCGCGGCGAACGTTCCCTTGAACGACGCGTAGTTCTTCCCGCTGATCTGCGTCTTCGGCACCGTCAGCCGCCCGTGCCACAGCGCGTTGCGTTTCGCATCGACGCGCGTGAGGACGAGCCGGACGCCAGGCTGCACGCTGTAGTAGTGCGTCCGCGCGACGTAGAAGCCGACCTGCACGAAGCTCTTGCTCCCTCGCTGCAGCGAGGGGCGACCGACGACGAGCCGCGACCCCGCGGTGACGATCGACACCGTCAGATACGGCACCGGCGCGAGGTACGCGGTTGTGCATGCGACGGGCTTCGGCGTCAAGTAGAGAACGTACGAGCCTGAGATCGAGTCGTAGGTCGCAAGTGCGTCATGCGGGCGGAAGCTGAGCCCGCCGGCGCGGCCGCTGCCGGCCGTCGGCTCCTTCCCGGCTCCCGCGGTCGGCGGCGGGTACGGCGTCTTCAGCGGCGCCGCGGCGACGGCGAGAACGGCGATCGCAGAGGCAAGGGCGAACACGGCCCGAGGTTACCTTTGCCTGCCGACTGTGCGAAAGTTACGACGGATGGCCGAGTGGCAGATCTCCGGCACGTATCTCGAGACGTGTAACTGCGATCCGGGCTGCGGCTGCAACTTCCGCGGCTTTCCGACCTCGCCGGAGGGGAACTGCGAGGCGTTCGTCGCGCACGACATCGAGCGCGGCGATTTCGACGGGGTCGACCTGGCCGGGACGAAGGTCGCCTGGGCGCTCTGGTGGCCGGGCGCGATCCACGATCGTGGCGGTCACGGCCACGCGTATGTCGACTGTGCGAACGACGAGCAGTACGACGCGCTGCGCCGCATCTGGCGCGGCGAGGAGGGCTACGGGCTGTTCGAGATCTTCAATTCCACGATGGTCGAGCCGTCATCAGTCGACCGGGCCGAGGTGAAGATGACGGTCGACGGGCGCAAGTCACGCTTCTCGGTCGACGGAGTGGGCGAGTCGGTGATGACGCCGCTCACGAGCCCTGTCGATGCCGCCGATGAGAATCACGTCCGGATCGTCAAGGAAAAGGGTTTCATCTGGCGCGACGGCGAGATCGCGCAGGGCGAGCGGCTGTACGTCGACCTGCCGGAGATGAGCTACGACGTCTCCGGACGGCACGCAGTGTTCTCGCGCTTCGGCTACTCGAACGTGTCGGGCTTCGAAGACGCCTGAGCTACGGGCGCGCCCGGACGCTTGTAGTGTCCGCGCATGGGGTCGAGAGGGGGGCTCGTACTGGTCGCTCTCGTCGGTGCGCTGCTTGCCGCGGGGCCGGCTGATGCGGCGGGCCTGAGGCTTTTCCACGACAGCTTCAGCACTGCCTATCGAAGCCCGTTCGGTGCCGTTCGCGCGGGCTCGAAGGTGACGCTGCGGCTTCGCGTGACGGGCACGAAGCCCTCGAGCGCGACGCTCCACTTCGGGAAACGATACGTCGCGATGCATCGGCGCGGGGCGATCTGGAGTGCGACGGCCGCAACGCCGTCCACGCCCGGGATCCTCACGTACGACTTCCGCGTCCGCGCCGGTAGACGCACGCTCTGGTACGGCGACAACGGCGACGCTGACGTCCTGCGCGGCGGAACGGGCATCACGACGTCCCAGGAAGGGATTCCGTTCACGATCACCGCATACGCATCGTCCTTCACCACGCCCGAATGGGAGCAGGGCGCCGTCGTGTACTCGATCTTCCCCGACCGGTTCCGCAACGGCGATCCGACGAACGACTATTGCCGTCCCGGGTCGACGACCGGCTGTCCGGTGTTCTACGGCGACACGCCGGCGCGCGGGCACTCGACCTGGAACGAGCCGGTCGACACTCCGCCGCCGTGGAACCGCGACTTCTTCGGCGGGGATCTGAAGGGGATCGAGCAGAAGCTCGACTACCTGCACTCGCTGCACGTCGACGCGATCTGGCTGAACCCGATCTTCATGGCACGGTCGAACCACCGCTACGACACGGACGACTACATGCACGTCGATCCTGCGCTCGGAAGTGATGCGGAGTTCGAAAGGCTCGTTTCCGATGCGAGGGACCGCGGGATCCGGGTGATCCTCGACGGCGTCTTCAATCACGCTTCGTCCGACTCGGTCTACTTCGACCGGTACCACCGGTACCCGACGGACGGCGCCTGCGAGTCGACATCCTCGCCGTACCGAAGCTGGTTCAAGATCAGCGGCGGCACGCCGTGCACGGATTCGAGCTACGTGGGCTTCGCAGGCCTGTCGCAGATGCCGGTGTTCGAGCACGAAAACGCGGGAGTGAAGGATTTCTTCTTCCGCAAGCCCGACGCGGTCGCCAAGCACTGGCTCGGGCTCGGTGCGTTCGGTTGGCGTCTGGATGCGGCGCAGGAGATCGATCATTCGTGGTGGCGCGAGTTCCGGAGCGCTCTGAAGCCGGAGTTCGCTGACGCGCCGTTGATCGGGGAGGTCACGGCGACGGCGACGGATGCGACCGACTACCTGCTCGGAAACGAGCTCGACGGCGTCATGAACTACCGCTTCCGCGCCGACGCCCTCGGGTTCGCCGCCGGCGCGCCGATCAGCGACAACAACGGCGCTGCGGGCGCGCCGCTGACGCCGAGCAAGCTGGGACACGCGCTGACCGCGATCTGGGAGGAGTACCCACAGCAGGCGGCGGCCGCGTCGTTCGACCTGATCGATTCCCACGACACCGCGCGCGCCCTCAACTCCCTGAGCACCCCGAGCGACAGCGGCCTCACCGAGCCCCGTCAACGGCTGAAGCTCGCGGCGCTGTTGCAGTACACATGGGTGGGCGCGCCGATGGTGCTCTACGGCGACGAGGTTGCGATCGACGCACCGGGATCGGATCCCTTCCCCCGCGCGCCGTATCCCTGGAGCGATCAGAGTGGCAGCCTGTCGGTCTACGGGCCGCCGGATCTCGGCGTGCTCGACTTCTACACGCGCCTCGGTCAGCTGCGCGCGGATTTGCCGGTGCTTCGCCATGGTGGCTTCGCGTCGTTGCTGACCGGTGACACGTCGAAGGCGTCGGACGACAACGACGTCTATGCGTTCCTCCGTTCGGGCGGCGCGGACAAGCCGGTGATCGTCGTGCTGAACAAGGGCTCGTCCGACGAGGAAGCATCGATACCGGTGCGTGGTGCGTACCCGAACGGAACGACACTGCAGGACATGCTGGTCGGCGGGAGCTACTCGGTCACCGGGGGTTCGGTCTCGGTGAAAGTCTCTCCCCGCAGCGGGCTCGTGCTCTTGGGCTAGGCGTGGCCGCGGGCGCCGAGGCCTGCAAGGGTCTGACCCTCTGGGTCAGACCCGCTTTGGGTGTTACGCAAGCCCTTTAGCGCGCAGCTCCCCGATGGCCCTCTCAGACT
>VAXU01000085.1 GCA_005885125.1 Actinomycetota bacterium
GAGCTCGCGAACGTGCTCGGCAGCGACGGCGTTCACTGGCTGCTCGATGCGTCTGCGGAGATCCCGCTCGACGTGTTCTTCATGGCGTCGTCGTGCGTGCCCGCCTCGGTGTACGAGTCGCCCCGCCGCTCGCTCACGGTCGGCGACCTCGAAGGACTGCTCCGACGGCGGCGGGTGATCGGCCTCGCCGAGATGATGAACTTCCCCGGAGTCGTCGCCGGGGACGAGCACGAGCTCGCGAAGCTCGCCCTCGCCACGCACGTCGACGGCCACGCGCCGGGCGTGCGCGGCCGTGAGCTGCAGGCCTACGCGGCCGCGGGGATCCGCTCGGACCACGAGGCATCCACCGCGGACGAGGGACGTGAGCGCCTGCGTGCGGGGATGTGGCTGCTGATCCGAGAGGCGTCGGCGGCGCGCAACCTGCACGCGCTGCTACCGCTCGCTCGGGACTACGGGCCGCACCGGATCGCCTTCTGCACCGACGACCGGGAGCCGGAGCACATCGATGCCGACGGCCACATCAACGCGATCGTGCGCGACGCGGTCGCCTTCGGAATCCCGCCGGAGGACGCCCTCGTGATGGCGTCGCACAACGTCGCGCAGTACCACGGGCTCGAGCACCTCGGCGCGGTTGCCCCGGGCCGTCAGGCAGACCTGCTGTTGCTGCCGGATCTCGAGCGCTTCGTCCCCGACCTCGTGCTCAAGCGCGGAAGCCTGGTCGAGCAGATCCCGCCGGCACCCGTCCCCGAGTGGGTCAAGCACACGGTGCGGCTCGGCGCGCTCGGGCCGGAGATGTTCCGGGTTCCGTGGGACGGCGGCCCCGCGCGCGTGATCGGCCTCGTCCCGGGTCAGATCATCACGGAGTCGCTCGTCGACGAGCCTGCGCAAGGCCGGGGCGAGGCGTTCGCCGATCCCGAACGCGACCTGGCCAAGATCGCAGTAATCGAACGCCACCTCGGCACCGGACGGATCGGGCTGGGGTTCGTGCGCGGGTTCGGGCTTCGCCGCGGTGCGCTCGCCTCGACGGTGTCGCACGACGCGCACAACGTGATCGTCGTCGGGACGGACGATACGTCGATGGCGTTCGCGGTACGGCGGCTGGCAAACCTCGGCGGCGGAATCGTCGTCGTGGACGGCGCGCAGGCGCTCGCGGAGCTGCCGCTGCCCGTCGCCGGGATCCTCTCCGACCGGCCGCTCGCCGACGTGATCGCCGGCAGTCACGCGATCGTCGCCGCGGCGGCCGAGCTCGGCTGCACGATCGAGGCGCCGTTCCAGCTGCTGGCGTTCCTCGCGCTGTCCGTGATCCCGAGCCTGAAGATCACCGACCGCGGGCTCGTCGACGTCGACCGCTTCGAGCTCGTGCCGCTTCGCGCGTGAGCACGCTGTTCGCCAACGCGCACGTCGTGACGATGGACGACGACGGCACCGAGCACGAGGGCGGCTGGATCCTCGTCGACGAAGGGCTCGTGCGGGACGTCGGCGGCGGGCCGCGACCCGAGGCCGGCGACGTGGCGGATCTGCACGGCGCAGTCGTGACGCCCGGGCTGGTCAACACGCATCACCATCTCTGGCAGAACCTCACCCGCGCCCGCGCGCAGCAGGAAAACCTGTTCGGCTGGCTGCGGGCCCTGTATCCGGTCTGGGCCGCGATCGACGACGAGGCCGAGTACGCGGCGGCGCGCTCCGGCCTCGCGGAGCTGGCGCTGTCCGGTTGCACGACGGTGTTCGACCACCATTACCTGTTCCCGCCCGACAGGAACGGCCTGCTCGAGGCGGAGATCCGCGCTGCCCGCGAGCTCGGCGTGCGCATCGTCGCCTCGCGCGGATCGATGGACCTCGGCGAGTCGGACGGCGGACTCCCGCCGGACGCGGTCGTCGAGCAACGCGACGACGTGCTCGCGGCGACGGAACGTGCAGTCGCGCTGGCGGACGGCGCCCAGGTCGAGGTCGCGGTCGCACCCTGCTCTCCGTTCTCCGTCACGCGCGAGCTGATGACCGAGTCCGCCGAGCTCGCGCGCCGCCACGGCCTGCGCCTGCACACGCATCTCGCCGAAACGCTCGAGGAGGAGGCGTACTGCCGGGAGCTCTACGGCTGCACGCCCGTCGAGTACCTGGAGGAGCTCGGCTGGCTCGCGGAGGACGTCTGGTGCGCACATTGCGTCCACCTGTCCGCCGCCGACGTGTCGAAGTTCGGCACGCACGGCGTCGGCGTTGCCCATTGCCCGACGTCGAACATGCGTCTCGGCGCGGGGATCGCTCCCGTGCGCGAACTGCTCGACGCCGACGTTCGCGTCGGGCTCGGCGTCGACGGGTCGGCGTCCAACGAGCGCGGTGACCTGTTCCTCGAGGTCAAGCAGGCGTTGCTCGTCGCGCGCGCCCGCGGAGGGCCCGCGGCGCTCACGGCCCGCGACGCGCTGCGGCTGGGAACGCGGGGGAGCGCCTCGGTGCTCGGCCGCGACGACATCGGCGAGCTCTCGTCTGGGAAACGGGCCGATTTCGCCGTCTGGCGGACGGACGGGCTCGAGCTCGCCGGCGCGGCCGATCCGGTCGCAGGCCTCGTCCTGTCGGGCCCCCACCGTGTCGACCGGCTCTACGTCGGCGGCGAGGAGATCGTGCGGGACGGTCGCCTCGTCCGCGGCGACGAAGAGGAGATCGCGCGGGAACATCGCGCCCAGGCGCGAAGATTCGCGCCATGAGCGTCTCGCTCTCCACTCACGTCCTCGACGTCGAGCGCGGCCGGCCGGCGAGCGGCGTGCACGTCGAGCTCTACCGCGGCGACGACAGCGTCGCCGCCGCCGACACCGACGGCGACGGACGGATCTCGCCGCTCGCCACGGACATCGAGCCCGGCCCCTACCGGCTCGTGTTCGCGCCCCACTCGCCGTTCTTCCGGCGCGTCGAGCTGGAGCTCGCGCTCGAGGACGGCCACTACCACGTCCCACTGCTCGTTTCCTCCTACGCGTGCACGACCTACCGCGGCAGCTGGCCGTGCACGAGCTCGCCGAGCTCTTCGAGGGCCGGACAACCCTCGTCGAGCGCCTCGCCGAGCATGAGAACCCACTCGACTCGGCGAACGAGGTGATCGCCGGACTGAGCGAGGCCGACAAGCTCGAAGCGTTGAACGCGCATCCGGCGATCGGGGCGCACAAGCTGTCTGCCCGCTCGGCGGCCGAACAGGGAAGCGAAGACGAGCCGGAGACACTCGCGGAGCTCGACCGGCTCAACCGCGCGTACGAGCAGCGGTTCGGCTTCCGCTTCGTCGTGTTCGTCAACCGCCGGCCGAAGTCGGAGATCATCCCGATCCTGCGTGAGCGTCTGGGACGCGCCCGCGAAGAGGAGCTCGACACGGCGCTCCACGAGCTCGTCGCGATCGCGCGCGACCGCTGGGAGCACAGCTAGTGCTCGCGATGGACGCCTACACGAACGGCTGGCTCGATCTGCTGCTCCGCTGGTTGCACGTGATCGCCGGCATCGCGTGGATCGGCTCCTCGTTCTACTTCATCGCGCTCGACAATCACCTGCTCCCGCCCAGAGACGAGCGAGATGCAGGCGAAGGCGTCGCCGGGGAGGCATGGGAGATCCACGGCGGCGGCTTCTACCACGTACAGAAGTACAGGGTCGCGCCGCCGACGTTGCCCGACCCGTTGCTCTGGTTCAAGTGGGAGGCGTACACGACCTGGCTGAGCGGCTTCGGGCTGCTGATCGTCCTCTACTACTTCAATGCGAACACGTACCTGATCGACAAGGGCGTCGCCGACCTGTCGCAGTGGGAGGCGATCGCGATCAGCGTTGCGCTGCTCGCCGCCGCGTGGGTCGTGTACGACGGCCTCTGCCGAGTCCTTGGCGACGGGCGCGAGCTCGTGCTCGCCGCGCTGCTCCTGGCGTTCGTGGCGGCGAGCGCGTGGGGTGCCGGGCAGCTGTTCAGCGGCCGCGGCTCGTACATCCAGGTCGGCGCGATGGTCGGCACGATGATGGCCGGCAACGTCTTCTTCGTGATCATTCCCGCGCACTGGGAGCTCGTGCGCGCGAAGCAGGCGGGACGCGAGCCAGATGCGGCGGCGGGACTGCGCGGCAAGCAGCGCTCCGTGCACAACAACTATCTGACGCTGCCGGTGGTGCTCACGATGATCAGCAACCACTTCCCGTTCACCTACGGGCACTCGCACGGGTGGCTGATCCTCGTCCTCCTGATGGTGATCGGCGCATGGGTGCGGCACTTCTTCAACGTGCGTCACACCGGCCGCACGCTGTGGGCGATCCCGGTCACCGCCGCGCTGGGAATCGCAGGCGTCGCGATCGCAATCCGGCCACAGGAGCACAAGGCGAGCGTGGGCGGACCGGCCGTCGCGTTCGCGCAGGTGCAGCCGATCGTCGCGCAGCGCTGCGCGGTGTGTCACTCGCTGCATCCGACGCAGTCGGGAGTCAGCACGGCGCCGAAGGGCGTCATGTTCGACACGCCCGCCGAGATCAGAGACCAAGCGTCGCGGATCCGGCAGCAGGCCGTCGATTCGAAGGTGATGCCGATCGGGAACTTGACGAAGATGACCCAGGCCGAGCGCGACCTCCTCGCGCGCTGGATCGCGCAAGGAGCGAAGATCCCTTAGCCATGCTCGAGATCGTCTCAGGCGAATTCCGTTTCGTCGCGCGCTTCGAGGAGGAGCTCGCGCCGCAGACCGTGGCCGCCTTCCGCCGAATCCTGCCGTTCGACGAACGGATCATCCACTGCCGGTGGAGCGGCGAGTCGAACTGGATTCCCTGGGGCGACCGCGACCTCGGAATCGGCCCCGAGAACGCGACGACCTACCCGCACCCTGGCGAGCTCGCGCTCTACCCCGGCGGCCAGAGCGAGACCGAGCTGCTCTTTCCGTACGGCTACTGCTCCTTCGCGTCGAAGGCCGGCCAGCTGTGGGCCAACCACTTTGCAACGCTCGTCGAGGGGCAGGAGCACCTGAAAGAGCTCGGCCGCCGCACCCTGTGGGAGGGCGCGCAGCCGATCGCGTTCCGGGAGACCTAGTTTTCCTCGCGCACGTACGGCAGTCCCAGCGCTGCGGGTGCGCCGAACCGTAACCGCGCTGCGCGCGACGACACGAGCACGAGCGCGACGACCGTCATCACGTACGGCAGCGACTGCGAGAGCTCCGGCGGCGGCGCCCAGTGGTACTTCTGCAACGCGAACGGGAGGTAGGTGAACGCTCCAAAGAAGTACGCCCCGACGAGACACAACGTGGGACGCCAGAAGGCGAAGATCACAAGCGCGATTGCGATCCAGCCCGCGCCCTGGGTCAGCCCGGCGAGCCACTGAGGCGTGATCGAGAGGCTGAACGTCGCGCCGCCGATGCCGGCGAACGCGCCGCCGAGGAGCGTGTGCGCGTACCGGTAGCGAGCGACGTTGATTCCCATCGCGTCCGCCGCCGCGGGCGATTCGCCGACCGCACGCACGTTCAGGCCGGCTCGCGTCCGCGTCAGGTAGAGCGCGACGAGGACGACACAGGCCCACGATGCGTAGACGAGCGCTGACTGACCGAAGAGGATCGGCCCGACGACGCCGACGTCCTGAAGCGACTTGGGGAAGATCGCCTGGAATTGATGCCTCGCAGGCGATTTGGCGAGGTTCAGGTCGTTGCCCAAATAGGACGAAAGACCCGCCACCCCGGCGAAGATCGTCAGCGCGAGGCCCGAGACAATCTGATTCGCACGCAGAGTGATCACGAGAAAGGCATGGATTGCAGCCATCGTGGCCCCCGCGAGTGCGGCGACCGCCAAGGCGCCGATCAGGGCGAGCGGCGAGGAGACGTGAAAGCGTTGGACGGCCCAGAAGCCCATAACCGCGCCGACGAGCATCATCCCTTCGACGCCGAGGTTGAGAACTCCGGAGCGTTCCGCCAGCAGTTCGCCGAGCGCCGCATAGAGCAACGGCGTCCCGTACACGACCCCCTGTGCCAGCACGACGACGAGGAGGCTGTTGTTCACGAAGCAGGCTCCGGTGCGGCGGCCTCGGCCTTCGCGGGACGCCGGTCGAATCGGATGCGGTACCGGATCAACAGCTCGCCGCCGAGCACCGAGAACAGGATCAGGCCTTGCAAGACGCCGACGAGGCCCGCCGGGAAGTCGGCGCCCTGAAGCGTGTAACCGGCGTTCTGCAAGCCCCCGAGCATGAATGCGACGAGGACGACCGCGAACGGGTTGTAGCGTGCGAGCGCCGCCACGACGATCCCCGTGTAGCCGTAGTTGGCCTGCGTCAGGCCGCGCGGGTCGAGCTGGTGGCGAAAGTCTCCGTCCTGGCTCGCACCGCCGAGCCCGGCGATCGCGCCCGACAGACACATGACGGCGAGAATCTTGCGGCGCGTCCGCATCCCCGCGTAGCGGCCGGCACGAACGGAATCCCCGATCACCTGAACCTCGAAGCCGAATCGCGTTCGCGCGTAGAGGCCCCAGACGGCGGCCGCCAGGCCAATCGCCACGAGGAAGCCGAGCGGCAGCGCGAGACCGTGAATCGTCCAGCTCGACCAGGTCGCCTCCGGCGGCAATTTCTTCCCTTGCGGGAAGACGCTCGCCTCGAATCCCTTCGTTTCGCGCAGATACGAGTGACTATCGAAGATCAGGTAATCGATCACGAGAGCCAGGACGTAGTTGAGCATCAGCGAGGTGATGATCTCGTTGGTCGAGAAGAAGGCGCGCAGCACTCCCGGGATCGCGGCGAGGAGCGCGCCGCCCGCGGCGCCGGCGACCATCATTAGTCCGATCACGACCGGCGACGGTGCGCCGGCGAGCAACAGCCCCATCGCCGCGCCGGTGATCGCGCCGGCGTAGAGCTGTCCTTCGCCGCCGATGTTGAAGAGGTTCATCCGGAAGGCGACAGCAGCTGCGAGACCGGTGAACGCGAGCGGCGTCGCGGAGACAACCGTCTCCGTCAGTGCGCCGTTCGCGAGGAACGCGGCGTCGAACAGCCGCCGAAACGTGTGCAGCGGCGGGTGGCTCGTCGCAAGGAGAACGATCGTCGCGATGAGGAACGCGACGACGATCGAGACCACCGGCACGACGACGACGAGCCGGCGGGGCTGCTCCAGGCGACGCTCGATCCGAATCACTGTTGCTCCCTCTCGCCGCCTGCCATCATCAGCCCGAGCTCCTCGACGGTGGCCGACCCGGCGTCGCGCTCCCCGACCACGGAGCCCTCGTACATGACGGCAATGCGATCGGCGAGCGCGAGAATCTCGTCGAGGTCCTCGCTGATCAGCAACACACCGATCCCGCGAGTAGCCGCATCGCGAAGGAACGCGTGCACGGTCTCGATTCCCGCCACGTCGAGCCCACGCGTCGGCGACGCCGCCACGAGCACGGCCGGCTCGCCGGAGAACTCCCGGGCGAGGACGACCTTCTGCAGGTTGCCGCCGGAGAGTTGCCAGGCAGGAACCTGCGGGCTCGAGGCGCGTACGTCGTAGTGCTGCATGAGGTGCTGCGCGAGCTCACGGATGCGGCGGAGGCGCAGGATGGGACCACGCGACGCCGGCGGCTGCCGATACGACTTCAGAACGACGTTCGACGCCACGCTCAGGCCGGGCGCGACGCCGGTCCCAAGCCGGTCCTCCGGGACATAGGCGACCCCGGAGGCGATCGCCTCGCGCGGGTCGCCGCCGCGCAGCCGCCGCCGCCGCACGCGGACTGCGCCCGCCGCCAGAGGACGCATGCCCGCGATCGTCTCGGCGAGCTCGCGCTGGCCGTTTCCCGCAACTCCCGCGATCGCGACGATCTCGCCTCCGCCCACGCAGAGGGATCAGCTCGACGTCCGATCTCGACCTCGCGGCCGACCATCAACGCGGCGAGCGACCGCAGTGTGGCCTCCGCGACCGGGACGGTCGCGATCGATCGCCCCCGCCGGAGCACGGTGACGCGGTCTGCGACCGCCTTCACCTCGTGCAGCTTGTGCGAGATGAAGATCACGGTGCGCCCGTCAGCGGCCATCGCACGGACGGTCTCGAACAACGCATCAGCCTCGTGCGGGGTCAGTACGGCAGTCGGCTCGTCGAGGATGAGGATGCGCGCGTCCTGGTAGAGCGCCTTCAGGATCTCGACGCGCTGCTGCTCGCCGAGCGAGAGCTGCCAGATGCGCGCGCGCGGATCGACCGCGAGCCCGAATCGACGCGAGAGCTCGGCCACGCGCTTCTCGATTGCTCGCGTCTGTAGCATGAACGTTCGCCCGACGTCGCGGTGGTCGCCGAGGACGACGTTCTCGGCCACTGTGAATGGGGATACGAGCCGGAAGTGCTGGTGGACCATCGCGATCCCCGCGTCGATCGCGTCCCGCGGCGAGTGGAACTCGACCGTGCGTCCGGAGAGGACGATCTCGCCCTCGTCGGGCCGGTAGAGGCCGGTGAGGATGTTCGAGAGCGTCGTCTTGCCGGCGCCGTTCTCACCGAGCAGTGCGTGCACCTCACCCGCCGCTGCGTCGAAGTCGACGTGATCGTTCGCGACGACGCCGGGGAACCGCTTGGTGATTCTCCGTAGCTCAACGGCGGAGTGCATGGCGGAAGAGGTAGGCGGGGAAGCGTGCACTTCCCCGCCCAACCCGTTAGCCCTTGGCGCTGCCGATCACGCCCCTAACGAGCCAGTCCATCGTGTACAGCTGCGTGACCGTCAGGTGCTGGCCTTTCTTGACGCGCAGCTTGCCCTTCTGGTCGTACAGCGGCCCCGCGAACTCGTAGAACTTGTGGCTCAGGAGCGCGGCCTTCTTGGCTGCGATCGCCTTCTTCGTCTTCGCCGTCACCTTCGGGCCGTACGGCGCGAGACCGACGAAGTTGTCGTTCAGGCTCCCGTAGTAGAAGCCCGTCTTCCACGTGCCGCTCACGGCCGCCTTGACCCTACGGAGGTAGTACGGGCCCCAGTGGTAGACCGCCGCCGTCAGCCACTGCTTGGGCGCGAACGTGTGGGCGTCCGAGTCGTAGCCGACCCACGGGATGCCCTTCGACTCGGCGTACTGACCGGTCGCAGGGCTGTCCACGTTCTGCCCGAGGACGTCCGAGCCGGCGGAGACGAGACTCTGTGCGGCCTTCTTCTCCTTCCCCAGATCGAGCCACGAGTTCGTCCAGATCAACCTGACCTTCGCGCCCGGATGCATCGCCCGCGCGCCGAGAGCGAACGCATTCGCGTGCCGGATCACCTCGGGAATCGCGAACGGGACCACATAGCCGATGACGCCTTTCTTCGTGGCCGCGCCCGCGGCCATGCCGGACAGGTAGATCGCGTCCTCGGCCCTGCCGAAGTACTCGGCAAGGTTCGTCGACTGCGCGGTCCCCGTCGCCTGCTCGAAGAACACGTCAGAGTGCTTCTTCGCTTCCGAGACCATGCAGTCCTGGAAGCCGAACGACGTCGAGAAGATGATCTTGTTCCCGTCGCGGACGAGGCTTTCAATCACCTGACACGTCTGCGGGCCTTCAGGGACATTCTCCTTGAACGTCGTCTCCACCTTCGAGCCGAGCGCGCTCTGCACGTAGAGGCGTCCCTGGTCGTGCGCCTGCGACCAACCGTGGTCGTTGTGCGGACCGACGTAGATCCATGCGGCCTTGAACGCCGCGGCCTGCTTGTGCGACCTCGCCGCGCCGGTCGCGGGGCCGAGCGCGAGAACCGCGACGCCGGCGAACGCGAGCAGGGGCAGGACGAGGGCGAGTTTCCCTCTCTTCATGGTCTCCTCTCCTCCGGGGTCGAGCGCGAAGCGACTCGACTATAGGGCCGCGGGAGGGCGCTGCCTAGTGCAACCGTTCGATGGCTCCCGCCAGGACGTCGATTGCCAGGTCGACGTCCTCCGGGGAGGAGTGCTCGTCGGGCGAGTGGCTCACGCCGCCGTTCAGGCTGCGGACGAAGAGCATCGCCGTCGGGACGCCCGCGCCCGCGAGGATCGCGGCATCGTGCCCCGCTCCCGAAGCCAGCTCGACCAGCGGCAGGCCGCGGGCCTCCAGCTCCGCGCGGAGGACAGCGCGCGGCTCGTCGGCCATCGGCGCGGGCTCGAGCCGGAAGGACGGCTCGAGCTGGAGCTCGGCTGCGAGCCGGTCGAGCCGCTCGCGGTCGGGTGCCCGCGCGTCCACGGACAGGCGAACCCGGCCTGGGATGACGTTGCCCGCTCCCGGCTCGACGACGAGCAGGCCAACCGTCGCGACGGCGCCTTCGACCTCGGCCGCGGCGTCCCGCACGTGAAGGACGTACTCGGCCGCGGCAACGAGCGCATCCCGCCGGTCCGCCATCGGCACCGTGCCGGCGTGACCAGGATCACCTTCGAACACCTTTTCGCCGCGAACCAGCCCGACGATGTCCGTCACGAGCCCGAGCGGCGCGCCCGCACGCTCGAGCACCGGACCTTGCTCGACGTGCACCTCGAGGAACGCGGCCGGGAGCTGGCCCCGCTCGGCGAACGCCGTGCTGCCGCGACAGCCGGTCTCCTCGTCCCGGAACGCGACGACCGCGCCTCGGCCGACGCGCTCGACCGCCTCGATCCCTGCGAGGACGCCGAGGGTGCCGTCGAACTTGCCGCCGTTCGGGACGGAGTCGAGGTGAGAGCCGGTCCAGACGCGTGCATCGCCCGTGCGGCCGATCAGGTTCCCCGCCGGATCGACCTCCACCGACAGGCCCGCGTCGCGCATCCATCCGGCCGCGAGCTCGTGCGCGCGATCTTCCTCCGCGCTGCCGCCGATCCGGTTCGCCCCGAGGCCGCCGCCGATCGCGTACAGCTCGTCCAGCCGCTCGAAGACGCGCATCCGGCCGATCATCCCTCTTCGCCATGGCCGTGCGGGACAGCCCGGTGCCAGGCACCGCGCCGAAAGTGTGACGCCACCAGCCCGCTCCGGCAACGGCATTGCGCCGTCATCCCGCGTCCCGCTTGCCCTCGGGCGGACGGCGCGGTGCCAGGCACCGTGACGGAGGTGTAACGCATACCTGACGGAATCGTGTCCCGACACCAGGCCCCGCAGATCGGGGCGTGCGGTCTACAGGCCGAAGGGGTTGAACGGCTTCGGCGACGTCGAGACGAGCACGCTCTTCGTCTCCAGATAGAGGTCGAGCGTCTCGAGGCCCAGCTCGCGCCCGAACCCGGATTGCTTGTAACCGCCGAACGGAATCCCGGGGAACGCCGTGTACGGCATGTTGATCCCGATCTGGCCTGCCTTGATGCGCGCGGCGATGCGGTGGCCACGCGCGGGATCACCCGTCCAGACCGTCGCGAAGAGCCCGTACTTCGTGTCGTTCGCGATCCGGATCGCGTCCTTCTCGTCCTCGAACGGGATCACGGTCACGACGGGGCCGAAGATCTCCTCCTGCGCGACGGACATCCGGTTGTCGACCTTCGCGAGCACCGTGGGCGGATAGAACGCACCCTTCCCGTCGCCCGGGGCGCCCCCCGCGACGACCTCGGCGCCCTCGTCCTTACCCGCCTCGACGAGCCCGTGGACCTTGTGGCGGTGCGTCGTCGAGATCAACGAGCCCATCTGCGTCTCCGGGTCGAGCGGATCGCCGACCTTGAGCGACCGTGCCTGCGCGGCGAACGTCGACACGAAGTCGTCGTACGCAGACTGCTCGACGAGCACGCGCGAGCGCGCCTCGCAGCTCTGGCCCGCGGAGTAGTAGATCGACCACACGGAGCTCGGAATCGCGTCCGCGAGGTCGGCATCCGCGAAGACGATATTGGGGCTCTTGCCGCCGAGCTCGAGCGAGACGCGTTTCACGGTCTCGGCGCAGAGACGCATGATCTCGGCGCCCGTCTGCGTCGATCCCGTGAACGCGACCTTGTCGACGCCGGGATGGCGGACGAGGTGCGCACCGGTCGTCGGCCCATCGCCGCACCACGGTGCACCCGGCGGCGAGGGCGGGCGCGAGCTTCCACGTCGCCATCATCAGCGGGTAGTTCCACGGGACGATCTGGCCGACGACGCCGACGGGCTCCTTCAGCGAATAGAAGAGGAGCGAACCGCCGATCGGATTCGAGCGTCCCGCGATCGACGCGATCGCCGACGCATAGAAGCGAAAGTTCTCGACGGCCTGCGCCAGTTCGGCCTTGACGGATGAGATCGCCTTGCCGACGTTCCGCGCCTCGAGCTCCGCGAGCTCCTTGCGATTCGCCTGGATCGCGTCGGCGAGCGCGTGCAGCAAACGTGAGCGCTCGTTCGGCGGCGTCTTTCCCCACGCTCCCGCAAGCGCGCCGCGGGCGGCCTCGACCGCGCGATCGACATCTCCAGGGCCGGCCATCGCGGCACGCGCCAGCGGCTCGCCGGTCGCAGGCTCCGTCAGCTCACGGACCTCACCTGACGCCGGCTCCGTTGTCGCACCGTTGATGAACAGCCCGTACTCACGCATGGTCGCGACCGCCATCGGCGCGGACGATACCGAGTTCGCGCCCGCCTCCCCTGGGCACGACTCCCGCCTCCGGCGAGTGAACGGCGGCGCGACCCCGGGGGACCGCGCCGCCGCGACACTGGAATCAGGGTGCCGTGATCGAGCCGAAGAGGCCGTCGGCCTCCCCGTTCGGACCGGCAGTGAAGAACAACGTGTTCGTCGGCCCGTTGTTCGGCGCACCGTGACCGAACTGCAGAGCCCAGAGACCATCGATCGTGAGCGACTTGCCGTCAGCGGTGCGAAGCTCGCCTCGGTGGACGAACTGCCCGCTCGGCAGCTCCTCGTACGCGTTGATCTGTCCGTCGCCGAAGTTGCCGACGAGCAGGTCGCCGCTGAAGCGGCCGAAGTTGTCCGGTGCCCACGCGAGCCCCCACGGCGCGTTCAGCTGGCCGTGCTGTGCGACGCGCGCGACCAGATTGCCGGCCAAGTCATAGGCGTCGACGAAGCCGCGGCCCTGGCCGGCAACCTCGTCTACGGCGTCGGGGCCCTGCTTCGCGTAGGTCACGAAGACACGAGATCCGATCGTCTGGATTCCGAACGGCGCGTAACCGGCGGGGAGTGTCGGGTCGACGAACCCAGAATCCGGAACGAGGTTGAAGGTGGTGCTGTCGAAGACGTCCACGTGGCCGTTGTGGAAGTCGGCCGCGTAGAAGCGATCGCCGGCCGGCGAGATCGCGAGACCCTTGTAGATCGCGCCCTGCGCCGAACGATCGGCGAGGACGACGGTCTGGGTTCCCTGCGACGGATGCCAGCCGCGGATCTGGCCCTTTTCCGTGGCGAAGACGAAGATCGCGCGGGCGGTGAAGGACCAGAAAACGGTGCCCGTCGGTTGGACCGGCACCTGGACGACGAGTCCCTGCACCGACCCGTCCGCCTTGTACAGGGTCGACTGGTTGGTGCCGTTGTCCGACACCCACCACGGGGTCGCCGGCCCGGCGGTCAGGCCCCAGCCGTTGACGAGATTCGGATCGACATGCGCCGCCGCCCCAGGGACGTTCGACGCGAGCGGATGCACGGTGTAGCTGTTGTCCGGCGCTGCGGACGCCGGCACCGCCACTGCAACCGCGACAGCGAGAACTGCTGCAAGCCAGGCGATGAGCCTGTACGAGCTCCTCTGCATGAATCCCTCCCTTTTTGATCCCCGCCACTACTTCTGCCGGGGGCGGCGAACGGATTTAGGGAAGGTGCGGCAGGTCGGGCAGCGTGATCGGCAGATCCGGAGCCGTCGCGGGTAGCGGCGGAACCGCAGGCAGCCCCACAGAGGGGAGCGAGACGTCGGGGGTCGAGATCGGCGTGGCCGGAACGGACACGGAAGGGATCGAAACCGAGGGAGGAGTGGAAGAGGAAGGCGGAGTCGCACCGGACGGCGACGGCGGGCTCTGCGCCCCACCCTCATGCGGCGGATTGGGAAGCACGGGCCCCGACGGGTGAGCGT
>VAXU01000086.1 GCA_005885125.1 Actinomycetota bacterium
CCGGAATCACCGCCTGGTCGCTGGTCGTCACGATTACGAAATCAGTCACGCGGTCGACCTTCTCGAGGACTGACGGGCGAATGGGAGTTTCTCACAGTGGAAGAGCTAGGCGAAAACTCTTGCCGGGCGGCTCCGATGAACAGGCCTGCTGGTCGGGGAGGCCGTCGCGCTGTCCGCCGAAGACGTGGACGTCGCGCTGCCAACGACCCGGTCCGGACATGAGACGACGGCTGGAGCGCGTCGCCGCCCACAAGGTCTAACCGTGGACGAAATGGGCCGTTGGACCCATTGACACTAAGTAGCGAAGGGTACGAGTATGTCGCCGCGCGCATCGGCGGAAGGGGTTAGGGGAGAACGATCCTTCTGCGGTCTAACTTTTGGGACGCCGGTGCGCGCGACTCCGCACGGGTCGCCCTGCGGCTGGATCGTCAGCTCTCCAAACCCAGCACTCACTGCTGGTCGCGTGATCAAGCCGACCGAGTTGCCATCCCACTGCGCCGAAATAGCTGGGCAATCAGCCGGCAAAGGGCATTAGGAGGGCGCGCTCCCGCGTGTTTGCGCGGAACCCGGAACGGCGCGCGGGAACGAGGTGGAGTCGACCGGAAGTTCGAGCATGAACGTCGATCCGTCCCCTTCGATCGATTCAACCCAGATATTCCCTCCCATGCGGCTCACGAGCTCGCTGCAGATGTAGAGCCCGAGCCCGGTCCCGCCGACGCCACGTGTCATCTGCGGATCGAGGCGATAGAACTTCTCGAAGATGCGTGCCTGCTCCTCGGCTGGGATTCCGATGCCTTGGTCCTTGACGTAGAAGAGCACGGTCTCCTCCCCGGACGACTGTCCCGATTCGAGTCCGACCTCGATCCGGCCGCCGTCGGGTGAGTACTTGATCGCGTTCTCGATCAAGTTCACCAGCACCTGCCGCACTTTGTCGCGGTCCGCGGCGACGAGTGGCACACGCTCGGGCACCAGCCGTTCGAGCGAGATTCGGGGAGGTGCGTGGGTTCGGGCGGCTTCCACCGCACGCGCGACGAGCTCGACCGGGTCGAACGGCTCGGAGCCAAGGTCGACTCGCCCAGCGTCGAGTTGGTTTGCGAGGAGAATTTCGTTGACGATCCGGCCGAGGCGGTCCGACTCCTCCGCGATGAGCGAGACGAACCGGTCACGACCGGCCTCATCGAGCGCGAAGTCGTGACGCAGGAGCGTCTGCGCGGCTCCGTAGACCGCGGCAAGCGGGGTGCGGAGCTCGTGGGAGGCCGTGGCGATGAAGTCAGCCTTCAGTTCCTCGAGCTGGCGAACCTCGGTCACGTCGCGGAAGGCATAGACCGTGCCCCCGAAGAACTGGACGCCGGAGATCGAAATCCACCGCTCTCCCTTCTCGGTCTCGATCGGGATCATCACTTCCCTGTGGCCTGGGCCGGGCGAAGCCGAGACTGGTACCGAGTCGGCAGCCTCTCGCCAGCCGGGTATCACGTCTGCCGCCGAATGGCCCACTACCTCGTCAGCCACGATCCCGGTGATTTTTTCCGCCGCGGGGTTCCAGAGCCGGACGTTGCCCGTCCGGTCGAGGAGTAGGACGGCTTCGGCGACGTAGGCGAGGACGCGTGCAGCGTCGGCCCGCTCCTCGACCTCGACGTGGAGGCGCGCCCGATCGATCGCCATCCCGATCCGGACCGCGAGATCCTCCGCGAGCGCGAGCTCGTCCGCACCGTACGCTGGCCCGGGCGCAGTTCGCGCAAACGTCAGCGCGCCGAGCGGTCGCCCTCGACTCCGGATTGGCACACAGATGACCGACACGGCCTCGCCCGGCAGTTCGGCCTCCACCAGTTCGCCATCGAGATCCTGGCCGTGCCGAAGCGGCGGGATCACCAGGTGCTGTCCGGACTGAACAACCGCTCGCACCGCGCTGTCGGGCTCGCGCCCCGGTTCCGCGTGTTGCGGCTCCCCGCACGCGACCGCGACCCGTGTCAGCTCTCCGCCCTCCGCGACGGCGTCAACGGTGCACCAGTCGGCGAGATCGTGGACCGTTAGCTCGGCCACCCGCTGGACAGACGGTTGAACATCGATCGTGGCGCCAAGGATCTCGCCGGCGTCTCGAAGGAGATCGAGCCGCCGCTGCCGGACGACGATCACCGCGGCCGTCGCACGCTCAGCGCCGCGCAGTCGCTCTCGCTCTTCGTCCGCCCGCTTCCGTTCACTGATGTCGCGTAGCAGCGTCTGCGTGTAGAACGGCCTGCCCGCCGCGTCCTTCACCGTGCAGGTCTTCTCTCGGATCCAGACGATCCGGCCGTCACGAGCGACGAGCCGGTACTCGCAGCGGAGCGGGACTGCGTCAGCCTGGACGCGCTCGAGTGTGGCGAGGACGTGCTCCCGGTCGTCGGGGTGCAGGAGTCTCGAGAAAAGATCTGGCTCTGCCTGCCACTCCGCGGGCGAGTAGCCGAGCATCGTCTCGACTTGGGGACTCACGTACAGCAACGAGCTCCGGTCACCCGGAGCAGATAGCCACGTCACCAGGGGAAGGTTCTCAGCGAGAGTCCGGTACTTTGCCTCCGCGCGGCGCAATTCCTCGCGAGCCCGCGCTTGCTCGCTCACATCTGAAATCAGCACGCAGGCGCCGACAACGCGATCGTCGTCCCGAATGGGCGCCAGCGTCAGCGAAACCGAAACGTCGGCGCCGTCCTTCCGCTGATGAACGACATGACTGCAGTGGATCCGTTCCCCTCGCTCGACACGCTCGAGCCATCGGCGCGCGACGTTGGACGCCTCCGCGTCGTCACCGGCCAGCGCGGCGAGCTCCCGTCCCTCGATCTCCTCGCCTTCGTAGCCGTAGATAGCCTCGGCCGCGTCCGTCCACCCGACGATCCGCGACTCGAGGTCGAGCTCAAGCAGCGCGCGGGACAGGTCGGCGCGAACTGCGTCCAGCTGGCTGTCGGCACGGCTGCGGGCCCGTTCGGCGCGACGCCAGCGATCGCCGCCTAGTCCGACCGCGACCGCGAGCGCCACCCAGATCGGCAGCACCAGCGCCGCACGCAGCGCACGCTCGGCCACCAGGACGAAGAACAGAATCCACCCCGACAGCGCGACGAAGACGCCGGCCCACAGTCCCGCAACGAGGGCGGCAAGCGCGGCGACGAGGATCGCCAGCGCGGCCGGCACGAGCAGCGCAGCCGTCGCTGTCTGCCCGAACGGGACCGTCGCGGCCGCCTCGAGCAGGAGCCCGATCGCGACCGCGAGCAAGAGACGAGATTTCGGCGAAGCCACTCGCGACACGGGCGAAGCGTGTGAGCCTAGCTCCGCGGTCGTCGTGTCACAAGGCGTTGCGGGAACTCGCGACAGGGTCTCCACCCGGCAGGGGTCGGGGGCAACTCATTTTGCTTCGGAAGGCGGTTTCCTGCTCAGACGAGCAAGCCCCGGCCCGTGATGCCGAGGACGAAGATCGCCACCGCCCACGCGCGTGAAGGGGTTTCAAAACTCTGATACATGCCGGGAATGACTCGTTTTCCAGGCAGAACGGAATTTTGAACGTTGTCGGGTAATGCTCCTATAGATGTCAAGCCGCCCGGACGAGGTTCGTTTCGCCTGTTTTGCGTGAGCGCGGTGTAGATCTCGCGTGCGAGGTAGCGCTTTAGGCAGCGGATGATTTCGCGTTTGGTCTTGCCCTCTTGGCTGCGGCGATCGACGTACTCCCTGGTTGGCTGATGCCAGCGCAGGCGGACGAGGACGATGCGGTGGAGCGCGGCGTTGGCTTGGCGGTTGCCGCCGCGGTTGAGGCGGTGGCGGACCGTCTTGCCCGAGGAGGCTGGGATCGGGGAGGAGCCGCAGAGCATCGAGAAGGCGGCCTCGGAGCGAAGCCGGTCCGGGTTGTCGCCGGCGGCGACCAGGTAGACGTCTGCGCGTTGAGGACGCTCAGGCTGCGAGTCGCCCGGTCGTGGGTGCCAGTCGTGAGGCAACAGCAAGGACCGGCGTTGCTGTAATCCTCATGGAGCGTGCGGCCAGCTGTAGTGCGAGTTCGTCGAATGTGCCCCAGCGCAGTCCGTATTGGTCGCGGAGCGGCGGCGGCAGCAGGCCGGCCGTCGACAATCGGTGCGCGGGCACAAACACGCGCAAGGGCGCGGGTAGGCGCGCCTCCAGGATCACCGCCGCTACCTCCTTCGCTGGCGCGGTGACTGCGATCGTCTCCCCGCTGATCTGGGCGGCGAAGTACTCGCGAAAATCGGCGAGCGAGCGGGGGATCACGGAAGCGGGCGTCCCGAACAGACGGGCGACCAGCGCCATCTCCTGGTAGTAGCGCTCCTGATCTTCGCGCGAAAGAGGATGGACGAACCGCTCGTAGGCCGCCAGCGACGCCTGAACGAGCGTCGCGTGAACCCAAAGCATCAGCTCCGGATCGGAGGCGGAGTACGGCGTTCCGGGCGGGAAGCGACCGAGCTGCGTCCGTGTGGCGCCGTGCACGTGAGCGTGCACGGCCTGCACCAACTCGGCCGCCCGCTCGGCTTCCTCCTTCGTCCCGTAGGCGATCAGGTAGAGCGCGCGTAGCGTGTGGACGAGGCGCCGCCAGAGATCGCGTCGAACGTCGGAGTGATCGAAGACGCCGGCGGCCACCAGTGGATGGGCGACTTGTAGGAGCACCGCTGGTCCGCCCCCCAAAAACGGGATGAGTGGCGTGTTGCCGAGTCTCCTGATCACGCTTTCCGGCGCGAAGTAGCCATCCCGGCTTTTCAGTCGTTGCGCATGGGTAGTCGCGCGCGAATCTCCTGTGCTGGCCCGACTCTCTGCCACCAGCACAGAATGCCCAAGGCTCGCACGCCACGCCGGCTCGACCGTCCGCACTGATCCTCCGGCTCGAGCGGAACCGCGCCGGGATCATTGCGGCCGCCGCCGACCGTTGGAGGCGAGAAGACCTCGCGAAGGAGTTGGGAGTCAGCGACCAGTGACCGCGCTGGGAGCTCGGCGACCAGTGCGGAAATGGACCGCGGCGGTGAAAATCGGCTCACCAAGGGGGCAGAGGAGGTCTCCGTCGCGCCATGACGGCCCATGGATTGGGGGGGACTGAAGGACATGCGGGGGCCGGTTCGAACCGACCGAGGGTGCCCAGGACCTGAGTTCGCTGTGCTCTCTCCCCTGCGGCAACTCAGGACGGCGGCGCCCTGCCGCAACGAGCGTCGCCTTCCTGGGCGCATTGCCCAAGAGACGAGCGTCCACCGCGGGCGATCCGCAAGCGTTGAACTCGGAGCGCGTCTAATCGTCGAACCCGAGCGGGTGCGAGGGTCGGACGGCCTTTGGGGAAAGCGCGCTCGCTCGGGTTCCTTGAACTGATCCGGCGTCGCGACAAGCTCGGCGGACTCCTCCACGAGCACCCGGAACCGCCGTCTGAGCCGCGGCAGAATAAAGGCACCCTTCAGGGCTTCGGGCTCGTCAGTCCGTGCCGCTTTGACGGCCGTTCTGGATTGCGGCGCGCTCAAGCGCTACCTCGGTGTCGCGTTTGCGGTGGCACGCTGTGGGAAGAGGTCCGAAGCGGCGCCGCCTCGGGGAGACACTTGACAGCACCGCACTTGACAGCACCGGACATGGCTTCTACGGTCCTTGCTCGGACAGCGGACGAAGGACTGGGTATGACACGCCTTCCATGCGGTCCTGCGGCTCACGAGTCCTCGGGGGTGGGCGTCGTCGCGGCAAGCGAAAGTCGCGGCTTATCCACAAGCCAAGGGCGTTTACAGACGTGTGTTAGCTTGTCTTCCCGCGAATTGGTGAGGGGGAGAAATACCGACTCACGCCAGTGAGCCGTCGGCGCTGAGCCACCATCTGCACGTCCTGCGCCGGGGAGCATGGATCGTCGTATTGACGACCGCTCTCATCACCGCGGCCGCGTACTTCGTCTCCGAACGTCAGGAGAAGCTCTATCAGGCGTCCTCCGACGTCTTCCTGGGCACGCAGAACCTCGGCGCGACGCTCGCGAACGTCGCCCTGCCTTACGTCGACCCGGTTCGGGCAGCGCAGACGCAGGCCGAGATCGCGCGCGTGCCGGAGGTCGCCGACCGGGCGGTGCACGCCGCAAAGGTGACCAACCGCACACCGGGCCAGCTGCTCGGCGAGTCGTCGGTCTCGGCCTCGTCCGACTCGGATCTGCTCACGTTCACGGTCACGGACCGTGACCCGGCGATCGCCGCTCGCCTCGCGACTGCCTATGCCGGCGCCTACACCAGCTACCGGCACGAGCTCGACACCGCGGCGCTCGTCAAGGCGCGTCAGGAAGTGGAGGGGCGGCTCGAGGAGCTGAAGGCGGCCGGGGCCGGACAGTCGACCCTCTACGAGAATCTCGTCGAGAAGGACCAGCAACTCCGCACGATGGAGCTGCTCCAGGGTTCGAACGTCCTCCTCTCGCGCTCCGCCGCGGGCGCCACCCAGGTGCAGCCGAAGCCGACGCGCAACGCGATCCTCGGCGGTGTGCTCGGCCTCGTGCTCGGAGTCGGTCTCGCCTTCCTCCGCGACGTGCTGAACACCCGGGTGCGGACGGGCGCCGAGGTGGAATCGAGGCTCGGGCTTCCACTTCTGGGTCGGATTCCGGAGCCGTCGCGCCGCCTGCGCGCGAAGGAGAAGCTGATCATGCTCGCCGACCCGCACACGGCCGAGGCCGAGGCGTTCCGGGTGCTGGCGACGAACGTGGACTTCGTCAACCATGATCGCGGCGCGAGAACGATCATGGTTACGAGCGCGCTCCGGGGTGAGGGGAAGTCGACAACGGTCGCCAATCTTGCGGTCGCCTTTGCACGCAGCGGCCGGCGTGTAGCGCTCGTCGACCTGGACCTGCGGCGGCCGACGATCGCGACATTCTTCGGGCTCAAGGGCCGACCAGGGCTCACCCAGGTGGTACTGGGCCACACTCGGCTCGACGATGCGATCGCGAAGATCGCCGTCGTCGACGAGAGCGAGCTCAAGCTTGGCGCCGGGAACGGCTCGGTGCAGGGGATGCTGGACGTGCTGCCGTCCGGGCCGCTCCCGCCGAATCCACCCGAGTTCCTCTCGCAGGGCGGGCTCTCGGACGTTCTCGCCCAGGTGACGGAGCGTGCTGATCTCGTCCTCGTCGACGCGACGCCGTTGCTCGAGCTCAGCGACGCGATGGCGCTCGCCGCCC
>VAXU01000087.1 GCA_005885125.1 Actinomycetota bacterium
CGGTTCCTCGAGCTGCTCGAGGAGCACCCGCTCGAGGTCTACTTGCTGAACACCGGCCGCGTCGGTGGGCCCGAGGAAGACGAGCGGTCGAAGAAGGTCCGCATCAAGCACTCGTCGGCGATCGTCAAAGGGATCGCGGAGGGAACGATCGACTGGGAGCGCGATCCGGACTTCGGCTACCTCGTCGCGGCGGCGGTTCCAGGCGTCGACGACGTCGAGGTGTTGCAGCCCAGGAAGCTGTACGAGAGGACGGGTCGCATCGACGAATATCGCGGCCAAGTCGCTCGCCTGAAGGCCGAGCGCGCTGCCTTTCTGGCCGGTTTTCCGAGCCTCTCCGCTGACATCGTCGCAGCGGTGCGCTGACTCAGGTCCACTCGAACTAGGGATTCTAGGCCTTTTGGCCTACCCCGATAAGGGGAGCATGAGAGTGCATGCGTCCCATCGGGACAACGTGCGGCTCTGGGTCTCGGCCGCAGGCGGGGCAATCGTCCTCTTCAGTGTCATCGTCCTGCTCGGAGTAGGACCGGCCCCGTTTCGGTCGCTGCTCCTCGGTCGCGCACACGCTCGCCCGGCGATCGTGCTGCCGCCGGTAGCCGAAGCGCGAGGCGACGCCGCGCACCGCGCACCACAAGGCGCGCGGCCGGGTCACGCGACGCCTGCGACACAGCCGAGCCGGCCGGCCGCGGGGACAAGTCGCCGCGGCGGGCAGCCGCAGGCGCACCCGACGCGGCGCCCGGCGCCACCCGTCGCCACCTCGCAGAGACCGGGCCCGGCTTCGAAGCCATCGGCGTCCCCGGCTTCGACACCGGCGCCGCCGCCGCTGACGGTCCCGCTGCCGCCGCCGGCGGAGCTCGCATCGAGCCTGCCGACGCTTCCGCCCGTGGACGTCCCGCCGCTACCGGACCCGACGGGCGCGCTCCCGTCGCTGCCGGCGCCTCCTCTCCCCTAGATCTGCCAAAGACCTCCGCGCAGGACGGGAACCCGTTCTCCATCGCGGGTGATTCCCGTGACGTCGACGCTCGGGCCGCCGATCATGAAGTCGAGGTGAATCTCGCTGCGGTTCAGCCGCTCGTGATCCTCGGGCTCAACACTCGAGTCGTACGCGTCACCGAGCGCGACGTGGCTCGCAGCGTTCTCGTCGAGCAGCGTGTCGTAGAACACGGTGCCCGTGCTGCCGATGCGCCCCTCGCGATCGACCAAAGCGACCTCGCCGAGCCGGGACGCGCCCTCGTCTCGAGACGCAAAGGCGCCGATCGTGTCCGCGCCTCTGTCCGCATCGATCTGGACCGCACGGCCGCCCTCGAAGCGCACGCGCAGGCCGTCGATCGTTGCGCCCGACGCGACGAGCGGCATCGTCGCACGGACGGTTCCTTCCGCTCGCTCGGGATCCGGTGCGGTGAACACCTCCTCCGTCGGCAGGTTCGGCATGTGCGCGATTCCGTCGACCGTCTCGTCGCCGCCGCCGTTCCAACGGGACGTCGGCAGGAGCCCCACGGTCAGGTCGGTTCCGTCTCCCTCGAACTGCACGGCGTCGAACGCCCGCTCGTTCATCCGCTGGGAGACGTCCTTGAGCGTCGCGCTCCGTTCGCGCCACGCCGACGGTGGATCGGCCTCGTCCAGTCGGCAGACGTGACCGATCTCGTCCCAGAGCCGGTCGAACGCGGCTGGGGGCTGGAGCTCCGGGTGGACCTGCGCTGCCCAGTCGGGCGTCGGGCAGGGCACGATGCACCAGTTGACGGTGCGGTCGTTCGTCACCTGCATCCATTCCTTGACGCGCGGGAAGATGTCCCGGCCGAGCCGCGCCGGATCGAGGTCGTCGAAGAGACGCGGCGCAGCCGGCCCTGCGAGCGAGATCGACGCCGCATGGACACGTCCCAGCTCGATGACGCGCTGTCCCCACCACGGCGGGATGTACTCGAGCCACTCGTCGCGAACCCGTGAAACTCGGATGTGTTTCACACGCGGGTCGTAGTACGTGACTTCGACGAACTTCGCGCCGCGGTCGTAGGCGACGGCCGCGATCGCGCGCGCGAGTTCCTCTTTCCCAAGGTCCGCGAAGACCTCGACGAGCTGGCCCGGCTGAACGTTCGCACCAAACTCGACGACCAGCCGTGCCAGGCGTTCGATGCGATCGTCCATGGGAGGCGATGCTAACCCGGACGCGAATGACCATCGTGTGGACATCCCTGCCGCGATCGACCGCTTCCTGACTTCCCCGTCTCTTTCGGACGCGACGAGAAAGGCGTACGGCGTCGACGTCCGGGAGTTCGGGGACTGGCTCGCGAAGCGCGGGACGAAGCTGGAGGACATCGACGTGCGGGCGCTGTCCGAGTACAGCGCCGAGCTCGGCCGCGCGCGACCGCGCAAGCTGGCGCCGGCGACGATCGGGCGCAAGCTCGCGGCGGTCCGCAGCTTCCTCCGGTTCACGCTCGGCTCGGCGCGCGTGCCGGAGGCGTCGTTCGCGCCGCGGCGCCCGCGGCGCTTGCCGGATGCCCCGCGCCAGCGCGACGTGGAGGCCGCGCTCGACACATTCGCCGGCGGGGACGCGTTGTCGCTCAGAAACCGAGCGCTCGTGGAGCTCGTCTATTCCGCAGGCCTGCGAAGCCACGAGGCCGTCGGGCTCGACCTCGGAGACGTCGAGTTCGAGCAGGAGCACGTGCGCGTGCTCGGGAAGGGCGGGAAGGAGCGTGTCGTGCCGCTCGGCGAGGAAGCGGCGCACTGGATCGCGCGGTATCTCCACGAAGCCCGGCCGCAACTCGCGCGCGGCGCGGAGAACGCGTTGTTCATCTCGGCGCGGGGCCGCCGGCTCGACACGTCGACGGTTCGCCGCGTCTTTGCGCATCCGCATCGCCTCCGCCACGCGTTCGCGACGCATCTGCTCGAGGGCGGCGCCGACCTGCGGACGATCCAGGAACTGCTCGGCCACAGCTCGCTCTCGACCACACAGGTGTACAGCCACGTCGACGGGAAGCGCCTTCGCCGCGTGTACGACCGCGCGCATCCGCGCTCCTGACGTGGCTGAAAACACCACGGTCTGACCCTTGTGTGCCGAAAGTGTGACTTTTCATCCACAGGGCGTGTCCGAAGACGGCAGGCGAACGCTGCGCTGACGCGAAGTTCCGGCCGTGACCGCTGTTTCGCGTGACCCCGAGGTCGAGGGTTTCCTCGCGCTGCTCGCAGCGCGGCGTGCGGCCCGCACGGTCGAGGCCTACCGCCGCGATCTCGACGCGGTCTCCGACTGGCTCGGCGCTTCCGTCGCCCGGACGACCACCGAGGATCTCGAGACCTACCTCGCGGAGCTCCGCGCGGCCGGTCTCTCCGGCGCGACGATCGCCCGCCGCGTTGCCGCCCTGCGCTCGTTCTTCCGCCACCAGATGCTGCTCGGCGCCCGCGCGGACAACCCCGCCGCCGAGCTCGACCTCCCGCGCCGCGTTCGCAAGCTTCCGCGCACGCTGTCGCCGTCCGAGGCCGAGCGGCTGATCGAAGCGGCAGCCGGAACGACGCCGCGTGCACATCGCGACCGCGCGCTCGTCGAGCTCCTCTACGGAGGCGGCCTGCGTGTCAGCGAAGCGGTCGGCCTCACGAAAGGCGACGTCGATCTCGACGCGCGCATCGTGCGCGCGCTCGGGAAAGGGAGCAAGGAGCGAATCGTGCCGATCGGACGTCCGGCCGTCGAAGCGCTGCGCCGCTACCTGTCTCGCGGTCGTCCGTTTCTCGACGCGCGCCACCGCCCTGAGCTCTTCCTCAACGCGCGCGGCGGGCCGCTCACACGGGCGGGCGCCTTCCTGATCCTGCGCCGGCTCGCCGCAACGGCCGGCCTCGAGCCGGAACGCGTTCACCCCCACCTGCTACGCCACTCGTTCGCAACCCATTTGCTCGAAGGCGGCGCCGACCTCCGGTCGGTGCAGGAGATGCTGGGCCACGCCGATCTCGCGACGACCGAGCTCTACACGCACGTATCCGACCGGCGCCGCCGGGAGTTGTACTTCCAGGCGCATCCCCACGCGCGACGGCGCCGTGATTGAGAGCCCAGTGGACGGAGAGAACCGAACCCCATGAGTCTCCAACCGCACCTTGCGCTGTTCGTGATCGTCACATGCGGCGTCGGCTACCTGATGGCCCTCGCGGGGCTACAGAAGAGCGCCCTCGAGTGGCGGCGTCGGCACCGCATCTGCCCCTCGTGCGGGCGGCCCATCCAGGCCCGCGTCTGCAAGAGCTGCGCGGGCTAACGACCTAGAGCTTCGGGCCGGCCCGCTTGCGCAGGTCCGCAGCCACGGCGCGAGCGGCGTTGCGCAGCTCGGGCTCCTGCTCGTCGTCCTCGGCGAGCCCGTTCAGCAGCACGACCGTCTCGCGCTGCGGCGAGCCGTTGCGCAGGCAGATGATCGCGAGCCTGCGGACGGCCTCATTCGAATCGACCGTCGCCAGCGTGTGCAGCAACGGGCGCATCTGGTTGACGACGCCGGGATTCCCTTTGGAGAGCAGCTGCACGGAGACGAGCGCAGACCCTCGCGCCGCCGGACTGTCGTCGTCGAGGCCACGCCGGAGGAGCTCGATCTTCTGGCGAAACCGGAACAGGCCGACCGCGCGATAGGCAACCGCGCGCTCGCGGTAGTCGGGGCTCCGCGCCGCCGCCTCGACCTCGTCGTCCCATTCCTGGCGCAGCGTCGCCAGCTCGCGCTCCGCGCCGGACTGCGCGAGCTCGTCTGCCTTCGTCGCAGCCTCGAGCAAGGTCATGCGGCGCGTGACTCTAGCGGCCATCGTTAGAGTTCTGCGGCTTTGGCGCACCGCGTGATCCTGATTCCCGGGGACGGAACCGGGCCCGAGCTGACCGAGGCGACACGCCGCGTCCTCGAGGCGACCGGGGTCGAGTTCGACTGGGACGTCCGCGAGGCAGGCGCCGACGTGATGGACAAGCACGGCGGGAACCCGCTCCCTCCGGACGTCCTCGACGCGATCCGCGAGACGGGCGTGGCGCTCAAGGGGCCGATCACGACCCCGGTCGGCGGCGGCTTCCGCTCCGTCAACGTCGCTCTCCGCAAGGAGCTCGACATGTATGCGCAGGTCCGGCCGTGCAAGACGTATCCCGGCGTGCGGACCCGGTTCGAGGACGTCGACCTGATCGTCGTCCGCGAGAACACCGAGGACCTCTACGCGGGGATCGAATACGAACAGGGAACGGCGGAGGCCGAGGAGCTGATCGGCTGGATCGAGGCCCACGGCGGGCAGCTCCGGAACCGCGACGCCGGCATCTCGATCAAGCCCATCTCCATCACGGGCACGCGCCGGATCGTCCAGTTCGCGTTCGACTACGCGCGCCGGAACGGCCGCCGCAAGGTCACGGCAGTGCACAAGGCGAACATCATGAAGTTCTCCGACGGCCTCTATCTGCGCGTCGCCCGCGAGGTCGCCGAGGAGAACTCCGACATCGAGTTCGACGATCGCATCGTCGACAACATGTGCATGCAGCTCGTGCAGCGGCCCGAGGAATACGACGTCCTCGTCCTGCCGAATCTCTACGGCGACGTGCTCTCGGACCTCTGCGCGGGAATGATCGGCGGCCTCGGGCTCGCGCCGGGAGCCAACTACGGCGAGAACGTCGCGGTCTTCGAGCCGACGCACGGATCGGCTCCCAAGTACGCCGGGCAGAACAAGGTGAACCCGATGGCGGAGATGCTCTCGGGGATGCTGATGCTCCGTCACCTCGGCGAGCACGACGCCGCCGACAGCCTCGAGCGCGCGATCGCCGACGTGATCCGCGAGGGCGAGAGCGTGACGTACGACATGAAGCCGACTCGAACCGACCCGACCGCGGTCGGCACGAGCGAGGTCGCCGACGCGATCATCGAGAAGCTCGGAGCGGGAGTCCGCGCGTGAGCCAGCGCCGAAAGATCACAGTGGTCGGTGCCGGCAACGTCGGCGCCACGTGCGCCCAGGTGCTCGCGACGCGTGACTACGCGGACGTCGTGGTCGTCGACATCAAGGAAGGCCTGCCGGAAGGCAAGGCGCTCGACATCAACCAGATGGGCGCCGTGCTCGGCTACGAGCCGAACGTCGTCGGCTCGACGAGCTACGAGAAGACCGCGGGCTCGGACGTCGTCGTGATCACGGCCGGCCTGCCGCGCTCACCCGGTATGAGCCGCGACGATCTCGTGACGACGAACGAGAAGATCGTCGGCTCGGTGGCGCGGGAGGCGATCGCGCAGAGCCCGGGCGCGATCCTGATTATCGTCTCGAACCCGCTCGACGCGATGTGCCACGTAGCGAAGAACGTCTCCGGCTGGGAGAAGCACCGCGTGTTCGGAATGGCGGGGATCCTCGACACGGCGCGCTTCTCCACGTTCATCGCCTGGAAGACCGGTGCATCGGTGAAGGACGTGACTGCGATGGTGCTCGGCGGCCACGGCGACCAGATGGTGCCGGTCGTCAGCGCGACGACCGTCGGCGGCGTCCCGCTTCGCAAGCTCGTCGCCGAGGACGCCATCCAGGAGATGGTCGAGCGGACCGCGAAGGGCGGCGGCGAGATCGTCAACCTGCTCGGTACGTCTGCGTGGTACGCACCGGGCGCCGCGGCTGCGCAGATAGTCGACGCGATCATGCTGGACGAGAAACGCGTGCTTCCCTGCACCGCGTATCTCGAGGGCGAGTACGGAATCGACGGCCTGTACATGGGCGTGCCCGTCAAGCTCGGCCGCGACGGGGTCGAGGAGATCATCGAGCTCGACCTGGGCGATGAGGAGCGGGCGGCGTTGCAGGCCTCGGCGGACGCCGTGCGCGAGGTCGTCGGCGTGCTCTCCACTTGAATCTCGGCCTGACCGGACGGACGGCGATCGTCTGCGCGGCGTCCGCAGGCATGGGACTCGCGTCCGCGGAGGCACTTGCGGACGAGGGCGCGAACGTGACGATGTTCGCACGGCGCCGGGACGCGCTCGAGCGCGAGGCTGAGCGAATCGGCGCGCTCGCGGTCCGAGGCGACGTCCGCGTGCCGCGCGACCTCGAGCAGGTCGTCGAGCGCACGCTCGCCGCGTTCGGCGGCATCGACATCCTCGTCAACAACAGCGGCGGCCCGCCGCGCGGCACCGCGATCGACGCCGATTCCGACGCGGTCGAGTCGGCGGTCGAGCTCCTCCTGCTGTCCGTGGTCCGCCTGACGCACCTCTGCCTTCCGCACCTCGAGCGGAGCGGGCGCGGGCGCGTGATCAACATCACCTCGAGCTCCGTGCGCGAGCCGATCGACGGTCTCGCGCTCTCCAACACGGTGCGGCCCGGCGTGATCGGCTGGGCCAAGACGCTTGCACGCGAGGTCGGGCCGCGCGGAATCACCGTCAACTCGATCGCTCCGGGGCGGATCGACACGGAACGAATTCGCGAGGTCTACCCGGCGGGGCCGAGCGAGGCGGACCTCGAGGCGATCCCTCTGCGCCGTCTCGGTGCCGCACGGGAGGTCGGAGACGTGATCTGCTTCCTCGCCTCGAACCGCGGAAGCTACGTCACGGGCACGGTAATTCCCGTCGACGGTGGTCTGAGCCGCGGTCTACTCTAGGCCCGTGAACTGGCGGCGAGTCTTCCGTCCCGTCCCGCTTCTCGTGGCCGGGCTGATCGCGCTCATCGTTGCGGTCGTCATCCTCCTGAATACAAGCTCGAACGAGTATCTGCTCGTCCCCGACACGGCCCATCCGCTAGCGCAGCTCGTCAAGGTGCCCGGCGCAAAGCCGGCCGATCAGCGGGGCGGCATCTACTACGTGGACGTGCTGGAGCGAAAGGCATCGTTGCTGGAACGTCTGTTTCCGAGCCTGCGGGACGGCGCGACCCGCTACGACGTGAAGATCAGGGAGAACGGTGTCCGGGTCGCACTCGTCTACGGGCAGACGCACGCCGCCGGGAAGCTTCGGCCGGACGACGTGATCATCGCGGCGGACCGCAAGCCGGTGCGGTCGACGATCGATCTGCACGAAATCCTCGCCCGCCACAAGGTCGGGGACGTGGTCCCGATCACGTTCCTGCGGAAGGGCGTCAAGCACAGGGTCGAGATCACCACGTCGGCAGATCCGTTCGACCCAACACGAGCGGTGATCGGGTTCCAGCCGCAGCCTGCGCTCGACCTCCACGTCCCGTTTCAGATCAAGTTCAACCTCGGCGATGTCGGCGGCCCGTCGGCAGGGCTTGCGTTCGCGCTCGAGATCTTGGAGAAGCGCGGCCGCGACCTCGACCACGGCAACAGAGTGGCGGCGACCGGAGTGATCGCGCCCGACGGAACGATCGGTCCGATCGGCGGCGTCAAGCAGAAGGTGATCGGCGCGCGCCAGGCGCACGTGGATGTGTTCCTCGTCCCCGCTGGGGACAATTACCTCGAGGCGCGGAAGTACGCGCACGGCTTACGCGTCGTCCCTGTGAAGACTTTTCAACAGGCGTTGCGGGTGCTGGCAACACTCCCGCACAAGAGCTGAGTAACGTCGCTTTTCGGCACTTTCGAATCTGCCGGAAAATGCTCAGTTTTCATTAGCGGCAACCCTTGTCTGCGAGTCGCACCTCCGTACTATCACGCCTTGTCACTGCGGGCCGACTGGCGAGGACAAAGGGGAAAAATGAGCTCGACGAATCGCGGCGTTACGTGCGACGACTGTTACTTCCGGCGCGCCGGACTGTGCGCACTGCCCGGCGACGACCCGTGTCCGACGTTCAGGCTCCACAGTCGCGGGAATCTCGTTCCACCCCGCCAACCGCGCCTCGTGCCGCGGCCGCTGACCGGTCAAGCCGCCTAGCTACGCCGCGACCGGGGCGACGAGCGCTGCGAGGCGCCGGACCCCCTCCCGAATCTCGTCCGGCGACACGAAGCTGTACGCAAGCCGCGCCGTGTTCGGCGCGCCGCCGAAATCTGCGCCCTCGACGAACGTGACGCCCGCCTCCCCGGCGCGGGCGAGCAGCTCCGCGGCATCGATGCCTGCCGGAAGGTCGAGCCAGAGGAAGTAACCGCCGGCCGGCTTGCTCCACCGAACGCCCTCGGTGAACTCGTGCTCCAGCGCGTCGAGCATGGCATCGCGGCGCGCGCAGAGCAGGCCGCGCACGCGTTCGAGGTTGGGCTCGAAGTTCCCACGCCGCAGGAACTCGTGCACCGTCGCCTGGCCGATCAGGACCGGCGTGATGTACGTCGACACCGCGACCGCCTCCAGCTCGCGCTCGAGCTCGGTCGGCAGAATGAAGTATCCGACGCGGAGGCCCGGCGCGATCGTCTTCGAGAACGACGAGGAGTACGCGACCCGCTCGCCGCCCTCCAACTCGAAGAGCGTCGGCGAAGCCTCTCCGTCGAAGCGGACGAGGCCGTACGGATCGTCTTCGAGCACCAGCAACCGGTGCTCGCGCACGAGCTCGACGACCCGGCGACGGCGCTCCGTCGACAATGTCCTGCCGCTTGGATTCTGGAACGTCGGAATCGTGTACAGGAACGAGGGCGCCGGCCCGTCGCGGAGCGCGTCGGCCAGCGCGTCCGGGTCGAGCCCTTCCTCGTCCATCGGCAGCGCGTCGATCTCGGCACCCAGCCCCCGCAAGATCTTCAGGGGCCGATCGTAGGTTGGCTGCTCGACGAGCACCCGCCCGCCCGCGAAGCGCTGGGCGAGGAAGACGAACCCCTGCAGCGAGCCGTTCGTGATCAGGACGCGTCCCGGCTCGACGCCGTGGCGGTCCGCAATCCATTCGCGAAGCGGCGCATACCCGCCCGCCGGGCCGTACGACAGGATCGTCCGGCCGTCGCGCTCGACCGCCGCCCGCACGCAATCGGCGAGCTCCTCGACCGGAAGGCACTCCGGCGCCGGCACACCTCGCGCGAAGGAGATCGTGTCCATGTCGTCGAGTGTAGAGACCGGCCTGGTCAGCCGATCCGGATCCACGGCGACGGCGGCAGACGCCGCGGCGGCGGCGGCGGCGGGTGGAACGCGTACACCCACCCGGCCGTGTCCGCCCCGAAAACCGTGCCGCCGACCGTGATCATCGCGGCGGCTGTGCGACCCACGGTCGGGTACTTCCAGAGCCGCGCGCCGTTCAAGGCGGCCAGCGCGAAGAAGCCGCCCGTCTCTCCTCCCGTTGCGAAGACGACGTCGTCGACCACCAACGGCGTCGCCTGGTTCCCGTCGCCGACGAGCGCAGCCCAGAGCGGATGGAAGGTGCAGCCGAAGTCGACCGTAAACGCGCGCACGCCGTTCCCGAGCCGACCGTTCGGGCCGTAGAGCACCGCCTGCGCGTCGAAGAGCAGCTGCCGCCCCTCGTACCAGCTCGGCGAGCCCACGAAAGCGTTTATCCCGTCGCTGAGCGCAATCGGAGGGACGATCGGTCCCGCGGCCAGCCGCCGGCGGTTCCAGATGTATAGCGCGCCGATCTTGTTGTTCATCGCTGCGAGCGGCGGGCAACCGCGCGGGTGGAACAGCAACGGCGCCGCGCCGAAGTCCTCGTCCGCTGTGGTGGGAAGGCTCGGCGCGTCGGCATCGAGCACCGACGACAGATCTGGCGGCAGCGCGACGACCTGGTCGCCGTAACCTCCGTTGTCGACGTAACACGAGCAGTCATCGGACCAGACGTGCGAGTTGCCGATGCCGGTGAAGACCGTGCCGTTGGCCGGATCGACCGACACGCCGCCCCAGCCCCAGATACCACCGAGATTCCCGGGACCGGCGACCGGCTGCCACTCGGTGAGCGCATCGGGATCGGCCAACGGGATCGAGAAGAGCCTCCCGTCCGGGAAGTCATCGGCAGGCCCGGCGTCGCAATACGACGCGACCGGGACGTAGAGCCGGTCGTTCGCGATCCGAAGGCCGCCCCAGACGTACTCGAAATCGGACCTGGGAACGATCGTCCGCGGGTAACCGGGCACGTCTAGCCCGGACGTGAGATCGAGCGCGTGCAAGACGCCGTCCGCGTTAACGACGTACAGCACCCCGTGGACGGAATCGATCGCGCCGGTCGAAGTGATCCCCCACGTTCCGCAATCCAGTGTCGTGACGGTGCCGAATTCGCGCTGCCAGACGATCTGTCCAGTCGACGCCAGCATGGCGTAGACCGATCCTTCCTCGGTGAATGCGAAGATGAACTGGCGGCCGCCGACGCGAGCCGAGAGCGGTGAGGCGTAGATCGCCCCGTCGAGCTTCGCGACCCACAGACGCTTGAGCCTGCGCGCGCTTGTCGGCGTCAGGTCGAGCGACGAGACCGCGTTTGTGAGCTGGTTGTCGTGGCCGTAGCTCAGCCAGTCCGCGTTCTCGGCCGCAGCGGCCGCGCCCGGCGCCGCGAGGGCGAGCGCCAGTGCCGCGGCGGCGATCCAGCAGGAACGGCTCACGCGCGGGCGCCGAATCTGTCCGCGACCAGTTGAGCGACCTCGGTCGGCGTCGTCCCGACCTGGATCCCGACGGCCTCCAGCGCCTCCTTCTTCGCCGCGGCCGTGCCCGACGAACCGGAGATGATCGCCCCTGCGTGTCCCATGGTCTTGCCGGGCGGCGCCGAGAAGCCGGCGATGTAGGCGAGGACGGGCTTCGTCACGCGCTCCTGCACGAACCGCGCCGCCTTTTCCTCCTCGTCGCCGCCGATCTCGCCGACGAGCACGATCAGCTCGGTCTCGGGATCGGCCTCGAAGCGCTCCAGGATGTCGATGAACGACGAGCCCACGACCGGGTCGCCGCCGATCCCCACGATCGTGGAGTTCCCGAGGCCGAGCTGCGTCAACTCGTGGCCGATCTGGTACGTGAGCGTGCCCGAGCGCGAGACGAGGCCGATCGACCCCTCGCTGAAGATCTCCGCCGGGATGATCCCGACGTTCGCCTTGCCCGGTGACAGAGCGCCCGGGCAGTTCGGGCCGATCATCGTCACGCCTTTCGCGCGCATGTACGTGTACACCCGCAACATGTCATGGGCAGGGATGTGCTCGGTGATGCAGATCACGGTCTTGATGCCGGCGTCGACGGACTCGTAGATCGCGTCGGTCGCGAAGCGCGCGGGCACGAAGATCAGCGACGTGTTCGCACCCGCGTCCTCGACCGATTCGGCGACGGTGTTGAACACCGGGATGCCCTCGACGTCCTGGCCGCCCTTGCCGGGGGTGACGCCGGCGACGACGTATCCCGGTGTTCAAC